>NZ_CP136422.1:1037500-1390000 GCF_034355335.1 Blautia coccoides
GCACGTCTGGATGAAGCAATTAAACGAAATTTGCAATAATAGGCTAAAATAAATATGATTTTGCGGCCACGAATCGGAGACTTCGTGGCCGGGTTTATTTGGAAGGGGGAGCTGAGTTGAAAGCAAAAAAGAAGCAGATTGCACCCTGGTTATTTTCAGGACCTGCACTGGTAGTGTATATTCTTGTTGTCATTATTCCCATCATCTATTCCTTGGCATTTAGCTTTTATGACTACAGTGGTGTCGGAAACATGACATTTAATGGAATCAATAATTATATAAATATGTTCCGTGACGGTACGTTCCGGGTCGCAATTAAAAATAATCTGTACTTGATGGCAGGTAGTACAACGATACAGATGTTGATAGGATTAGGACTGGCAATTCTGTTAAGTAATATTCGTAAATTTACAAACGTTCTGAGAGTGGCATACTTTGTTCCTTGTATTATATCCTCAGCGGCTATTTGCCAAATCTTTTCCAGGATGTTTTCCATAGTACCGGAAGGTGTTATACCGGCAATGATGCGGCTGGTCGGATTGAAACAGATTGCATTTTTGTCTGAAGCGGATTGGGCGCTGCTCATTGTTATCATGCTGGATGCCTTTAAATTCGTGGGAATGCACATGCTTATTTTCTATTCAGGTCTTATGGACATTGATGCATCTGTTGTGGAAGCAGCCATTGTTGACGGCTGTGGTTGGTGGAAATTACATACTCAAATTAAAATTCCTATGATCATGAATATTATTATTATGGAACTGGTCCTCTTAATCAATGGAACGCTGAAGGCATTTGATATTTCTTATATTTTGACAAAAGGTGGTCCGGGAACGACCACGGAACTAGTTGCTACTTATATGTATAAAACATCATTTGGTATGGCAAAGTTTGGTGTAGGAAGTGCAATGTCAGTGTTCCTTGCGGTAGAATCATTGCTGGCAGTTGGAATTGTCCGTTATATTGGCAAAAAGCTGCAGCAGAAATATGTCTAGGTACAGGGGGAAGGATGGTGTGAAATGAATAGTAATTTGTTGGCAATGAAGAAACCTGTCAGGGTAATTTTTCTCATAGTATTGGTGGTAGTGGCATTGATCCAGCTTTATCCGTTTTTCTGGGTAGCAATATCAAGTTTTAAGACAGATGCAGATTTAGCGCGGGCTGCGTATCAGTTTCCGTCCAAAATATACATGGGGAATTATCAGAAGGCATTTCAGTCTGATTTATTTCAATATTTTATAAACAGTTTTCTGGTAGCCGTTGGTGTATTGATTTTTTTGGTTGCACTGTCTGCACCAGCGGGGTATTCTTTAAGTAAGATGCGCTTCCGAAGTGCTGAAAAGGTGATGACATTCTTCCTTTTTGGAATGATGATTCCTTCTTTTGCATGCTTGATCCCTATGTTTCAGGTTTACAATGTGTTGAAATTGAGAAATACTTACTGGGCTTTGATCATTCCTCAGGTGGGCTTTGGGCTTCCCATATGTATTTTTTTGTACAAAAATTTTATGTCACGGATTCCGGACTCTCTGACGGAGGCGGCGGCCATTGATGGAGCATCCTATTGGTATATTTTTAAGAATATTATTTTTCCAATGTCAAAAAATATAACTGTAACAATCCTCACATTTAATTTTGTTAATGTTTGGAATGAATTTACATATGCAAATACATTTATGTCTGCCGGGAATATGAAAACATTGCCGGTAGGACTCAGTGATTTTGTGGGTGAAATGGGTGGGGTTGACTGGGGAGCTACCTTTGCAACAATTACACTGTCCATGCTTCCAACTCTGATTGTATATGCTGTTTTGAATAAGCAGGTAATTGAAGGAATGACTGCAGGTGCTATAAAATCATAGTAAGTTTGCTGACGGATATGACCGTAGGTGTTTGGTATCGGTTGAAAGGAGGAGCTGTTATGAGAAATATGTCTGTACGTTTGAGAATGTTTTTTAGCTATTCTATTCTTCTGATATCTGCATTGATGGTGACTGTGATCGGATCACAGAATATGATGCATAGAGTGTTTAGGGAAACTGTTCTGCAGAGTTATCGCCGTGAACTGGTCTATATTATGAACCGCTTACAGATACAGCTGGATCATGTGAAAGATTATCAAAAATCAATAGCGCTGGATACGGTTGTAATGGAAATTCTCGCAGACAATCCGCAGGCCCCGGAAAATGAATTGGATTTTTATAATATGAATCGTACGCTGCGCAGCAGGGTTATCCCTATCATTGGGACCAACCGATATATCTATCAATATATATTTGTCACTTTGGATGGGACTTTTTTGTCCTTTCGTGATGAATCTTTTCCTGCGTTGGTAGAGGATGTACTGGGGAGAGATTACTTTGCTGTTAACAATGCGGAACGAAAACTTATCTTGGATGGCCCTTATGAAATGAATGGAGTCAACGGTGAACGGCTTCAATTCTTCGTGCTTTCTAAGCAGGTGGTGGACTTGATGACCCTTGACCCTTTAGGCTATATTGCTTTTATTATTGAGGAAGATTTATTTTCAGATGTTTTTGAGAAAAATCTGCCATATGAGATGCAGGTGGAATTTTATTTGCTTTCGGAAAAGCAGCAGGTATTATCATCTTCAGATAAAGAGACGATTGGAAGTGACTTCATGGCAGGCCAGAATCTAACCGGTGATGAAGTCCGCCAATTGCAGGAAGAGGGAAGCTGTGAGGTTACGGAAGGACAAGATACGTTACTCTACTCCCTTATGAAAATGGAAGACAGCCAATGGAGTGTTGTCTATGTTACATCTATGGATACTTTATTGAGGAGCCAGGGTATGGTTTTTCATATGACTATGACAATAGGTATGATAGCCTGTGTGATTTCACTATGTATTGCTTTTTCAATTGCAAACCGTATTACCGAACCGATTGGTGCCCTTTCCAAGAAAATGCTCAACTATCATACGATGAAAAGAGCAGGTGAAGATAATACAAAGTTTTCAAGTAATGAGATACAGAATTTGTATTATGCTTTTGATCAAATGTTGGAAAACTCTGAGAAGATGACACAGCAGATTTACCAGGATCAAGAGGAGAAAAGTAATTACCAATTTCAACTCATCCAGTCTCAGATCAAACCACATTTTTTATATAATACACTGGAGATGATTAAAAGTCTGGTGGATTGTCACATGTATGAGGAAGCCGGTGAAGCGGTGATGGCAATGTCGCAGTTTTATCGCTTATCTTTAAATTGGGGGAATGATATCAGTTCTGTTGCACAGGAAATTGAATTGTCGCGGAAATATCTGTATATTCAGCGGCTGCGCTATGCAGAATATATGGACTATACAATTAAAGAATGTGAAGGAATGGAGAAATATTGTATTCCAAAGCTTACGCTACAGCCATTATTAGAAAATTCGATCTACCATGGAATAAAAGAAATACAGGGAATGGGAAAGATTGAATTGAGTATTTCAGAGACAGAAGACAGTCTTATTTTCCTTGTATGGGATAATGGGGCTGGAATCTCTCCCGAAGTATTAAAAAAACTGCGGGATTCTCTGAAAAGTACAGATAAAAAGAAGGAGAGTTCTTTCGGATTGTATAGTATAAATCGAAGAATACAACTCTTTTTCGGGCCGGAATACGGGCTAGAGATTGAAAGTGAACAATCGGTTTATACACGTATAATCATGACAATTCCAAAGATCAAATCTAATGATTTTCAAAAAGGAGTCCGGGGGTTGTAAAAAATTATGCATACCATTGTAGTAGTTGATGATGAATATTACTTTAGGCAGGCAATGAAACGATATTTATCCGAATGGGAAGATGAGTATCAGTGTGTGGGGGAAAGCAAAAACGGAAAAGAAGGTCTGGGGTTGATTCGGAATTTGTGTCCGGATATTGTACTGATGGACATTAATATGCCTGTTATGGGTGGTCTGGAAGTCATACAGACATTGGCTGATGAGAATTTAGGAGATAAACTGCAAAGAAAAATAATTCTTTTGACCGGATACGATGAGTTTGAATATGCTAGGAAGGCAGTTCATCTGGGAGTTTTTGATTATTTATTAAAGCCAATTGATAAACAGCAGTTGAAAAAATGTTTGGATAAAGCATCTTCTCAAATAGAAGCAGAAAGGCTGCGTAGTGCCCGTATCATGGAACTGGAGACCAAGCAGTACATTGCAACACCTATGGTCAAAGCACATTTTGTGGATAAAGTTTTTTCAGCAGATAGTGAATTGGACTGGATAGAAATGGAGGGAATGGCCCGGAAAATTCTGGATCTGCAGGAAGAGAACAGATGGATGTTGTTTATCCTTGATGCATATTTTGATAATAAAGAACACAGATTGGGGAGAGGAGATTCTTTTTATTATTCTATGATTTCCAATATATTAACGGAATTATTTGAAAATAGGGGAATCCAGTGTATGACCAGTGTGGATAAGGAGAGCCTGCATGTACTTGTAACGGGGAAACTATCTGTAGGGGAGCTTGAGGCTGTAGTTTTGGAAGTGCAGGAATGTCTTCTGGATCTTATAAAACAAAAGCTGCCTCTGGAATTTTTGATCAGTGAAGGATCAGCAAAGGAACAACTGCGGGATATGGGAGGGTCAGTACATGAGGCGAATTTAGTACAGAAATTTATGCTTATGTATCGGAAAACGGGAATTTATAACAGTTCACATATAAATCTTAGTTATGTGAAACTGAGTGAATTTTTTGGTGACTGGTCCTCACAAATTATTTTATATATTCGTACGGTCAACATTTCGGCAATGGAGTCCCTGGTGAGAGAGGCTTTTTCTGAAATGAAAAAGAATGAAGTACGGCCGGAGATTATATTGCGAAGAGCTGATGATATGGTTTCCTGTGCGTATGAGGTGTTTCAGCTTATAGAAGAAAATGTGACGGAGGATGATAAATTCCTACCAATGTTTCCTCCAAAGTTTTCGGTAGGAGATGTTGATCAGATCCAAGCGGAGGTTTTGCGGTATATCACTGATAATATGCAAACCATGGGAAAACGGATGGTGGATAAAAAACGGTCTCTGCCGGTAAAAGTGATGTACTATATTGAAGAAAACTATCACCGGTATGATCTTGCATTGGCGGAACTATCTAAAGTATTCGGAGTAAGTAAGACAATCTTATGTCAGCAATTCAAAGAAACGAACAAGATGACCATTGGAGAGTATATATTACAGATACGCATGGTTCGAGCAAGAAAAATGTTTGATGAGGGATATCATAATGTGGCATATGTTGCTGAAAAGTGCGGGTACGAAGACGCGGGTTATTTCAGCAAATGCTTCAAGAAGTATTTTAGCATTTCTCCTAGGAATTATTGTGAAAAGAGAAGGGATTAAACAGTTTGTGATTTTGATTACAAAAAATATATATCATATGAAGAAACATCCCGGCAAGAATCGGTTATTGAAAATATAGAATCTTGCCGGGGTGTTTTTATGATATTCACAACCTTGCCACAAGAAAAACGTGGTTGGTTCCATTGCCGATTTATGATACACTGGTTGCAGACAATTTTTGTTGCTAAGGAGGCAGTAGAAGAATGAAATACCGATTACTTGTGCTGGACATTGACGGCACAGTTACCAATACAGAAAAAAAAGTGACCCCCAGGACAAAAGCGGCCATTAAAAAACTGCAGGAACAGGGAATCCTGGTGGCTATTGCTTCCGGGCGTCCAACCAAAGGCATTGCTCCGGTGGCGGATGAACTGGAATTTGAGAAATACGGAGGTTATGTTTTGGCTTTTAACGGGGCCAGGATCGTGAACTGGAAGACAAAGGAATGTATCTATTCCAAGACCCTTCCCCTGGGAATGGCCAGAAAGCTCTACCGCAGCGCAGTACGGCATAAAGTGGGGATCATCACATATGAGGAGGACCGCATCATTGCGGGAACTCCCGTTGATATCTATATGGAGACAGAATCCAGGATCACCGGACTGCCCATCTCTTATAGAAAAGACTTTCCGAGTTATGTAAACTTTCCGGTGAATAAATGTCTCCTCACAGGGGAGCCGGATGAACTGGAGCGCATTGAGCCACTTATGGCTGAGGAGTATCTTCACGAAGCCCAGATTTTCCGCTCAGAGCCGTTCTTCCTGGAGGCAACGCCCAAAAATGTGGACAAGGCCTACTGTCTGGGGAAGCTTTTGAAGATCCTGGGTATATCCAGGGAGGAGATGGTGTGCTGCGGAGACGGATATAATGATATATCCATGATACAGTTTGCAGGACTTGGGGCAGCCATGGCTAATGCCCAAGAAAAGGTCAAGGATGTGGCTGATTATGTCACAGTTCGAAGCAATGATGAAGACGGGATTGAAGAAGTGATAGAGAAGTTTTTTATGAACTGACAAAAAGGAGGAAGTCCATGCCGCTGCATTTTATTTTCGGCGCTTCAGGAGCCGGAAAATCCCACTATATTTACCAAAAGATCATACAGGAGTCCATGGAACATCCGGGACGGCAGTATCTGGTGCTGGTTCCGGAACAGTTTACCATGCAGACACAGAAAGAGCTTGTGATGATGCACCCGAGAAAGGGAATCCTGAACATTGATGTTCTGAGCTTTGAGCGCCTTGCCTACCGGGTATTGGAGGAGACAGGGGAATCCTGTGCCCAGGTACTGGAGGAGACCGGAAAGAGCCTGGTGCTGCGCAAGGTATCCCAGGAGAAGAAAAAGGAACTGAAGATCCTGGGAGAGAAGATGAAAAAGCAGGGTTACATTTCCCAGATGAAATCCATGGTGTCAGAACTGAAGCAGTATGAGGTGACAAAAGAAGATATGGACACCATGCTGGACTATGCAAAGGATAAGCCGGAGCTTTACTACAAGCTGAAGGATATCTCTGTGCTGTACCAGGGGTTTTTTGATTATCTGGAAGGGAATTTCATCACCCAGGAGGAAGTGCTGGAGGTTCTGGGAAGAGTGGCAGGGCAATCAAAGAAGCTGTCAGGGAGCGTGATGGTTCTGGACGGCTATACGGGATTTACCCCCATTCAGCTCCAACTGCTGGAAAAGGTTCTGCCCCTGTGTGAAACCATGTATGTGACCGTGACTATGGATGAACGGGTGGATGCCTACCGGCAGGGAAGTCCTCATCATCTCTTCCATCTGAGCAGGGAAACGGTGTCAAAGTTATGTAAACTTTCCAGAGCGGTGGGAAGTCAGGTGGAGGAGACCTGGGTAACAGGAAAAGGAAGATTTTCCCACAATAAACCTATGGAATTTTTGGAACGGAACCTGTTCCGGTTCAGAAAGGATACCTACAGAAAAGAGCAGCAGGCAGTCCATATACGAGAGAGCCAGAATCCGGCCCAGGAGATGGAGGAGACCGCCCTTATCATCCGCCGTCTCATGCGGAAAGAGGGGTACAGGTGCCGGGACTTTGCTGTCATCACAGGAGATATGGAGACCTATGCGGACCACGCGGCAAGGGCTTTCGGGAAGTTTGATATCCCCTGCTTCATTGATCAGAAAAAGTCTGTGTTCATGAATCCCTTCGTGGAATTTCTCCGCTCGGCAGTGGATATGCTTCTGGAAAACTACAGCTATGAGAGTGTATTCCGGCTGCTGCGCTGTGGACTGCTGGACATGCCCGGACAGGATATGGACAGACTGGAGAACTATGTACTCGGTATGGGAATCCGGGGCTTTCGCAAATGGCAGGAGGAATGGGTGCTCCACTACCGGGGAGAAAAGCCGGAGGAGGTTCCTGAGATCGAAAAGATCCGGGAAGGGCTTATGGAGCTTTTATTACCGTTTACGGAACAGATGAAGACACGAAAAGGTACGGTCCGGGAGCGTGTTCAGGCATTTTATGAATTTATCACTGCCTGCGGTATCCAGGAAAAGCTTGACAGAAGCCAAAAGAGATTTGTGGAAGAAAACGCCATGGACAGGGCAAAAGAGTATGCCCAGATCTATCCCATGGTCATGGACCTTTTTGACAAAATGACAGAGGTGCTGGGGGAGGAGAAGGTAAGCCTCCGGGAATTCAAAGAGCTTTTGGAGGCAGGGCTTTCTGAGGTGAAGATCGGTATCATTCCCCCAAGCTCTGACCAGGTGCTGGTGGGCGATATGGAGAGGACCAGGCTGAAAGACATCAAGGTTCTTTTCTTTGTGGGTGTCAATGACGGAAAGATTCCCAGAGAGGACGCCGCAGGGAAAATACTGTCGGATCTAAACAGGGAAGACCTGAAGGCCTCCTTGGTTGCACTGGCTCCCACTTATCGGGAGAATCTGTACACACAGAGATTCTATCTGTATCTGAATATGACAAAACCCTCTGACAAACTGTTTTTGTCGTACAGCAGAGCTGATGATGAGGGGGAACCCATGACCCAGTCCTTTTTGATCGGTGCGGTGCAGAAGCTGTTTCCGGGGCTTGTCCCCGAGTATCCCTGCAGAGATGCGGTATGGAAGGTGGAAAATCCCCAGAGTGCTCTGGAATATCTGGCATCCGGGTTCAAGGAAATTCTGGACCGGGAGCCTTCGCCTCTGTGGAAGGAGCTGTTTTCCTGGTATCAGCAGCAGGAGGAATGGAAACAGACCATGCAGAATATGGTGGAAGGCGCCTTCAGAGTCAATCCTGAGGATGAGATCGGGAAGAGCGTGGCGCAGGCCCTCTACGGCACCACCCTGGAGAACAGCGCCACACGCCTGGAACTCTTTGCCCAGTGTGCCTGTGCGCACTTTATGGCATACGGACTGGAATTAAGAGAGCGGGCCAGGTATGAGTTCAGCCCCATGGATATGGGAAATGTGCTGCACAGCGGTCTGGAAAGCTTTGCCAAGAAAATGCACCAGAGCGGTCTTTCCTGGACTGCCCTGGATGAGGAGCAGATGGATGAGATAGCAGACGCCTGCGTGGAGGAAGTGGTTTCTTACTATGGAAATACAGTGCTGAAAAGCAGTGCCAGAAATGAGTACATGGTCAGCCGTGTAAAAAGGATGATGAAGCGCACGATCTGGGCTTTGACAAAGCAGATGGAGCAGGGGGCCTTCACACCCAGCCGTTTTGAAGTCTCCTTCGCCATGGCGGACTCCCTGGAGAGTATCAATATCGCGTTGTCAAAAGAGGAGAAAATGAAGCTTCTGGGAAGGATTGACCGTGTGGATACCTGCGAGGAGGAGGACAAGGTACTTGTAAAGGTTATTGACTATAAATCGGGAAACACTTCCTTTGACCTGCTGGCCCTGTATCACGGCCTGCAGCTCCAGCTTGTGCTGTATATGAATGCGGCTATGGAACTGGAGCAGAGAAACCATCCTGACAAACAGGTGGTGCCTGCGGGTATCTTCTACTACAATATCAAAGACCCCGTGGTGGAGAAGATAGAAGAGGAAGACCCGGAGGCCCTGAACCGCCGTATTTTAAAGGAACTGCGCATGAACGGCCTGGCATCTTCAGACAGGGGGGTGCTGGAAAAGCTGGATGAAAATCTGAGCGCAAACGGCACTGCCTCCCTGTGTGTGCCTGTGACGATCAATAAGGACGGAAGTCTGTCAAGGAATTCCAGTGCGGTCAGTCCGGAACAGTTCCGCCTGATATCGAATTATGTAAACTTAAAAATGAAGGAGATCGGCCGCAGGATCCTGAACGGAGAGGCAGAGACGCTTCCCTACGAGATGGGAAAACGCAATGCCTGCCAGTATTGTCCATACAAAGGGGCCTGCGGGTTTGACGAGAAAACGGCAGGATACCGCTACCGGAGACTGAATGCCCTGAAGCCGGAGGAGATATGGGACAAGATGAGAGATGGGGAAAAATCAGAGCGTTTGGTGGATAAGGAGGTGTAAAAATGGGCGTGATGTGGACAACCGAGCAGAAAAAGGTGATAGATTCCAGAAACTGCAACATATTGGTCAGCGCAGCGGCGGGAAGCGGCAAGACGGCGGTGCTGGTGGAGCGTATTATTTCCATGATCACCGACCCGGCACATCCTGTGGATATTGACAGACTTTTGATCGTGACATTTACCCGGGCGGCGGCCGGAGAGATGCGGGAACGTATCCGCCTGGCAATTGAGAGAAAGCTTGCTGAGGATGAGGACAATGAACATCTGCAGAGGCAGAGCACACTGCTTCACCACGCGCAGATCACCACCATCGACAGTTTCTGTTCTTATGTTGTAAAGAATTATTTTCATCTCATTGATCTGGACCCGTCTTACCGGATGGCAGAGGAGGGAGAACTGCGTCTCATGCAGGGAGATGTGGCGGCTCAGGTGCTTGACGATGCGTACAGCAGGAAAGAACCGGAATTTCTCCGGTTTGTAGAATGCTTTTCCACAGGGAAGACAGACGAGGGCATTGAGGATATGATAAAGCGTCTCTATGCCTTCTCCGTCAGCTATCCCTATCCTGAGGAATGGCTTTTGTCCTGTAAGGAGGCTTATGCCATCTCTTCCGGGGAGGAACTGGAGCAGGCAAAATGGATGCAGATGATAAAAGAGGATATCACAAAGAGTCTGCAGGAAGCTCTCAGTCTGACAGAAGCGGCCCTGGAGACTGCCAGAGGAGAGGGCGGGCCGTATTATTATGAAAACGCACTGGAATCTGACAGGGTTTTTGTACAGAAACTTCTACAGACAGATTCCTTTTCTCAGTGGCAGAAACTGTTTTCGGGCCTTTCTTTTGCCAGGCTTTCAGCCAAAAAAGATCCCCAGGTATCTGAGGAGGCAAAAGAATTGGCGAAGAGCCTTCGGCAGCAGGTAAAGGACCTGTTGGGTGAGCTGAAGGAACAGTATTTCTACCTTTCCCTGGACGCAGCGGCTGAGTATGTGCGCATGGCAGGAGGCCCGGTGAGTGTTCTCATTGATCTGACGCTGCAGTTTGCACAGGCTTTTGCGGAGAAGAAGAGAGAGAAGAATATACTGGATTTCCCGGATCTGGAGCATTTTGCCCTGAAGATCCTGGTGGACCATTCCGGGGAGAAGGACGAGAGGACCCAGGCGGCAAAGGAGCTGGCGGGAAGATTTGCCGAGGTCATGATAGATGAGTACCAGGACAGCAACTTTGTACAGGAAAAGCTGTTAAATGCTGTGTCTAAGATGGATGACGGCAGCAACAATATTTTCATGGTGGGAGATGTGAAGCAGAGTATTTACCGTTTCCGCCTTGCAAGACCTGACTTGTTTATGGAAAAGTTCAGGACTTATTCCACAGCAGGGGGAAACTGTCTGAGGATAGACCTGCATAAAAATTTCCGCAGCAGGAAGGAAGTGCTGGCGGGAGTGAATTTCCTCTTCTATCAGATTATGGGGGAAGCTCTGGGAAAGGTGGAATACGACGATGCGGCGGCTCTGTATCCCGGAGCGTCATTCCCACCGTATCAGGAGAACAAGCAGGGAGAAAAGCCGGATGGAAAGCCGGAAGAACAGCAGATAGAGAAGTTGGACCGAAAACCGGAAGTACATCCAGACGAACAGCCGGATGGCGGAAAAAATCGAAAGGATGGCTGGGACACAGAGATTCTCATGGTGGAGACAGATGAGGAAGAGTGGAAAGTTATGGAGTCCGGTGAGAATGTTCAGGAGCTGGAGGCCAGAGCCGTGGCGGGAAGGATTCAGGAGCTGGTGGGTTCATATCCCGTCCTCGATAAGATCACGGGGCAGTACCGCCCTGCGGTATATGGGGACTGTGTGATCCTGCTCAGGACCCTGTCCGGCTGGTCGGAGACCTTTAAGCGTGTTCTGAATGCACAGGGGATTCCTGCCAGTGTCACCACAAAGACGGGGTATTTTTCCGCGTCGGAGGTCATGACTGTGCTGAACTACCTGCGTATTCTGGATAATCCTCTGCAGGACATTCCTTTTACCGGCGCGCTTCGCAATCTGCCGGGAGGATTTTCCATGGAGGAGCTGGCTCGTATCAAATGTGTGGGCAGGGAAATGGAGAAGACAGGGATGTATCAGGCGCTTCTGGCAGCGGAAAGTCTCAGGGATTCTGAAGATACGGATGACAGAGAGATGGGCAGAAAAGCGCATGAATTCCTGGAGCTGTACAGGAGCATCAGGAGTAAGGTTCCCTACACGCCTATGCATGAGCTTTTGTGGGAGATTTATGATAGGACAGGACTTTTTGACTATATCCGGGCAGGCGCATCCGGAGAGCAGCAGAAGGCAAATCTGCTCATGCTGCTTCAGAAGGCTAGAGATTATGAGAGCACCAGTTACAGAGGACTGTTTAATTTTGTCAGGTATATAGAAAACCTGCAGAAGTATCAGGTGGATTTCGGAGAGGCCAACATCCTTTCCGAGAATGAGGATACTGTGAAGATCATGAGTATCCACAAGAGCAAAGGCCTGGAATTTCCGGTTGTGTTTGTCTCCGGCATGGGAAAACAGTTTAACCAGCAGGATGCCAGGGCAGCTCTGGTCATGCATCCTGATCTGGGTGTGGGTGCTGACTGGGTAGATGCAAAGTTTAGGACCAGGACCCCTACACTGCTGAAAAAGGCAGTACAGAGGCAGATACAGATCGAGAATCTGGGAGAGGAGCTGCGAATCCTCTATGTGGCGCTGACCCGCGCAAAGGAAAAGCTGATCCTGACCGGCTGCACCTCCAGGCTGGAGAAGCGGCTGACTGCCTTAGAGCCTGTCAAGAAGCAGGAAGAGCGCAGGATATCTTACGGTAAGCTTGTAAAAGCCCGCTGTTATCTGGACTGGATCTTTCCCGCGCTTGCAAGGCACCGGTGTATGGATGAGGTGTACCTCTCCTATGAGAAACGTCCGTATGCTCTGAATCCTCTTCATGACAATGAGGCCGGATTTTTCGTACAGGTGATCTCGCCCACACAGCTTACGCTGGAAGAGGCGGAGACCAGAATGATACAAAAGATGAAAAAACAGGAGATTCTGGATTTTGACACATCCGTCAGCTATGACGCGGAAGCCAGAGAGCAGATACAGGAGTGCTTTTCCTATTCCTATCCTTATCTTGAACGGGAAAATATTCCGGCAAAGGTGACTGTTTCCGAGGTGAAGAGACTGCACATGGAGGATGAGGAGAGCACGTCCTGGTATGAGGCGGAAGAGATGGTTCCCTATATCCCGTCCTTTATTGAGAAGCGTCAGGAGGGGCTGACAGGAGCCGGAAGAGGTACGGCATACCACAGGGTATTTGAATGCCTAAATCTTTCAAAGGCCGGGTCTCCGAAAGAGGTGGAGGAACAGCTTGCAGATCTGGAGGCGGAACACAGAATAGACAGTGAGATTCGCCGGACAGTCTCACCCCGTGATGTGTATCAGTTTGCCGTGTCTTCGGTGGGAACACGTATGGCAAAAGCCCAGGCGCAGGGCATGCTTTACCGGGAACAGCCTTTTGTCATAAGTATTTCAGCAGACAGGCTGAGAGAAGAGTATGCGGGAGATGAAAGTGTCCTGGTACAGGGGATCATTGATGCCTTTTTCTATGAGGAGGAAAAAATTGTACTGGTGGATTACAAGACAGACAGGGTGCGGCAAAGAAACGGCAGTGACCTGGTTGAAAAGTATAAAATCCAGCTTGATTACTATACAGAAGCCCTGGAACGGATGACGGGGAGGAAGGTGTCTGAGAGGTATATTTATTCGGTGGATTTACAGAAGGAATTGAGGGTGTAAAGGTGGCGGCGGACGGAAGGAGTTTAGAGATGGGAGGCGGCAGGAATGGAATGGGAGCGAAGCGTTTCGCTGCCACGGAGCTAACCTGCTCCCATTTACTAAATTCATCGGCAATGGCCTCTTCATTAAGTAACTGGGGCAGGTGGATCTCCGCGGCGCTCCACTAAAACATCGCTCCCATTCCATTCCTGCCGCCTCCCATCTCTAAACTCCTTCCTGTTCATCGGCCAGCCACAGTTTTCCGGAAGAGAAAAAGATAGGCATAAACGACAAGGTATTAAGTGAGGAGCAAATTAAAAAAGAGATAGATTTGCTATATCGTTCATTGAATAATTGCACTATTCGTTGAAAATAGTTTTTCAAGAGTGCAGATGTAAAAACGCAGGCACAGCAGGCTGAGCTAGGACTTTTTCACCTATTCTATCGGAAAATTAAACCAGCGCATAGTGCGGTTAGTTAATGAATAATGTACTGTCTATTTGTTATTTTTCAGCCACTACAATCAGCAATGGATATCTTTTTTACCTGCCGGTTGAGAAAACCAGGGGTGTTGGGGCGGGGCTGTGCTGGGGTGGCAGACATTGCGGTAGAGAGCCTGAAAATCCAGCCCTTACGGAGACTTAGGCGCGAAATCTTTACTGAGCGTCTTAGTCGAAGTTAGGGCTTAGTTGAAGGGGAACGAAGCTGGCTGCCACCCCAGCACAGCCCCGCCCCAACACCCCGTCCGCTTATCCCCCCCCTTCCTTGTGATTTTAGATTTACAAACCCCTCTTCACATGTTATGATATGAAAAAAGAATAAAACGTTGATGTGATGACGCAGTGGAGCAAAGGGGCAGACGGTTGGTGGTCTGTCCTTTTCTGCGTTGGCGCATCTGAGGGAGGTTACGTATGGATTTTGCTGGAATACTGAAGGCGGTCAATGATTTTGTGTGGGGCCCCTTTATGCTGATACTGTTGGTGGGCACAGGTGTTTTTCTTACCTTTCGTCTGAAATTCCTGCCGTGGCGCAATCTGGGATTTGCCCTGAAGTCTATTTTTAAGGACCCGGACAAGGAAGGCATGGGCAGCAGGGAAGGCGATATCACACCCTTTCAGTCCCTGATGACCGCTCTGGCAGCTACCATTGGTACCGGAAATATTGTGGGTGTTGCCACTGCTATGGTCATGGGAGGCCCCGGAGCCATTGTCTGGATGTGGATATCCGCTCTTTTCGGGCTTTCAACCAAATACGTGGAGAGTGTTCTGGCTGTAAAATACAGGGAGATGAACGCTGACGGCGAGATGGTGGGTGGACCTATGTATGCCATGAGAAACGGATTCAAACACAAGAGACTGGGCGCTGTGCTGGCGACACTTTTTGCAGTCTTTGCGGTTCTGGCATCCTTTGGAATCGGCAATATGACACAGGCCAATTCCATCGCGGATGCACTGAGCAGCACATTCAGGATTCCTAATATCGTGACAGGTGTGGTGATCACAACTCTGGCGCTGGTGGTTCTGGTGGGCGGCATTAAAAGCATCGGCAAGGTATGTGAGAAAGTGGTTCCCTTTATGGCAGTGCTGTATTTTGCCTGTGGAATCGGTGTTATCATTATCAATGCAAAGCAGATTCCTGACGGACTTGGCCAGATATTCGGCATGGCATTTTCCATAAAGGCAGTAGCCGGAGGTGTGGGCGGCAATATTGTGGCAAAAATGTCATCCGCTATGCGCTGGGGTGTTGCCAGAGGCGTATTCTCTAATGAGGCAGGCCTCGGTTCCGCTCCAATTGCGGCAGCGGCAGCCAAGACGGATTACCCGTCAAGACAGGGATATATCAATATGACGGGAACCTTTTTCGATACACTGGTGGTCTGTTCCGTGACCGGTCTTGTCATTGCGTCTTCGGGTGTGCTGGGAATGAAGGATGCTTCAGGGGAGGTCATAACAGGTGTAAATCTGACCATCAAAGCTTTTGAGAGCGCATTGGGGCCAATGGGCAGTTATCTGGTATCCATCGGTATCATGCTGTTCGCGTTTTCTACGATTTTAGGTTGGGAATACTATGGGGAAAAATCTTTGGAATTCCTGGTGCACTCCACAAAGATGAACAGGATCTACAGGGTGCTGTTTTCCTTTGTGACATTTATAGGCGCCACAAGAACCCTTCAGATCGTGTGGGATTTCTCAGATACCATGAACGGACTTATGGCGATCCCAAACCTGATCTGCCTGCTGGTGCTGAGTAATGTGGCCGCGGAGGAATGCTTTGGTTTCCAGAAGGAAATAAAGAAAAAATAAATTTGCTGTGCTGGGTACATAGAGAGGAAGAGCTGCCTGCGGATAACTGCCGCAGGCACTTTTTACTTTTACAGCTAAATAGAGGAATAAAGTTTCCATTGTCTATGATTCCACATTATATTATAATAAGCGTAATTATTCAGTCCCCTCAGTCTCGCCGTTTTCACCGTTTAACAGTGTACATAAAGTGCCTGGAAAAGCAGAGAGGGCAGGGCGGTGAGGCTGGCAGAAATTAATATCTGCGGCATATGGCAAAAAAGTGCCAAGAAGGCTGATGGGGATCGTGTGGACAATAGATAATGAATCAGGATTGCGGGTGGATAACTATGCTGAAGGTTGTGTTGATTGATGATGAACAAGTAGTGCTGCAGGGAATGCGCCATTTGCTGGCGGAAGAATTTCCGGATTATGAGATAACGGGAAGTTTTACAGACCCGGAGCCTGCCATCCGTTTTATTGAGGAAAATCCGGGACAGGCGGATGTGGTAGTGACGGATATTAAAATGCCTCATATATCAGGCATCACACTGATAGAGAAAATACGGGATATATGTCCTGAGACCGTCATGATCGCCATGAGTGCATATACGGATTATGAATATATCCGGCAGGCCATGAAAAATGGGGCGGTGGACTATCTGCTGAAACCCTGCAGGCGGAAAGAGATACTGGGGATATTCAAGAAGGTGGAGGAACAGAAAAAAGAGCGGGCACAGGAGACGGAGGAGAAGCGGAGAGAGCGTCTGTTCCTGAAGCTGCTGAAGGGTGCAGAGAACCGGCAGGATATGGATGCCTGTATATTTCCGGACAAGACAGAGTGTCTCTGTGCCATGTGGTCTGACAGGGACAGAGGCAGAGAGGAGTGGGAAGCAGTTCTTTGCCGGGCCAGGATCGGGCTGAGAAAGAGAAATGCAGTGGCCGCTGTGGATGAACACAGACTGTGGATCGTGTTCCCTTTATCAGAAACAGAGGAAGAGGAAATTTCCGGAGGCTGTGTGGAGGCGGGGGACGGTGCTGTTTATTTGAAAAAGCGTTTTTTGTGGGGGCAGCAGACTCTGCAGGAGACTGCACATACCCTCCTTGAGCGGGAAGCCTACATGGACTTTAACGGACGGCAGTATACCTGGGATGAGGAACAATGGCAGAGGAAAACAGGACGGGCGGAGGAGATCAATATGGAGGATTTTCTGCCCTTCTCCAAGATTGAGATGATCCTGATGCGGGGGAGGGAGGATCAGCTTCAGCTCATATTAAGGGAAGGCCGACGGCGGCTTTGGAACAGGACAGAGGGTTTTGAGCCAGGGCAGATGAAAAGGGAGATGATGCATTTCTGCTATATGCTGGAGGAGCGCATTAAGACCGAGGAGGCCGGAAAAATGCTGGAGCGTCTGTCTGAACAGGAGCAGGTGCTTTCAGACCTGAGAAGCAGCAGCACTCTGACACAGGCCTGGACTGATCTGGAGGCATATCTGCAGCAGATCCTCAGCTTTTTCCAGGAGAAAGCCAAGGTGCCCTCCTATATCCGTCTGGCATCTGCTTATATGGAGGCGAACTATATGCAGGAATTGTCTCTGCAGAAGGTAGCCGAGTATGTATCGCTGAATCCTTGGTATTTCAGTTCCCAGTTTAAAAAATATATGGGAATTTCCATGGGGGAATATCTGAATCAGGTCAGAATAAAAGCGGCAGTCAATCTGATGGAGGAAAGGGATTTAAAGATAGGAGAGATCGCAGAGCTGGTGGGATTTAAAGATTCGGCCTACTTTGGCAGTGTGTTCAAGAAATTCAAGAAAATGTCGCCGAAAGAGTACAGAATGAAAATATTGAATAAATAAATGAGTTGTGTGAGGGGCAGGAACCGTCAAAATACTGATGGTTCCTGCTTTTTTCTGTTTAATATAAAATATATTTACAAGAAATCTAATGAAATCAACAGTTTTTTTTACAGAAAAAGATATACTGGAAAACATCAAATCAATCATCAAAGGAGGAAAAGAGATGCGAAGAAAAGGGAAACAAATTTTGGCGGCAGCCACGGCTGCGGCTCTGCTGTTATCAGGCTGCGGAGGCGGCACAGGTGGAGAAAAAGAGGGAACATCAGAGCAGCCGTCCGCTTCGGGGGAGAAGATGACAGATGTGGGGACACCCAGAAAGGATACGCTGATCGTGGACATGCTGAGCGGTACACAGACAGATCCGGATAACTTCAACCCCTATATGACAGGCTGTGTAGCAATGGACTGCGGACTCCATCAGCTTCTTTATCCCTGCCTGTGGGAAGCGGATACCATGAACGGGGCCCAGACCTGTGACCTGGCGGCGGATTTTCCTGAGGCCATGGACGACACGAACACAAAGTACCGGTTCCATCTGCGGGAGGGAATCACCTGGTCGGATGGTGTGGAATTTACTGCCGAGGATGTGGAGTATACATCCAACATACTCAGCACTACAGAGGAATTCAGTTGGGGAAGCTGGTATAAATCCTTTGTTAAAAGCATGAAGGCTGTTGACAAATACACAGTTGAGATGGAACTTGTGGAACCAAATGTAAAACCACAGCAGAAACTGGGGGTTATCGTATTTGGCAACAATTTCAAAGTAGTTCCGAAACACATCTGGGAAAAAGAGGACCCGGCCACTTTTAAATACACAGATCCTCTTTCCCTTGGGCCGTACACCCTGTCAAAACGCGATGCCCAGGGAAACTGGTTCCTGTACGAAAAGAGAGAGGACTGGGACAAATCGGATGTAGGTGTGATCGACGGGGAACCCAAACCCCAGTACGTGTTGTTCAAATATTTCGGAAGTGAAGAGAAACGTGTCATGGCGGCAGTTAATAATGAAATTGACATTCTGCAGGACATCTCTCCGGAGAGCTGGGATATTCTAAAGGAAAAGAATCCAAATGCTAAATGCTGGACAGAGGAATTCCCCTATGCCATACCGGACGACCCCTGCGAGCGTGGTATTTCCTTTAACTGCTCTAATGAATATTACAATAACAGAGAAGTGCGGTGGGCCTTGACCCTGAGTATGGATATCAAACAGGTGAGCATGGCGACCTTCGGCGGAAAACTGAAGTTCTCCCCTCTGGCAGTGCCTCCCACAACAGCGCTTTCGGATGTGTACCAGAAACCAATGGTGGACTGGCTGAAAACCTATGCCTTTGAGGACGGATATAAACCGTTTAATGAGAACGCGGCCAGGGAAATGGTAGAACTCCTTAAGACAGAAGGTGTGGAAAATCTCCCAACCACAGAGGAGGAGATCACCGACATCTTTGGGATCGGCTGGTGGAAATATGATACAGACAAGGCTGCAGAGCTGCTTCAGAAAAACGGATTTACGCAAAAAGACGGCCAGTGGATCACACCGGAAGGACAGCCCTTTGAAATTATCATTCTGGCACCTGCGGACTTTGAGATAGAATCCATGCGTCTGGCTTTTGCGGTTGCGGATGCCTGGAGCAAATTCGGGGTGAAGGCTGAGGTAAAACAGCAGGATTCCTCTACCTTCTGGACATCTTACGCCACAGGAAATTATGATGCAGGTGCGTACTGGCCTTTCTGCGGACTGATCCCTGACCTGACAGAGAATATCCAGACCTGGCACCAAAAATATATTCTTCCCAACGGGGAAAATGCAGCCGGCAACAAAGAGCGTTACGCCAATGAAGAGCTGAGTGCTGCCATTGATAAACTGCAGACACTTGAGGCAGATGACCCGGAAGTCAAGACAACAGTGGAAGAAATGCTCAAGATTTTTGTAGATGAGATGCCTGCCATCCCCATGTTCGGCACTGCAAAATTCGTTCCCGTTGTGGAGACATACTGGACCAATTTCCAGGATTCGGAGAACCCGTTTGAGGGTCCCTGGTGGTGGTGGTCACAGTTTAGGTTCTATACCACTAAGATCGAAGCTGCAAAATAATTTGTCACAAGAATAACACCAATTGTAAGGAGGCTGTCAATGAAATTCGGGAAATTTCTTCTCTCCAGGATTGCGACGTTTCTTCTCGTAATTTTTATTGGTGTGACAACCGTCTTCTTTGTCCCCAGGCTCATGCCCAATGACCCGGTGGAGGCGATGATTGGACAGATGACGTCCAATGCCGGTTCCATGAGCCCGGAGGCAGTTGTGCAGATGAGGGAATCTATGAATTCCCTCTTCGGCCTGGACGGTTCTGTCCTGCATCAATACCTGGATTTTTTTAAACGTGTAGTCATTTCACATGACTTTGGTCCATCCCTGTCCGCATATCCCACGCCGGTTATGCAGATGATCGCCAGGGCACTGCCTTGGACTCTGGGACTTATGCTGACCACAACGGTTTTGTCATGGCTGATCGGTAACCTGATCGGTCTTTTGGCAGGATTCCGCAAGGACAAGCCCCTGTCAAAGCTTTTGGAGGGGATCGCCATCTTGATGTATCCCATTCCATATTACATTTTCGCGCTGCTGCTGATCATGTTTTTCTGTTATCTGCTTCCCGTGTTCCCGCTGTCTTTTGTGGTGCAGGGAGAGGGATTTAACTGGGTACATATCAAGAGCATACTCTGGAACTGCTTCCTGCCCGCCATGTCTCTGATACTGGTAGGGTTTGGATGGTGGGTCATCAGCATGAAAACCATGGTGAGTAATGCCAATGAAGAGGAATATGTTAAATTCGCAAGGCTGAAAGGTTTGCGCGAGGGACGCATCATGAGGCGGTATGTGATGCCAAATGTCATGCTCCCCCAGGTTACAAGTTTGGCTCTGCAGATAGGCGGTATCTTCAACGGTGCTCTGGTGACAGAGATCCTGTTTGGATTTCCGGGACTGGGCAGTCTGATCTATCAGGGGATCCTGCAGAGTGATTACAACCTGATCATGGGTACCATCACCATTTCAGTTATCAGTGTTGCTCTGACAACCTTTGTCATAGACCTGCTGTATCCATTCCTGGATCCGCGAATCCGTTATAGTTAGGGGGAAAGAGAATGGCAGGAAAGAAGAACAAAACAAATAAATACTGGAATTTCCGCCTGAAGCTGGGAACTGTACTGCTCTGCGTCTTTCTCATTATCGGGTTCATCATGCCTGTTTTCTGTAAAGTCAGTCCTGTGGAATGGCAGTCTTATTCCAGAAATATGAATCCCACAGCAGAGCACTGGCTGGGAACCACAGGACTTGGACAGGACGTTTTCTGGCTTTTGGCCTACTCCGTCAGGAACTCCTTTCTGGTAGGTATGGGGGTGGCATTCTTTGCCACAGCCATAGGTGTTTTCATGGGGCTGCTTGCAGGATTTATGGGGGGCTGGGCAGACAGGATCATCACGCTTCTGACAGATTCCTTTATTGTAATCCCATCCCTTCCCATATTGATCCTCATATCAAGTATGCTCAAGGGGACGGCCCCGCTTTTTTATGTGGCGGTGGTTCTGGTGATCTTTAACTGGCCCTGGCCTGCCAGACAGGTGAGGTCCATGGCGCTGACCCTGAAGGAGCGGGATTTCATCAGCACAGCCATGTTTTCCGGGGAGAGTACCGGAAAGATCATATGGAAAGAGATTTTTCCGTTTGTCATGAACTGGTCGCTGGCGAACTTTATCAATACGATCCTGGTTGCCATCGCCGCGGAATCCAGTCTGGCAGTGATCGGCATGTCTAGCAACACCACAGCAACCCTGGGTACCATGATCTACTGGGCAAATGAACATCAGGCCATGCTGGCAGGACGGTGGATTTGGATCGGTGCGCCGGTGGTATCCACAGCGCTTATTTTTATCGGTCTGTTCCTGGCTATGACGGGAGCACAGCAGATGTGGGCAAAAAGGAGGGGTACCAATGCTTAAAATGGAACAGGTGAGTGCCCGCTACGAGACGGTCAGCGGATATGTGAATTCAGTGGACAATGTAAGCTTTGAAGTCCGCAAAAATGAAATCATGGGTATTGCAGGGGAGTCAGGCTGTGGCAAGTCCACGCTTTTAAAGGCCATGTATGATCTGGTGGATTTTCCCCTGGAAATCAGCGGCGGGAAGGTATCCCTGATCACAGAGTCCTCAAAAGAAAGAAAAGTTTTGACAACAGGGGAGATCAGAAAAGAGTGGTGGAGGGAAATCTCCTATGTGCCCCAAGGAGCCATGCATGTCATGAACCCGGTGAAAAGGGTCAGAGAACAGTTTTTCGATGTGATTCCAAAGGAAAAAAGAGAGAAAAAGGCAGAGCAGGAAAAAAGGATCACCGCATACCTGAAAGAACTGGAGCTGCCCCATGAGGTTCTGGACGCTTATCCTCATCAGTTGAGCGGGGGAATGCGGCAGAGAGTCATTATCGCCCTTGCCACCTTCCTGGGACCGGACCTGGTGCTGGCGGATGAGCCCACAACTGCGCTTGATGTGGTAGTACAGAGGGGAATCCTGACTATGCTGTCAAGAGTGCAGAAGAAACTCCAAAATTCCATGGTCATCGTGTCTCACGACATGGGGGTGCACTATCAGATCACAGACAGGCTTGGAATCATGTATGCAGGGCAGATGATAGAGGACGGCCCTACACAGGAGATATTCGGGAATCCAAAACATCCCTATACGCAGATGCTCATCAAGGCCCTGCCGAGACTGGGGGATGATACACAAAAGGAAGGGATCCCCGGCCTGCCCCCAAGTCTGAGAAATCCGCCACAAGGCTGCAGATTTGCGGCCCGCTGTCCTAAAGCTTCGGACAGGTGCCGCAGGGAACAGCCTGTATCCGTCTCCGTGGGGGAACGGCATCAGGCCAGCTGTCATCTGCTTGCAGAGGGAAGGAGGTAGCGGTGGAAAATTATAATTTATCCATTAAGGATCTGACAAAATCTTTTAAAATAGGTGGGATGATCTTCGGTACCAATATTGTAGCTGTGGATCATGTAAACCTTGATATCAATTCAGACAAACCATGGATCATGGCCATAGTGGGAGAGTCGGGAAGCGGGAAGAGCACACTTGCAAAAATGGTTTTGAAGCTTCTGGAGGCGGGAAGCGGGGAAATTACCCTGGGCGGTGAGAACCTGTCTGTATATGACAAAAAGAAAAAGGAATTCAGGAAAATGGTGCAGCCTATCTTCCAGAACCCGTTTACTGCTTTCAGCGCAAGAAGAACCGTGGACAGTTATCTGTACGAGACCGCCTGCAGTCTGGGTGGTATGAGATCAAAGGAGGAGGCAGAGGAGAAGATCCGTGAGACTCTGGCCGAAGTGGGACTTAACATAGAACATGTCCAGGGGAAATTCCCCAATCAGTTTTCCGGAGGGGAATTGCAGAGGATATCTATTGCCAGGGCACTGATCACAAAACCGAAGCTGATCGTGGCAGATGAGCCGGTGGCAATGATCGACGCCTCCCTCAGAATGAATATTGTGAACTTGTTCAAGAAGCTGAAGAATGACCATCATGTGAATTTTATTTATATTACACATGATCTGTCTACAGCCTATTATGTGAGTGATTATATTGCCACCATGTACAGAGGAAATCTCATTGAATTCGGAAAGGCAAAGTCAATTTTAGAGAATCCGGGGCATCCCTACACGGAACTTCTGCAGGAATCCATCCCTGTTGTGGGGAGGAAGTGGGATCAGGATATGGTACTTCCTGACCTGGAGACAAAGGAATTTGCCGCCGCTGCCTGCAAGTTCGCGTCCAGGTGCAAATATGCTTCGGAGCGATGCAGACAAAAAAGCCCCTCCATGTATCCCATGGGAGAAGGTCATACCGTTTTGTGTTACCGCTATGAGCAGAAATAATTTAGGAAAGGATGTAACTGTGAACCAGCAGAACAGTTGTGAAAGGATAAGGAAAACATGATAGGAGATATGAGCAGTTTAAGTAAAATGCAGGATATCAGGACACGTTCTGTAAGTCCTGAGAACTTTACAGGAGAGAAGGGAGCCGGAGGGCAGGCCACAGAGGGAACCGGGGCCTCCTGCGCAAGGGATCTGGGCAAGGGATGGAAAGTTTCGCCCTCTGTGCAGATCGAGCCGGGACAGACATTTACTCTGGCTGATATCAAAGGACAGGGTATGGTGAAGCACATCTGGGTGACTACCAGCAGTATGCAAAACAGGACTCTGGTGCTGAGAATGTACTGGGACAACCGGGAGCTTCCTTCCGTTGAGGCTCCCCTGGGAGATTTTTTTGCAAGCGCGGATGAGCAGCAGTATGAGCAGCTTACTTCTCTCGCAGTGTGTGTGAATCCCCGCAGGGGGCTGAACTGTTATTGGGACATGCCGTTTTATGAGGGCTGCCGCATGACACTTGAGAACCTGGCAGAGGAACCTGTGATCGTGTATTACCAGATTGACTATCAGCTCAGAGAATTGGAGGAAGGCCATGGATATTTCCATGCACAGTACCGCCGGACAAATCCCCTTCCATATAAAGAGGACTATACTGTTCTGGATGGAGTGAAGGGAAAAGGACAGTATGTGGGCACTTATATGTTCTGGGGAGTAAACAACAACGGATGGTGGGGAGAAGGCGAGATCAAGTTCTTCATGGACGGCGACCGGGAGTATCCCACCATCTGCGGAACAGGAACGGAGGATTATTTCTGCGGGGCCTATGACTTTGAGGTGGACGGGGTTTACCGGCCGTACTGTACCCCATATGCAGGTCTGTCTAAGATCACCAATACGGACGGTGCCTACAAAACCCAGCAGAGATTCAGCATGTACCGCTGGCATATCACAGACCCGGTGTATTTTGATGAGGATTTAAAAGTGACCATCCAGGCGTTGGGATGGCGTTCGGGGGGCAGGTATCTGCCGCTGCAGGATGACATTTCATCTGTGGCCTACTGGTATCAGGACAGGCCCGTACCCAGTGGTTCCGTGCTGGGCAGCAGAGACGATATGGAAATCATATAAGACAGGAGGAACCGGTATTGAGAGGGAAAATGATGTTGGGAGCTGTTCTTTTGCTGCTGCTTGCAGGAGGGGCATATGCTGTATGGGAGATAAACAGGATACCGGTTCCTGTATCATGCTACATATATGACCAGTGCGGAGGATGTTCTGTGACAGATCATCCCTGCAATGCGTGTACCGGGGAACGGCAGTACAGGATCAGGATGGAAAACATGCTGGAGGAGGCAGGAGTGAGGGATCAGGTGGATCTGAAGATTTACAATGTCCTTTACTCTTTTTACAGAAATAATCTGACAAAGGCAATGGAAGCTGCCAGCGAACCGGCAGAGATGACCTACCCTGCAGTCTTTGCAGGCAGCACCATGCTGCTGGGTCAGGACGAGGTGGAGGCAAAGCTTTTATCCGCCATACGGGAGGAAGGAGCCTGGCAGAAAAAGCTGGGATATCTGCTGGGGATCAATCAGGAAACACATATGGGGAGCCGTGAAATTTCCCGTATCGTATTTTTTACCATGGAGGGGTGCCCTGACTGTCAGGAGGCAAAAGAATGGCTGGATGCAAGGAATGGGGAACTGGGCGGAAAGCTGTATGAAAAATTTGATTTTTACCCTGTGGGCAGTGAAGAACCGGGAAGCTGGGAAATGCTGAAAAAGTTCTATATCCTTCATGGGAGAGAACAGGAATCTCTCTGGGTACCCACAATTGCGGTAAATGACCGGTGTCTGATCGGCATGGATGAAATCAGGAATTATTTTGAGCATTATGATACAGACGAGAAAATCAGGACAGAGGTACCGAAAGATTATGAGTAAACTGAAGCTGAACAGACCAAGAACATTATGGATAAAGACTATTTTGATTTTCCTGACAGGCGGCATATTTATCTGTGTACTTTTCAGCATACTGTATTACCGCACAGTGAAGATCATGACGGAAAAGACAAATCTGCTTTTTGAAAATACAGTTTATCAGGTCTCTGAGAGATGCAGCCAGGAGACTGGGCAGATGGAAGATCTGATACTGGGAATTTCGGAGAATCAGTGGGTCAAGAATTATCTGTCCGGGCTTCTGTCCGGTACGGATAATTTTTCTATGACAGAGGTGCGTATCGTGCGGGAAGCTCTGCGGGAGAGAAATCTGAGTATGGCTGAAAATGTATACGTCTATACAAAGGATTATGAACCCATCAACTGTTTTTACAGGAATGCGGTTTTTGACACTGCGGAGCCATATAAAACATATCTGGAGGAATACCGGGAGATGCCAAATGGAAATATACTCTGGAGATATCCGGAGGGGGAACCGCGTATGATGGAGGCCGTAAGCTATATTCACGATGGGGATATAGTCTACGGGCTTTTGGCTGTTCAGTTTACACAGGATAGTTTTGAGACTCTCTTTACAGCCAAGAATAAAAGCCGTCAGGAAAAAATGCTGCTGACAGATGCGGATGGGCGTATTCTGTTTACAGAGGACAGGGACCTGATCGGAAGATATTTAAAGACGCAGGGGGAGGAGGAGGAACATCATGTGGTCTATCCTTTGGGGAGCTTCGGCTGGAACCTGTGCGGCATTCTTGAAAGTACAGCCGTTACACAGGAGCTGAACAAGATCATCCCTATTCTCATTATTGTCTTTTTGTGTATTGCCCTTCTTGTGGGGATCATAGCTCTCACCATATTCAAATCCTTTCTCAGACCGGTTAAACAGCTTCTGTACGGTATGGAACGGATACAGAACGGCGAGCTGGATTTTACCATGGAGCGGAAGAAGCAGGATGAATTCGGTATGATCATTGACAATTTTAATTATATGCTGGTTCGCATTAAGGAACTGCTCCATACAGTACAGAGACAGCGCAACAATTACTATAAGCTGGAGATGCTGGCGCTTAAATCAAAGCTGAATCCTCATTTCCTCTACAATGCCTTTGATATGATCTATTGGAAGATGGTCCTGAAAAATGAATATGAGATTGCTGATGTGGTGGCAACGCTGGCCGATATCCTGCGGTATTGCGTCAACCATAAAAAGGAATTTGTTACAGTACAGGAGGACATGCGGTATTTGTCGTCCTATTTGTCATTCCAGAGACTGCTTTTAAATGAAAAACTACAGTATGAGATTGATATTCCGGAGGAACTGTCAGAATGTGTGATGCCCAAACTGCTGATCCAGCCTTTGGTGGAAAATGCCATTAAGTACGGTATAGATGAACAGGGAGGAGAGATTTGGGTGAGTCTTCGCCGGGAGGGAGATCACCTGATCTTTGAAGTCAGGGACAACGGAAAAGGAATGTCCCAGGAAACCTGCCGGGACCTGCTGCGAGACGATGCAGGGGATAAGGGCGGATTCGGCGTGCGCCTTGTGAAAGCAATGGTAAAAAGCACTTACGGGGAGGAATGTGGTGTGTCTATTTACAGCAGGGAAGGATGGGGGACAAAAGTCACTGTCAGGATACTGAAAGATGTGCCGGTGCCGGAATATATCAGATAGAAGGAGTGCATTTTATTGGAGGAAAGGTTTGTCATTCCGGGAAAGAGGTGATAAGATAAATAAGAAAGAAAATAATTACCGGTAGGAGAACATCATGAGAAAACTGCTGATCTATATGAAAGACTATAAAAAAGAGTCTGTCCTGGCACCGCTGTTCAAGCTCCTGGAAGCGTCATTTGAACTGCTGGTGCCTCTTGTCATGGCCAGGATCATTGACCGGGGCATCGGAAACGGAGACAGGCACTATGCGACTGTCATGTGTCTGCTCATGGTAAGCCTGGGCGTCATCGGGCTTGTCTGCTCCGCTACGGCACAGTATTTTGCCGCAAAGGCCGCGGTGGGATTTTCCACAAAGCTGAGGCATGTATTGTTTTCCCACATCCAGGAACTTTCCTTCACGGAAATGGATACCATGGGAACCTCTACCCTCATAACCAGAATGACAAGTGATATCAACCAGGTGCAGAACGGAGTC
This sequence comes from Blautia coccoides, assembly GCF_034355335.1. Taxonomy (NCBI): domain Bacteria; kingdom Bacillati; phylum Bacillota; class Clostridia; order Lachnospirales; family Lachnospiraceae; genus Blautia; species Blautia producta. Next base: position 1,065,278 of record NZ_CP136422.1, read on the forward strand.
AATATGGTACTGCGCCTGTTTCTGCGCTCCCCCTGTATTGTGTTCGGTGCTATGATCATGGCATTTACCATAGACGTGAAAGCCGCTCTTATTTTTGTGGTGACCATTCCCCTGCTCTCTGTAGTGGTTTTTGGGATCATGCTGATCACTATTCCCCTGTATAAGAAGACACAGGCAGCCCTTGACCGTGTACTGGGAATTACCAGGGAGAATCTCACAGGCGTGAGGGTGATCCGCGCGTTTAACAAGGAAGAGGAAGAGAAAGAACGTTTTCAAGAGAGCAATGATACGCTCACTGCCATGCAGAAGCACGTGGGCAAAATTTCGGGGCTTATGAATCCCATGACCTATGTGATCATCAACGGTGCATTGGTGGTGCTGCTTTGGACAGGTGCCATACGCGTCAACACGGGATATATCACCCAGGGACAGCTGATTGCCCTGGTAAATTATATGTCTCAGATCCTGGTGGAGCTGATCAAGCTGGCAAATCTGATCATAACGATCACAAAATCACTGGCCTGTGCAAACCGTGTGGAGAGTGTTCTGGAAATACAGTCCAGTATGCAGGACGCAGGTAAAAAAACACCGGAAAAAGCAGAGGAGAACAGTCCATCCGTAGAATTCTGCCATGTGGGGCTTGCATATAAGAACGCGGGAGAGGAATCCCTGACTGATATTGACTTTAAGGCCGAAAAAGGCCAGACTATAGGCATTATAGGCGGTACCGGCTCAGGAAAATCATCCCTTGTCCATTTGATCCCCAGATTCTATGACGTCACAGCAGGGGAAGTAAGAGTGAATGGAGTGGATGTGAGAAAGTACCCCATCCATGAACTGAGACAAAAAGTAGGTATGGTTCTGCAGAAGGCAACACTTTTTAAAGGTACCATCCGGGAAAACCTGCTCTGGGGAAACCGGGGAGCCTCTGACGAGGAGCTGTGGCGTGCCCTGGAGATATCCCAGGCAAAGGAGTTTGTGGATAAGAAGGAGGATGGCCTGGACACAGAAGTGGTGCAGGGAGGAAAAAATCTTTCAGGGGGACAGAAACAGCGTCTCACCATTGCAAGGGCATTGGTCAAAAATCCGGAAATCCTGATCCTGGACGACAGCGCGTCTGCCCTTGACTTTGCCACAGATGCCAGGCTGCGCCGGGCCATAGGAAATCTGAAGGATAAAATGACCGTGTTTATCGTATCCCAGAGAGCGTCCTCGGTCATGTATGCGGACCGGATCCTGGTCATGGAGGATGGCCGTCTGGCCGGCATGGGAACCCACAGGGAACTTATGGAGACCTGCAGTGTATACAGGGAAATCTACGAATCACAGTTTGAGAGCAGACAGGAGGAGGCATAAATATGGACAAGAAAAAATCAGCGCAGAAGGAAACTCTTCTGAAGGTACTTAAATATGTCCGCCATTACTGGCCGTTTCTGATCCTGTCCGTTGCAGCGGCAGCGGTGACGGTTGCTCTTACCCTGTATGTGCCAATCCTGACAGGCGAAGCCATTGACTATATTATTGACAAGGGAAAGGTTGATTTTGCCCATGTGCTTTTGACTCTGGAGAAGATAGGGATCGTGATCTTGTTTACAGCCCTGGCCCAGTGGATCATGAACGTGAGCAACAATAAAATGGCCTACCACACAGTACAGGATGTGAGAAACCAGGCATTTCAAAAGATACAGATCCTTCCGCTGAAATACATGGATGACCATTCCTACGGCGAGGTGGTAAGCCGTGTGATCGCGGATGTGGACCAGTTCTCAGACGGGCTTTTGATGGGATTTACCCAGTTGTTCACAGGGGTCATCACTATACTTGGGACACTGCTCTTTATGCTCACCAGAGATGTGGGCATTACGCTGGTGGTGGTGCTGATCACCCCCCTTTCCCTCTTTGTGGCAAACTTTATTGCCAAGAGGACATTTATCATGTTCAAACAACAGTCAGAGGCACGCGGGGATCAGACTGCGCTTGTGGAGGAAATGATCGGCGGTCAGAAAGTGGTGCAGGCATTTAATTATGAGGAAGAAGCCCTGGAGCATTTTGACAAGATTAATCAAAGATTGGCGGACTGCTCTTTAAAAGCCATTTTCTTCTCCTCTCTTACCAACCCCTGCACCCGTTTTGTCAACAGTCTTGTATATGCAGGGGTGGGCCTGGTGGGAGCTTTGTCTGTTATAAACGGCGGAATAACCGTTGGACAGCTCTCCTGTTTTCTCAGCTATGCCAACCAGTATACAAAGCCTTTCAACGAGATATCAGGGGTTGTGACAGAGCTGCAGAATGCGCTGGCCTGTGCCTCCCGTATCTTCGCGCTCATAGAGGAAGAACCGCAGATACCGGAGCCGGAGAATGTGGAGGATCTGAAACATACAGATGGGAAAGTGGATCTGGAGCATGTATATTTTTCCTATTCGCCTGAGACAAAACTGGTACAGGATTTTAACCTGCATGTACAGCCGGGTCAGAGGGTGGCCATCGTGGGACCGACGGGATGCGGGAAAACCACTGTTATAAACCTGCTCATGCGTTTTTATGATGTGGACAGCGGCAGTATACGCGTCAGCGGTCGTGATATCCGCAGCATCACAAGGAAAAGCCTGCGGGGTTCCTATGGGATGGTGCTACAGGATACCTGGCTCAGGACAGGGACCATCCGGGACAATATCATTATGGGAAAACCGGATGCCTCGGAGGAAGAGATCAAAGCAGCCGCCAGAGCATCCCATGCACACAGCTTTATCAAACGTCTGCCAAAGGGATATGATACCGTGATCACAGAGGACGGCGGCGGGCTGTCCCAGGGACAGAAACAGCTTCTGTGTATTACCAGGGTCATGCTCTGCCTTCCGCCTATGCTGATCCTGGATGAGGCCACGTCCTCCATTGACACTAGAACGGAGATGCACATCCAGGAGGCTTTTGCCAGTATGATGCAGGGTAGAACCAGCTTTATCGTGGCTCACCGTCTGTCTACGATCAGAGAGGCGGATGTGATCCTTGTAATGAATAACGGAAATATTGTGGAGCAGGGAGACCATAAGTCACTGCTTGAGAAAAACGGATTTTATGCCGCATTATATAACAGCCAGTTTTTGACAGGACAGGATACGCCTGTGGCTGCAGAATAAAAAAGCAGGGCTGCTGCGAGATCGTGATATGCTCCCTTCCGGGCAGACAAGTGAAAGAATAAAACTTGTCGCCTGGGAGGGAGCATATCATGTTTCGTGCAGCAGCCCCATTTTTATGTGCTGTCATATATTACGTGATGTTGATAGTATGTACTGTTCTCTACTTCGATTTCTGTCAGCTCTCAGTCTGCTGGCTGAACACAATATTGTATTCTTTGTCACTGTCCTGAGTCACAGGGGTAAGCAGTTCCTGGATCAGGCGCCGGGCCTGTTCGTCTGCCGTTGTCAGCATGTCGCTGTCAGCGGCATTTTTTTCCGCATCCTCCTTAGCTGCCTGCAGTGCGGTTACCGTGTCCTCCTTGTTCTGAGGATTGAACAGCGCTATTTTTTCATCGTAGAACTCCAGACTGTCAGGGTCAATAACCACATCCTGGATTACCGCTTTGGGAAGTGTGACAGTGATGGTTTCGCCGGATACATCCACCTGCGCTTTGGAAAGGTCAATGCCTGCCTTGATGTGCGCATCGTAAATCATGGTAAAGCCTTTCTGGGTGATAAAGCGGATCTCACCGGCCTCATAGCGGATCAAACCCCTGTATTCCAGACGTGCGGTGGCTAGATCACTGGCTTGGGTCAGACGGGCAGTGATGGCGGAAACAGAGATATCTGCTTTCTGATATTTGCGCCCCTCCCAGTATCTTCCCAGAAATATGCCGAAAACCACCAGGATCAGGACGCAGACCACGCCGATCACCCTTGCTATTTTATTCTTCATTCTTACCTCCGTATTTTATAATATTCAGCAGCTCCCATTTGTACTGTTTTCATAGCCATCCAGTCAACGGAATGCGCCGGGTATCTGCCTATTTTCTACATTATACGTCTTTTTTTGACGTTTGAAAAGAAAAACATGTTTTTTGTATAATACTATTGACAGAAGTATATTATATGGCGTATAGTATTAAATATAAAATAGTATTGTAAAAAATATAATATTATACAAATCCTAAGTATCCCGGGGTTTCATATTTTGTGCCGGGAGGCAGCCGTCGGAAGTGCAGACGGTTTATTCGGAGAAAAGGAAGTGAGCATATGGTTTTTAATACAGGCGCCGCGCTGTTGGATGCAATTGTACTGGCGGTTGTCTCCAAGGAGACAGAGGGCACATACGGGTATAAGATCACCCAGGACGTCCGGCAGGTTTTGGAGGTATCCGAATCCACACTGTATCCGGTACTCAGAAGACTTCAGAAGGATGAATGCCTGGAGACCTACGATCAGGAGTACGGGGGCAGGAACCGAAGATACTATAAGCTGACTGAGAGAGGGATGGCACAGCTGAATCTTTATAAGACAGAGTGGAAGAACTATTCTACAAAGATTTCCAGATTGTTTGAGGGAGGGATACCAAAATGAATCGAAAGGAATTTTTAGCGCAGCTGGAACGGCTGCTTTGGGATATTCCGGTGCAGGAGAGAGAGGAGGCACTGGAGTTCTACAATAGTTATTTTGATGATGCAGGGGAGGAGAATGAATCCTCTGTCATACAGGAACTGGGAAGCCCAGGCAAGGTGGCCGCTATCATCAAGGCAGACCTGGGTGAGAGCCGTAAGGAGTACGGAGAGTATACAGAGACGGGATACAGCGACGGGATTTTTGATGACAGGAATATGCCGGAGCGTGCAGGTGCAGAGAGTAAGAAAGACGATACAGACAAAGAAGGGCAGACACAGAAGGACAGCCAATACGGTGGCCCGAGAAGCTACGGAAGTCAGAATGGCAGCGGACAGGAAAGTTCCGGACAGGGGAGCTTCAGGAAGGACGGCACTGACAGCCAGTATGGAAATGGCGGCAGGGGATATGACGGCCCTTACAGCAGAAGCGGATACCGCTCAGAAAAATCCCGCACAAACAGAAGCGGGCTTATGTGGGGAATCATTATCATATTCATAATCCTTGCCATTCCGGTAGTAGGCGGAATCGGCATTGGCATTCTGGGATTACCCATTGGTCTGGTGGCAGGTGCAGCCGGTATCATCGCGGCCATATTTGGATGCGGCGTGGGACTTCTGGGAGGCGGTATTGCCATGGTAGTTTACGCTATGATCCACATGCTGGGTAATCCGGCGGCAGCACTGGCATTTTCCGGTGTGGGAATGATAATGTCAGCCGTGGGTATTCTGCTGGTCATGGTATTTGTACTGGTCGTGGCAAAGGTATTGCCGGCAGTGTTCCGCTGGGTGATCGATTTGATCCAGAGGATCATCCACAGAGGAAAAAGGGGAGGTGACCATTCATGAAAAAATTCACAAAATTTTGTATGATCGCAGCACTGGTACTGGTTATTGTAGGCGGTGCGCTGTTTTTATCAGGACTCGTCATGGGAGCTACCTGGGATGGGGTGACAACAGCCGCGGAAAATGGTTTTAATTGGGCGCCTTTTAGGAATTGGATACGCAGTGACAATGATTTTAATTTTACGGAATCTATAGATGACATCAAAGAGACAATGAATGGAAAAGCGGTTAAAGAGTATGAGTTTGATGCAGACCAGGTAATAGATTTGGATGTGGATACAAAGTATGCATATGTGTCAGTCATCCGCTCTTCGGCAAAAGATAAGATCCGTGTAAGAGTTTATTCTAATAAGGATAAGGTGGAATTTGACCAAGACGACGGTCAGCTCTCAATAGAAAGATCCTACCGCAGACGTTCCATTGAAAAATATCCCATTCAGATAGAAATTCCGGAAAATAAAAGGTTTGAGGACGCGGAATTCCAAATTGGAGCAGGGATGCTGGAGGTCCAGGATCTGCAGGCAGAAAGCCTGATCATGTACGTGGGAGCCGGCACGGTAGACACCAGCGGAATTATCAGGGCAGACGATGCAGAACTGGGTACAGGTATGGGTACAATGGATATTGCATTTATAGATTTTAACACAGGCTCTGTGGACTGCGGAATGGGAACCATGACGGCAAAGCTGGCGGGGAAACGCAAGGACTATCGTACAGATTTAGACTGCGGGTTAGGCTCAGTTACTATTGGAAGTGAATCCCACAGTGGTATCAGTTCTCTTGAGACAGGTGACAGCAATGCTCAAAAATATATGGAGATAGAATGCGGAATGGGCACTGTGGATATATTATTTGAAAACGGGGATTAATTATTCAATAGGACTGCGCATTCATTGCGCTGACTGTAGGAAAGAATTCCGCAGATAAGTAAAATTCCTATCGTTTAAGAGGATTCTGCAAAGGCTTTTGCTTGTAGTTGCGAGGGCATTTAACAGGTATAAAAGAGATTGATATTAGAGAATTGGTAACAGGAATTGGAAATTGTAAAAATTGGTTCAGATGAAAGGAGAATCATTATGTCTGATAAGAGATTATATAGGTCATCTACAAATTATATGCTGGCTGGTGTGTGCGGAGGGATTGCGGAATACTTCAATATCGACCCGACACTGGTGAGGCTTGCGTGGGTGATACTTTCCTGCTTTGGGATGGTATGGACGGGGATTGTGGCGTATATTATTGCCTCAATCATCATACCGAAATAGGGGGAGTAGTGAGAGGCAATAATCGAGTATTATTGCCTCAATCATCATACAAAAATAAGCATAAACAGTAAAATACAACGGCTGCAGTGGGGAACACTGCAGCCGTTGTATTTATGTGTGGTGTGTACTTATGATTGTATGTGTTTAATTTAATATGTGAATAACTGTGTCCAATAGTTAATGCCGGAGGCGTTTTGGTGGTAGCCTACGCCGATTTTGGTGAAGTTTTTATTTAGGATGTTGGCTCTGTGACCTTCGCTGTTCATCCAGCCGTTCATAACCTGCTCCGGGGTTTTCTGGCCCCATGCAATGTTTTCCCCTGAACCGCGGTAAGTGACGCCCTGCTGAGTCAGGGCAGTGTTGAAGGAACTTCCGTCAGGACGGGTGTGGGAGAAGGATTTCTCAATTTCCCTTGCTCTGACCTGAGCGGCAGCCTGGATGGAAGTATCGGCTGTCACAGGTGACAGACCGGCTTTGGCACGCTCCCGGTTGACAAGATCCACTACCTGACGGACAAAGTCCGCATTCTCTGTGTCAGTGTCCGGGAGGCTGGGATTTTCGGGCTTGTTGTTGTCCGGAGAATCTGGGGTTTCGGGCTTGTTGTTGTCCGGAGAATCTGGGGTTTCGGGTTTGTTGTTGTCCGGAGAATCTGGGGTTTCGGGCTGTTCGCCGTCCGGTGTATCCGGCATTTCCGGTTGTTCATTATCCGGAGAATCTGGGGCTTCAGGCTGTTCACTGTCCGGTGTGTCCGGATTTTCGGGCTGTTCGTTGTCCGGTATATCCGGGTTTTCCGGCTGATTGTCGTCCGGAGAATCGGGCATTTCCGGCTGTCCGTTTCCCGGAAGTTCCGGGCAGAGGGATACCAGCCAGCCGGGAATGGAGCAGTCAATGCCCATACTTTCCAGTTTTTGTTTCAATTCGTCCAGGTTGGATATATTTCCTGCTACGATAATACCTTTGCTCTTCAGATTCTGCTTTACATCCTCAATAGAAGCAGCCTGTACGCGGACCGGGGTGATAGCCATGGCGCTTACCACAGCCATCGCAAGAAATCCCGGTAATATTTTGTGTTTCATAAAGACCTCCTTAATTGTTACAAAAATGTTATGTAATTGTTACAAAGAAAATGGTAACATGTTTTTATCAGGAAAGAAACAGGGAACATCTGGAATACCGCTGAGCATAAAACATTTTTAATCATATTTGTTTAAAAAGAAAAGAACAGGTCATACTTGAAAGAGACTTTAATTATTTATAAAGGAGTGTGACTTTTCATGAGCAAGAAAAATGATGAGAAGATTGATCTGAATAAGATTCCCCGTGATGAGATGCTGAAATATGAAATAGCAGAGGAGCTGGGTCTTCTTGACCAGGTTTTGGAGTCAGGTTGGAAGAGTCTTTCTGCCAAAGAGACAGGCCGGATCGGCGGCATTATGACAAGAAGAAAACGTGAAAGCAAAAAAGCAGAGAGTACATCGTAACAGTTCAGCCTTCCATTGTCCCGCGAGGTGTTGCCTTGCATTCGCAAGGCAATCCCGAGGCAGCTACGCGCCAGACTGCGGTTTTTGCAGTCTGTGTGCATGTCTTTGTTGCTATGAAGCCGAAAGGTTGAATAGTAACAGTACATCAAATGGGGGTTGACTGAACCCTTTGACAATGGTAACATAAATATGTATAATTCCATAAAATAATCAAGTGCATCCGCACTGGCCGCACAGTGCTGGTGAAAAGGGAATCAGGTGCAAATCCTGAGCGATGCGGTCACTGTAAATGGGGAGCGATGCCACAATGCCATTGCATATAAATGTGAGAAGGCGGTTAAGCGATGAACCATAAGCCAGGAAACCTGCTTGATGGCAGTAGGGTGAAAACTTCCGTGCAAAGTTTACAACCTGAATTTCCATTGGAAATTCTTATTATGGAATGCCGAAAGGCCGAACCTGAATTTATAGAATTATGCAGCAGATTAAACGGCAGGGATTCCTCTGATTCTTTTACCTGGTGTATCCGCACCCTTCATTATAGAAGGAATCAGGTAACTGTTCACTGGGTTGTACGAAACAGTTACAGAACCAGGATAGGATCAGAGGGAAAATATCCCTTGCAAAGTGAGCGATAAGTCCGTAGAAGCGGGCTTATTTTTTTGTTTTTCACAATTTATTCACTTGACAAACCAAGATAATGTGATTATGATGGGACGTATGAAAAGGTGATGAGAAAGAGGAGTACATCCCGGAGCCTGACAGAGAGAACGATCCACCGGCTGTAAGATCGTTTCAGGGGAATGGATGGAAGGTAGCTTTTGAACCGGAGGGCTGAAGAAAGTGGTTTGTAAAGGATGAATCAGGAGTAGGCCTTCACGCGTAGTCTGCGTTAACGGACATGAGTGAGAAAAAAAGGTGGTACCGCGGAATATTTCGCCCTTTACAGTGCAGTCTGTAAAGGGCGTTTTTTAATTTAAGGAGGAGATTATGAGCAAGGAACTTGCCAAGACTTATGACCCAAAGGGTCTGGAGGACAGAATTTATCAGAAATGGCTGGATAACAAATATTTCCACGCAGAAGTAAACAGAGACAAGAAACCATTTACCATAGTAATGCCCCCGCCCAATGTAACAGGCCAGCTCCATATGGGACACGCGCTGGATGAGACCATGCAGGATATCCTAATCCGTTTTAAGAGAATGCAGGGATACGAAGCATTGTGGCAGCCGGGCACAGACCATGCGGCCATTGCAACGGAAGTAAAAGTTATTGAAAAACTGAAAGCACAGGGAATTGATAAAAACGAGATTGGAAGAGAAGAATTTCTGAAGCACGCCTGGGAATGGAAAGAGGAATACGGCGGAAAGATCATCAACCAGCTAAAGAAACTGGGCGCATCTGCTGACTGGGACAGAGAACGTTTTACCATGGATGAGGGATGTTCCCAGGCAGTACAGGAAGTTTTCATTAAATTATACGAAAAAGGTTACATCTATAAAGGATCCCGCATTATCAACTGGTGTCCGGTATGTCAGACATCCATTTCTGACGCGGAGGTAGAGCATGAGGATCAGGACGGATTTTTCTGGCACATCAATTACCCTATCGTTGGAGAGGAAGGACGCTATGTAGAGATCGCAACCACGCGTCCAGAGACCCTTCTGGGAGATACGGCTGTTGCAGTTAATCCCGAGGATGACAGATACAAAGACCTGGTTGGTAAAATGCTGAAGCTGCCTCTGACAGACAGAGAGATCCCGGTTGTGGCAGACGAATATGTGGATAAAGAATTCGGTACCGGATGTGTGAAGATCACACCGGCCCATGACCCCAATGACTTTGAAGTGGGAAAACGCCACAGTCTGCCGGAGATCACCATCATGAACGATGATGCCACCATCAATGAGCTGGGCGGCAAATACGCGGGTATGGACCGCTATGAGGCCAGAAAAGCCATGGTAAAAGACCTGGAGGAACAGGGGCTTCTGGTGAAAGTGGTACCCCATGCCCACAGTGTCGGCACCCATGACCGCTGCCATGCCACAGTGGAGCCTATGATCAAGCCCCAGTGGTTTGTCAGGATGAAGGAGATGGGAGAGGCTGCCATCAAGACTCTGGAGGACGGCAGTCTGCAGTTTGTTCCCGACCGTTTTGATAAGATCTACATGCACTGGCTGGAGAATATCCGGGACTGGTGTATTTCCCGTCAGCTCTGGTGGGGACACAGGATCCCTGCCTATTACTGTGACAAATGCGGGGAGGTAACAGTTGCCAGAGAGATGCCGAAGATCTGCCCAAAATGCGGCTGTGAACATCTGACACAGGACGAGGATACCTTGGATACCTGGTTTTCCTCCGCACTCTGGCCTTTCTCCACACTGGGATGGCCAAACAAAACAGAGGAGATGGAGTATTTCTATCCCACAGATGTACTGGTAACAGGCTATGACATTATTTTCTTCTGGGTCATCCGTATGGTATTCTCAGGACTGGAGCAGACAGGTAAAACACCTTTCCACCATGTGCTGATCCACGGCCTGATCCGCGATTCCCAGGGCCGCAAGATGAGTAAATCCCTTGGAAACGGCATTGATCCTCTGGAGGTGATTGACAAATACGGCGCTGACGCGCTGCGGCTCACACTTATGACAGGAAACGCACCGGGCAATGACATGCGTTTTTACTGGGAGAGAGTGGAGGCAAGCCGAAACTTTGCCAACAAAGTATGGAACGCTTCCCGCTTTATCATGATGAACCTGGAAAAAGCGGAGGTTCCGACCGAGATCGATCTAAACACACTGACCAGCGCAGACAAGTGGATCCTCTCCAAAGTAAATACCCTGGCAACAGAGGTTACGGAGAACCTGGATAAATACGAGCTGGGCATTGCAGTCCAGAAAGTTTATGACTTTATCTGGGAGGAGTTCTGTGACTGGTATATCGAGATGGTAAAACCAAGGCTGTACAATGACGAGGACAACACCAAGGCAGCAGCACTCTGGACTCTGAAAACAGTTCTGGGCAATGCGCTGAAGCTTCTTCATCCCTATATGCCGTTTATCACAGAGGAAATCTTCTGTACCCTGCATCCGGAGGAGGAATCTATCATGATCGCGTCCTGGCCGGTGGAAAAACAGGAGTGGAGTTTCAAAGAGGATGAGCGCGCAGTGGAGATCATCAAAGAAGCTGTAAGGAGCATCCGAAATGTGCGTACAGATATGAATGTACCCCCAAGCAAAAAGGCAAAAGTATTTGTGGTTTCAGAGGAGGAAGAGATCCTTCAGGTATTTGAGAACGGAAGAGTCTTCTTCGCAACTCTGGGATATGCCAGTGAAGTAACCATCCAGTCTGACAAAGCAGGGATTGCGGAGGACGCTGTCTCCGCAGTGACATCAAAGGCTGTCATCTATATGCCTTTTGCAGAGCTGGTGGATATTGAGAAAGAGATTGAGCGCCTGAATAAAGAAGCGGAGCGTTTGAACAAAGAGCTTGCCCGTGTAAACGGAATGCTTAAAAACGAAAGATTCCTGAGCAAAGCGCCTGAGAGCAAGGTGGCTGAAGAGAAGGCCAAGCTTGAGAAATACACAAATATGATGGAACAGGTAAAGGAAAGACTTGCACAGCTTGGCAGGTAACTGCGCAGGCTATAGGAGAGTTAAATTTATGAATAAGAAGTGGTTAAAATATCTGAATCTGCTCTCTCTGCCGATTCAGATGGTAGTGGTCATGCTGGGATATTTTGTGATAGAAGCGATCTCCAGGCATTCCGTCGGTGAGGCATATGTCTACATGACGGAAAGGCCTCTGGTGTTTCTGTACAACTCCTTTCTGATCTTCACTACCACACTGTTAGTTTATCTGGTGCGCCGGAGGGTTTTCATGAGAACCCTTCTGGCCATCTTCTGGTTGGTTCTGGGAATCGTCAACGGCGTGCTTCTGGCAAACCGTGTCACACCGTTTACCGGTCCGGATCTGCATCTGCTCACAGATGCGTTTAAGATTGCCAACAAATATTTGTCACCGGTCTTTTTTGTGATCGTGATCGTTCTGGCAGTGGCAGCCGTCATAGGTCTGGTATTTCTGTTTTTGAAGGGACCGAAATACCAGGGGAAAATGACCTACAAGCTGAATATCCCTCTTGTGCTTGCAGGGGTGCTGGCTTTTGCGGGAACCACCAAGCTGGCACTTGAAAAGAGGGTGCTGTCCAACTATTTTGGAAATATTGCGTTTGCCTATGAAGATTACGGGTATCCCTATTGCCTGGCTACTACCATTTTCAATACGGGTATCAGCTGTCCAAGGGATTATTCGGAGGCTGCAATTAAAAAAATAGAGAAAAGTGAGAGCGGCCTGCCTGAAACAGGGGAAAAACGTCCCAACATTATTTTCCTGCAGCTTGAATCTTTTTTTGACCCTACACTTGTGAATTTCCTGAATATCTCCGAGGACCCTATCCCTACGTTCAGGAAACTGATGAAGGAATATTCCTCCGGCTACTATAAAGTCCCCAGCGTGGGTGCCGGAACAGCCAACACAGAGTTTGAGTCTATTACAGGTATGAGTCTGCGCTATTTTGGGCCGGGCGAGTATCCCTACAAGAGTATTTTGAAAGAGACAACCTGCGAGAGTGCGCCCTATGTACTGAAAAACCTGGGATACAGCACGCACGCCATTCACAACAATGAGGCCAATTTTTACGGGAGAAAGAATGTCTTCGCCAATCTGGGATTTGACAGTTTTACCTCAGAGGAATATATGTCAGAGCAGGACGACACCAATCCCAATGACTGGATGCGGGACAGAAACCTGACAAAATATATTATGGAAGCCCTGGAATCTTCCGATGATCCGGATTACATTTACACCATATCTGTGCAGGGACACGGGGATTATCCCGAAGAGCCTATGATCGACGACCCCAAGATCACCGTCACCGGCGGAGAGTCTGAGGCTGTCAATAACAAATGGGAATATTACTGCAACCAGATCTATGAGATGGACCAGTTTGTCAAAGAGCTTACGGAAACGCTGTCTAAGTATGATGAGGATGTGGTCCTTGTCATGTACGGAGACCATCTTCCAACCATGGGACTGAAGGTAAAGGATGTGAAGAACCGTTATCTGTTCCAGACAGAATATGTGATCTGGGACAATATGGGTCTTGAGAAAAAGGACGCCAATGTGGCCGCCTATCAGATGGCGGCAGAGGTCATGGACCGGGTGGGGATCCACGAGGGAAATATCTTCCGTTTCCATCAGGCCAGACGGCAGACGAAAAACTATCAGGTGGATCTGGAGACGCTCCAGTATGATATCCTTTATGGGAAGCAGTATGTCTATGACGGGGAGAATCCCTTTGCTCGGACAGAGATGCACCTGGGTGTAAAAGACGCTGTGCTTGAAAAAATCGAAAAGATTTCTGACGGCAGGTATTATATCACAGGGGAAAACTTCACCCAGTCCGCATATGTGGAGGTGAACGGAGAACTTCTGGATGCCACATATATCAGTCCCACAACCCTTCTGCTCACGGATGTGGAGTTAAAAGACGGGGATGAGGTGGATGTGGCGATCCGAAGCAACAGCTCCACCCGCAAGGTGCTCACCAGAACTGACAGCATGATCTACAAGGTACCTGTGGAGCCGCTGGCCCCGGAGGTGCCGCCTTTAGAAGGTGAGAATACAGAAGGCACAGGAGAGATTGACCCCAATGCAGCAGGTATAGGGGACGATGCCGCCGCAAATCCTATTGGGGAGGAAAACGGTACGGGGACAGGGGCCGGAGAAAGTCCCATTGAGGTGCCAAACACGGAAAACCCGGTACAGAATTAAAAACTTTTAAAAGAACCGACATAATTTGCTTGCATATTGTCACCACTTCATTATAATGATAAGTGACCTGTTACAATCCGGCAGCTACTGTCCGGACTGCAGCAGACAGTCTTGTCTTTATAAGGCGAAGTGGTGACTTTCCTATATAGATAAGGCTTGCAACAGTTCAGCCTGTCTGAACTGTTACGAAAGCTTACCAAAGACAGAAAGAAGGAAAACGCTTTTGTTTACTTATGAAAAAGCAGCAGCATACATTGAAGAAATTCCTAAATTCACAAAGAAAAATAAACTGGAACACACCAGGAAATGCCTGGACATGCTGGGCAGTCCCGATAAAAATAGAAAGATGATCCATGTGGCAGGAACTAACGGAAAGGGAAGCGTCTGCGCTTTTCTGTCCACCATGCTGGAGGAAGGCGGTTACAGATGCGGTCTTTTTACATCCCCCCATCTGATGAAGATCAATGAGAGATTTCAGATCAATGAGCAGATGGTCTCAGATGAAAAATTTCTGGAGGCCTTTCTGAAGGTCAAGGAGCTTTCCGACCGTCTTGTGGAGCAGGGGGATTACCATCCTACCTATTTTGAGTTTTTGTTTCTCATGGGAATGTTGATATTCGAGGATGAGGATGTTGACATTGTTGTATTGGAGACCGGTCTTGGCGGAAGGCTTGATGCGACCAACTCCATTTTGAACCCAATGGCCTGCGTCATTACATCCATCAGCCTGGACCATGTGGAATATCTGGGAGATACCATTGACAAGATAGCCGGCGAGAAGGCAGGCATTATCAAGAAAGGCGTGCCGGTCATCTTCGATGCCAATAACGAGACAGCCGCTGCTGTTATCCGCAGGCGCGCAGAGGAGCTTGGATGCCCATGCCACCAGGTAAAGGCTGAGAGTCAGAAGCTTTTGTCTTATACGCCAAAGGGGATCGGTTTCACCTTTGATTCGGCAGTTTACGGGACTACAGAGCTGTTTGTTCCATTTATCGCAAAATACCAGATGATGAATGCCTCAATGGCAGTGGAGACTATGGGCGTCCTCAAAGGCATCCATAAGATAGAGAAGGAAACCTTAAAAAAAGGGTTGGAGCATACCAGATGGCAGGGCCGAATGGAGACCATACTTCCGGGAGTGATCGTGGACGGTGCCCATAATGAGGATGGGATCGCCCAGTTTGTAGAGACGGTCCGGTATTTCCAGGAGGAATATTCCATAACGCTTCTTTTTGCCACGGTATCGGATAAGGACTATGAGGATATGATACACAGAGTCTGCAGCGGACTTAAATTTGCCAATGTGGTGACAACAGAGATATGGGGCAGCAGGAAGCAGTCAGCAGAAGAGCTGGCAGAGCTTTTCAGGGCAAACGGATGCGGCAATGTTCTGGCAGTGCCGAATTCGGGGGAGGCGTTTGAGAAGGCATACGCCCTGAAGGGGGACGGCCTGATGTTTGTTGTGGGTTCCTTGTATCTTGCCGGGGAGATAAAGGATTACGTAAGGAGGAGAATGAATGATTAATTACGAGGAAGAACTGAAGAAATTTCAGCCGTGCCTGGACGTGGATGATGCAGAAGGCAACATTTACAAGCAGGATTTAACGGATGTGATCGATATTTTGAAGGAAATGCTGAAAGAAACCAATGGAACGGCTAAGAATTAGGGAGAAGACAGATGAATTGTATGATATGCCAAGCACAGCTCAACACTTCACCTTACTGCCCAAAGTGCGGGTGTAATGTGACCGCCCAGAAAAAGGCAGTGGCTCTGTCCAATCTCTATTATAATCAGGGGCTGGAGAAGGCACAGATCCGTGACTTGTCCGGGGCAATTACCTGCCTGAAACGAAGCCTGAAGATGAACAAATGCAATATCCAGGCAAGAAATCTTCTGGGGCTGGTTTATTTTGAGACCGGGGAGGTGGTAGCGGCTTTAAGTGAATGGGTCATCAGCAAGAATATTATGCCGGACGGCAATGTGGCGTCAGACTACATCAATAAGCTGCAGAGCAATGCCAACCGGTTAGACACCATCAACACCAGTATTAAGAAATATAACCAGTGTCTCGAATACTGCCGTACCGGTAATCTGGATATGGCGAAGATGCAGTTGAAAAAAGTGCCTACCAGCAACCCTAAGCTGATCAAGGGCTATCATCTGCTCTCTCTGATCTATATAAAGGAAGGCGCGTATGAGAAGGCCAGAAAACAGCTAAAAATTGCCGCGAAGATTGATAAGACCAATACCACCACACTGCGTTTCCTGCGGGAGGTGGATGACCAGACGGGAAGAATGACCAGTCTGGAGCCGAGATTTAAGGCAAAAGAAAAGAACCGTGAGGAAAAGGACGGTCGGGTGATCTATAACTCGGGCAATGACACCATCATACAGCCCCCGGAATACAGGGAGAGAACTGTGACCAACACGCTGATCAATCTGATCATCGGACTGCTTGTAGGTGCATCTGCGCTTTGGTTCCTCATTGTTCCTGCCAAGACACAGAAGATCAATAATGAGGCCAACAAAAAAATCGTGGAATACAGTGACAAGGTGGCTACCCAGGCCGCGGAGATAGACAGGATGCAGCAGGAGATCGATGCCTCCTCCCAGTCTGTAAACACGGCCAATGAGCAGATCGCCCAGGCGAACACCAAGTCAGAGAGCTATGATAATCTGATCAAAGCATGGCAGGCATACAACAGCGGCAGCTATCAGAATGCAGCCAATGCGCTGGAGAGCGTGGATGCGTCCCTGCTCTCTGTGGATGCCAAGTCCATGTATGATACGATCATGAATGACATCGGGGAAACTGTGAAGGCCGGGTATAAGAGCGCAGGTATCACTGCGTATGAAAATCAGGATTATGCTTCTGCCATTGATAATCTGCTGAAGGCACAGGATATAGGAGAACCGGACTATGACTCCATGTTCTATCTGGCCCAGTCTTATCAGAAGAGCGGTGACAATGCCAATGCTATTGTATGGTATCAGAAGATCATAGATGCATTTCCGGGCACCAGCTATGCCAGTGATGCCAAGGATTATATGACAGCCATTGGCGGAACACCCACGCAGACGTCAGCAGGGCAGGAAAACGGCGGAGAGGGTTCAGCGCCCGCTGATGAGGGACAGCCTCAGGAAGATACAACAGGCCAGGATGACGGCGGCGAAGGCGGTACAGATCCCGGATACACAGATGATAACCAGGATGACAACAACGGGGACGACAATAACGGCGACGAATACGGTGATGGCGGTGACAACCAGGATGGCTGGGAGGACACCGGGGAAGAATAACCTAAGAGAAACCTTGAAGGAAAGGGTGTGCATGAGTGTATGCACATCCTTTTGTTGTCCGCGGGAAAATATGGGATTTCTGCGGATATCAGTATCCGGATGGGATAAATTGAAATAGTAAGGGGAAATGAGTATGGAAGATGTGTTAAAAAAGAGGGGCAGTTGTCTTATGGTTTATGTGCCCCAGGAGCTGGACCACCATTTTGCCACGCAGATAACCGATGAGGTGGACAAGGAACTGAAGAAGGGAAATGTCCGTCAGCTGGTCTTTGATTTTTCCGGTACGACCTTTATGGACAGTTCCGGGATTGGCATGCTTATGGGAAGATACCGCCTTCTGCATTACAGCGGGGGCAGAGTGTCAGCGATCCATGTGAATGACAGAGTGAACAGGATCATGCGACTGTCAGGGATCTACAAATATATTGAAATCAGCCAGGAAGCTGTCTGGCACCAGAAAAGAAGGTAAGGGGGAAGGTAGATATGGAGAATACCAATGAAATGACATTGGAGATGGACAGCCGTTCCTGCAACGAAGGGCTGGCACGGATCACGGTGGCAGCATTTGCCACCCAGTTAAATCCCACACTTGAGGAGGTGGCGGATATTAAGACTGCTGTCTCCGAGGCGATCACAAACTGTATTGTACATGCTTATGAGAAGGAGACAGAGAAGATCAGGATAGACTGCATCATCCGCGGCAGAGAGCTGACCGTGGCAGTGACTGACCACGGGCGGGGAATTGAGAATGTGGAGCGGGCTATGGAACCCATGTTTACCACAAAGCCGGAGCAGGACCGTTCAGGCATGGGCTTTGCCTTTATGGAGGCATTTATGGATATGCTGGAAGTAGAATCAGAACCGGGAAAGGGTACTGTCGTCCGGATGAAGAAAAAAATCGGAACCGGAAGTCAGGTCTTTGAGTAGAAGGAGGCTGTATGGAGGATATCCTTGCCCTTATCGGGCGTGCGCACCAGGGAGATAAGGAAGCAAGAGATACGCTGGTAGAGAAAAATATTGGTCTGGTACACAGCATTGTAAGGCGTTTTCTGAACCGGGGTGTGGAGGCAGAGGATCTGTTTCAGATAGGAAGCATCGGTCTTTTAAAGGCCATTGATAAATTTGACACTTCTTATGATGTGAAATTCTCCACGTATGCAGTACCCATGATCACGGGGGAAATCAAACGCTTTTTAAGAGATGACGGCATGATGAAGGTCAGCCGCTCCTTAAAGGAAATATGCTGCCGGGCTTACACAGCCAGAGAGGAACTGATGATGGAAAACGGGAAAGAACCGGAGATGGAGGAGATCGCGGAGCGTATTGCGGTAACCCGGGAGGAACTGGTGATGGCTATGGAGTCAGGGGCACAGATAGAGTCCCTGCAGAAGACCATTTATCAGGGAGACGGCACGGATATTTCCCTTGAAGACAAGATTGAGGAACAGAGAAATGATCAGGAGCACCTTTTAAATCGCATGATGCTGGAACAGATGCTGGGCACATTGGATCCGGAGGAGAGAAAATTGATCTACATGCGTTTCTTCCAGGAAAAAACCCAGACACAGATTGCGGGAGAGCTGGGGATATCCCAGGTTCAGGTGTCCAGGCTTGAGAAAAAAATACTGAACCGCCTGCGGGAGAAGATTTGAACTGCGGCACTGCAAGTGTGCTTCTTGGCGTATAGTTTGCACAGGAACATGTCATACTATCCCTGTAATAGTTACGGCAGTCAGGAAGATTTCGTCCGGCTGTCCACGTTTAAAGGAGATGTTTACATGAGTGATATTTTATATGTGCAGACGGAGAAAAATGTGGAGGTACATCAGCCGGAGGTCTATCTGCAGGATGTGGCAAAGCTGTCCTCCAGCAGTACAAGCGTACTGAACAGGAACCGGGTGAGAAAGGTATTCACCATTCCGGACGGAAAGCCGGGGCGTTATGTGATATCTGCCCTGGAGCTGGTGGAGGCGGTTCAGGATAAAGAGCAGACCGTGGATGTGACGCACATGGGGGAGACGAACATTGTCATTACCTATGAGACACAGAAGCATAAACACGTGGTCTGGAGTTGGGCAAAGACCGTGCTGGTGTGTTTTCTTACATTTTTCGGCGGAGCTTTTTCCATTATGACATTTAATATGGATGTGGACACATCCGGGCTGTTTTTTCAGATCTACAAACAGCTCACAGGCAATATTTCCACAGGACACACCATTCTGGAGTTCACGTATTCTCTTGGAATCGGTCTCGGCGTGGTATTTTTCTTCAACCATTTCGGGCATGGGAAGATCACGCAGGATCCCACACCTATGGAAGTTCAGATGCGTGTCTATGAGGATGATGTGGATAAAACTCTGATAGAGAAGAAGAACAGGAAGGAGAAAAACTGAAATGTGGTTTTATGAACTGGTTGCTGCCATCATAGGTTTAAGCGGCGGTATGGTTGTGGCTACCGCGCTGGCGGCCTTTATTATCGGACTGGGGATCATCCCCCGGTATGCAGGCGTTACCCATACAGGCCACAATCTTCTCCTCTACGAGGACGCTCTGATCCTGGGTACTTTTCTGGGAAATATTTTTTATCTGTATCAGTTCCACCTGCCTTTCGGACAATGGGGACTGGCAGTCATCGGTATATTTTTCGGCATGTTCCTGGGAAGCTGGATCATAGCTCTCGGTGAAGTGGTGAATGTATTTGCTATTATGGCAAGGCGGGTTGGCCTTACAAAGGGTGTAGGGCTGGTAGTGTTGTCTATAGCCATTGGAAAGACCGTGGCAAGTCTGATCCAGTTTTTCATAATGACGTGAGAACAAATCTTGTGGGCTGAATCGGGCCTGTGTTATACTGGAGGAAGAAAAACGTAGGACTTGCCCTGTTACGGAAGAGCTGCCGGCGCGATATGGAGCAGATTGCTCCATATCTGTGCATTCGGAAATGTGCTGCCGGCTGCAGCGTAATCCGCTAAGACTGCCTTTCGTCGTAGTCAAAAGGTGACAGGGACAGAGAATATGGCGCAGACAGAGAATATGGCGCAGACAGAGAATATGACGCAGACAGAGAATATGACGCAGACAGAGGATATGGCACAGACAGAGAATATGGCACAGACAGGATGGAGAGATGAAGAACAGCAGGTTATTTGAAATATTATACATATTAATGGAACACCGTGAGACAACAGCCGGGGCACTGGCTGAAAGGCTGGAGGTGTCTGTCCGTACCATATACCGGGATTTGGATACACTATCCGCCGCAGGCATACCGGTCTATACAGAGAAGGGACACGGAGGCGGAATACGGCTCATGGAGCAGTTTCAGCTTGACAGGACGCTGCTTGGGGAGGACGAACAGGAGCATATCATGACTGCTCTGCAAAGTCTGGACGCGGTTGGGGCGGGGGATAGCAGCAGACTTCTCTCACAGCTTGCCGGACTATTCGGCAGACAGACTGTGGACTGGCTGGAAGTGGATTTTGAGACCTGGGGCGCGGGAAAGCAGGAGAAGGAGTATTTTGAACTCTGTAAGTCCGCCATTCTGCACCGCAGGCTGCTGACTTTTCAGTATTATAATTCCTCCGGCATCAAGAGCAGAAGGACCGTGGAACCGGTAAGGCTTACTTTTAAGGGCGGCCACTGGTATGTGTCCGGCTACTGTAGGAAAAAGCAGGGATTCCGATTGTTCCGTCTGAACCGTATCCGGGAGCTGCAGATGGAGCGGGAGGAGTTCTCCATGAGAAAAGCCGCGGAAGTCTGTGAGCAGAAAGAGGAAAAGCCTGCGGAAATGACAGCTTTGAAGCTGAGATTCACAGAGGCAGCCGGATTTCAGGTGCTGGATTTTTTTGCGGAGGAAGATATTATCCGTCTGGAGGACGGGGGATTTGAGGTAAAAGCGGCATTCACACCGGGCAGATGGCTGACCGGATTTATATTATCCTTTGGGGCAGACGCAAAAGTTCTGGAACCGGAATGGCTGAAAGCGCATATAAAAAAAGAAGCTGAAAAAATCCGGAAACTTTACGATATATGACATAGGGTGTCATATTACATATAGTATCCTGTAAGAAAAACAGGAGGAACATATATTATGGAAGATAAAAAATTTTGTCAGAGCTGCGGTATGCCAATGGAAAAGGACGGGGACTTCGGTACAAACAGTGACGGGGGCAGAAATGAGGACTATTGCTGTTACTGTTATAAGGAAGGGGAATTTACCGACAATATGACAATGGAGGATATGATACGATTCAACCTGAAATTCAACGAGGAAAACGGAAATCCATTCGGTACCCAGGAGGAAGCCAGAAAGATGATGGAGTCCTGGTTCCCAACACTGAAGAGGTGGAAGCAGGCTTAAAGGAGGAAAGGAATTATGCTGGAACTGCCGGAGAGCCGGACTATAGCAAAGCAGATAACAGAGAACCTGGCCGGAAAGACCATTGATTATGTGAAAGCAGGATATACGCCCCATAAGTTTGCGTTCTTTCGTGAGGACAAAGAGGAATATGATGAAATGCTCCAGGGGCAGTCCGTCATAAAAGCGGTGAACCGGGGCGGTATGATCGAGATTGACACAGAGAGCTGCATGATCATCCTGTCAGACGGCGCTTATCCAAGATATTATGAGGAAAAGACAGAGTTTCCGAAAAAGCATCAGTTATTCATAGGGTTTGATGACGGCACGGCACTTTCTGTATCGGTTCAGATGTATGCGTTTATCGGCGTGTATCCTTTGGGGGAGTGCGGCGAAGAATACTACCGTTCCTCCATCAGTAAATATACAGCGCTGGATGAAGAGTTCACATACGAGTATTTCCGAAGCCTCTACCCTGATACCGGGAAAAAGATATCGGCCAAAACCTACCTGGCAACAGAGCAGCGCATACCCGGCCTGGGTAATGGTGTCCTGCAGGACATCCTTTGGAACGCAGGGATAGACCCCAGGTTTGACATGCGGGAAGCGGAGGAGGAAGATTTCCGGAGCCTTTACGATTCTGTGACAGGTACACTGCGGCAGATGTGTGACGGAGGAGGAAGAGATACGGAACGTGATTTGTTCGGAAACAAGGGAGGGTATATTACCCAGCTCTCCAAAAATTCTCTACATCAGCCGTGCATGCGGTGTGGAGGAGAGATAAAAAGAGCCGCGTATATGGGCGGGAATATATATTTTTGTGAGAAATGTCAGAAGAGATAGAGAAATACCCGGCAGTTATGGGATCAGCCAGAACTGCCGGTTGTTTTATGCTTTATTGCATAATACAGCCAATAACAGAGAATAGAAAAGTTTACAATTTTCGAGAGATATTTCACTATACAGCATCCTCTGTTTTTGATAGGATGAACACATGAGAAATTACATAAAAACCTACAGGAGGACTTTATCATGGAAAATCCCGGAATTATTGAAGAACTGATCAAAGAAGCAGAACAAAAATGCAAAGAAGAGCCATATCTGGCAGAGGTGTTTCGCAATTGTTTTACCAACACGCTGAATACCACAGTAAAAGAGATGGAAGATGGGACAACCCATGTGATCACAGGAGATATACCGGCCATGTGGCTGCGCGATTCCACTGCACAGCTTCGCCCTTATCTGCTGGCTGCTAAGAAGGATGAGAAGCTGACCCAGGTCATCGCGGGTCTTGTGAAGAGACAGTTTCAATGTATTTTGAGAGAACCTTATGCCAATGCATTTAACGAGACAGACAACGGAAACTGTTGGGAGAAAGATTTTCCTGACCAGAACCCGTGGGTATGGGAGATGAAATTTGAGGTGGATTCCCTGTGCTATCCCGTCCAGCTTGCTTACCTTCTCTGGAAGAATACGGGATATACAAAACATTTTGATGATACTTTCCTGACAGGGATCAAAACCATTATGGATGTGTTTGAGCGGGAGCAGTACCATGAGTCCAGGTCGCAGTACCGTTTCCAGCGGAAGGATTGCATTTACACGGATACCCTGTCAAGGAGCGGAAAAGGCGCTCTTGTAAAAGAGGGATGCGGACTTATCTGGTCAGGATTCCGCCCCAGTGACGATGCGTGTACCTATGGATATCTGATCCCATCCAACATGTTCGCCTGTGTCATCCTGGGATATGTGGCAGGGATCTGCCGGGAAATCCTTCATGAGGAAGCGGCAGCGCAGAGAGCGGAACGGCTGCGGGAGGAGATAACCGTGGGGATCGAGACATACGGAATTGTCAGGACAGGAGAATTTGGGGAGATTTACGCCTACGAGACCGATGGATTCGGACAGTATAATCTCATGGATGATGCCAATGTCCCAAGTCTTTTATCCATGGAATATCTGGGATACATACCAAGACGCCGTGATGTGGCGGAGAACACAAGAAGATTTCTTTTGAGCGAGGCCAATCCCTACTATTATAAAGGGGATAAGCTGTCCGGTATCGGAAGCCCTCACACACCTTCTAGATATGTATGGCACATTGCTGTGGCCATGGAAGGCCTGACCGCAGAAAAAGAGGAGGAAAAGCTGGGTGTACTCAGGCGTCTTGTGGGGACAGATGGTGGAAAAGGTATGATGCATGAGGGGGTCTTTGTGGATAACCCTGAGATTTTCACAAGAAAATGGTTTTCCTGGGCAAATGCCATGTACAGTGAACTGATGCTGGACTATCTGGGATACCGGGTAAAACGATGAGAGTGGAAATATTCCCCCCTGCCTCTGAACAACCTAGAATTTGTGCAGGAAACATAGAAAAAGGAAAATTGTTATTTCCGGCAAAACAGGTAAAATAAAAGCAGAAAGGCAAACAGGAGGGTATTATGTTTTTAACAGACAGAAAATTACAGAGACGAATGGATGAAGTGAAGAAATACAGATACCGCGGCGTGACTCCCATAGGAGATTTCCTCATGTGTGAGGATGAACAGAAGGCAGTGAATCCCCAGGTTCCCGTAAACTTTGACGGATGGGGAAGGATTGCCCAGGGAGAGAACTGGGCAGGCAGAGACAGGTATCTGTGGATGCACAGGGATATCCGTATTCCGGCAGAGTGGGCCGGCAAAAGAGTAGTTGGTGTTTTTGATTTCGGCAACACTGGGGCAGGCAATAACAGCGGGTTTGAGTCCATGTGTTATCTGAATGAGGAACCTTTTCAGGGCGTGGATGTAAACCATCAGGAAGTGTTTTTCCCGGAAGCGTGCACCGGGAAGGAGACCAGTCTTACTTTCCGCCTCTGGTCAGGATTGGAGGGCGGCGGTGTACCGGCAGTGCAGGAGCACCAGATCAAAAGAGCAGACCTGGCCTGGCTGGATGAGGAAGTGGATGATTTTTACTATCTGGGGACCATGGTGCTGGAAACCATTGAGAACCTAAATGAAAACGACCCTGTCCGCTATGATCTGAGAAATGCCCTGGATGAAGCCTGTCATTGTATTGACTGGGCATATCCGGGAAGTGATGAATTCTATGAATCAGTCCATCAGGCTGACCGGGTGCTGAATGAGAAAATTGACCGGATGGATAAGCATTCCCTGGTGAATGTGCACTGTGTGGGACATACGCATATTGATATGGCATGGCTGTGGAGACTGAAACATACCCATGAGAAAGCCTCACGCTCCTTCTCCACCGTGCTCCGCCTGATGGAAATGTTTCCGGAGTATATTTTCCTGCAGACACAGCCTCAGATTTACGAGTATATAAAAGAAGATTTCCCTGAAATATATGGGAAGATCAAAGAACTTGTCAAAGAGGGACGCTGGGAGGCAGACGGTGCCATGTGGGTGGAGGCAGACTGCAATCTCACAAGCGGGGAATCCCTGACACGCCAGATATTGATCGGAAGTAAATTTATCAAGGATGAATTTGGTAAGGATGTGGAGTATCTCTGGCTGCCGGATGTGTTCGGCTACTCCTGGGCACTTCCCCAGATCCTGAAAAAATCCGGCATAGATATGTTTATGACCACAAAGATAAGCTGGAACCAGTTCAACCGTATGCCACACGATACTTTTAAGTGGAAAGGTATTGACGGCAGCGAAGTTTTGACACATTTCATTACCACACCAGAACCCTGGAACGAGCCTGGCTCCTGGTTCTACACCTACAACGGCAAGCTGATGCCAAAGACCGTAAAAGGCGTATGGGATGCCTACAGTGAGAAGGAGATGAACAAAGACCTGCTCATCGCCTACGGATTCGGAGACGGCGGCGGCGGTGTAAACCGTGATATGCTGGAACAGAGACGCAGACTGGATAAGATCCCGGGACTGCCCAATGTAAAGACATCCACAGCAGGGGAATATTTCAGAAAACTGAAAGAGACGGTAAAGAACACAGACCAGTATGTGAACACCTGGGATGGGGAGCTGTATCTGGAATACCACAGGGGAACATACACAAGCCAGGGATACAATAAACGCATGAACAGAAAAATGGAGCTTCTGTACCGCCGTGCTGAGTGGATGACGGTTATGCAGGGGCTGATGGAGAAAAGCCTGGAAAAAGCAGATCAGGAAAGTCTGACAAAAGGATGGAAACTGATCCTGACCAACCAGTTCCACGATATTATTCCCGGCTCCTCTATCCATGAAGTTTATGAGGACTGTCACAAGGACTACGCCCAGATAGAGAGCATAGCAGTTCAGGTGGAGAATGATTTCACAGATAACACAGCTCTGCAGGAAGAGAATACCTGGACGGTATGGAACGCCTCTGCATGGACAAAGGATGAACTGGTGTCAGTTCCCTGTACAGATGACGGGTACTTTACAGATGAGGAGGGCTGCGTGCTTCCCGTACAAAAAGGAGAAAACGCAGTATATGTAGAGGCAAAACAGGTGCCCTCCATGGGACATAAAGTTATCTGTTTCCATCCTCAGGCACAGGGAAATGAAGAGCAGAACAGCTTTGTGATCCGTGGAAGAGAGATTGAGACACCTTACTATCTAGTGTCCCTTAATGATTACGGCCAGATAACCAGACTTTATGACAGGACCTTTGACCGTGAAGTTTTGGCAGAAGGGGAGAGGGGAAATGTCCTGCAGATGTTTGAGGATAAGCCTCTTGACAACGATGCATGGGATATTGATATTTACTATCAGCAGAAAATGAGGGAGATCACAGAGCTGACAGCATTTGAGGTGACAGAGTGCGGACCTCTGAAGCTGACGATCCATATGGAATGGAAGTACATGAAATCCATGATCTCACAGGATATGAGCATGTATCGGGATTCCAGGAGGATTGATTTTAAGACAGATGTGGACTTCCGTGAGAGACAGCAGCTTCTGAAGGCGGCCTTCCCTGTTGATATCCGTTCCACTTATGCGACCTATGATGTGCAGTACGGCAATGTGAGGCGGCCCAACCACTGGAATACAAGCTGGGATCAGGCCAGATTTGAGAGCGTTGCCCATCGGTTTGCAGACCTTTCCGAGAGAAATTACGGAGTCAGCATTCTGAATGACTGCAAATACGGACATGATATCAAGGATAATGTTATCCGCATTTCCCTTTTACGTTCCGGTCTGCAGCCTGACCATTTACAGGATCAGGGTATGCATACCTTTACATACGCCTTACTGCCTCACGGCGGGGATTTTGTAGAGGGACATACGGTGCAGGAGGCATGTGCGCTGAATGATCCCATGAAAGTTTCGGCTGGAAAGACAAAGGTGGATTTTGAAAGCTTTGTCACTTTTGACAATGAGCAGGTGGAAATAGACGCAGTGAAAAAATCTGAGGATGGAAATTATATTGTTCTGCGTTTCCATGAATTTGCGGGAAGTTCCCAGAACGTGACTGTGAAACCGGGATTTGAGTATTCCTGCTGGATGGAGGGGGATTTAAGAGAGCGTCCCCTTACTGAGGCAGTGACCACAGGGGAGATGAAGCTTCATCTGCATCCGTATGAGATCAAGACGATTTTGATATCATTATAAAAAATTGCAGTGTGTGCACCGGATGAAATGCATGCCGGATGATATGTATGTCGGATGATATGCATGTCGGATGATATGTATACCCATAAAGGAGGAAAAAATGTTTAGTGAAGTGTTCCAGATGGATAAGATATTGGGTTTTTGCGAAAAACTGTGGTATGTGATCGGTACGAATATTTTATTTCTATTCTCCAACCTGCCGGCACTCCTGTTTTTCCTTTTTGTGGGAGTATCCCAGGTGCGCACCTGCCTTCCTCTGTTTCTTTTGTGTATGGTTCCTATGGGACCGGCGCTTTCGGCTCTGTTTTACACCATGAACCGTCTGCTCTCCAGGACGGAGACGGGGGCCTGGAGAGATTACAGGAAAGCCTATACAGATGACTGCGGCCAGAAATATCTTCTGGCGGCTGGCCATATGTTCCTGATCCTAGTATTTGAGATAAACATTGAGTTTTTTGCGGTACAGATTCCTGTCTTTCCTCTGATGATCCTGTTTGTCATATTGTTTGCGGCAGCCCTGGTGGTGACACCGAACCTGTATCTGCTGGCGTCCCGCTATCGGATGAAAAACAGGGACATTGTCAAAACGTCTCTGTTACTTCTTCTGACCAGGCCTGTGTGCACACTGGGAAGTATAGTCTCTCTGGGTGTGATCCTGATGCTGTTTGAACTGAAAGCAGGTACCGCTGTATTATTTATGGGAAGTCTGTATGGTTTCCTAATTGCGTTTATGAACCGGAAGGTTCTGCATGCATTGGAAGAAAGTTGATCTTGATTTTTGAAAGGCACGGGAAACCGTGTCTTTTTTTTTCAGCCTGATGTGTAAAATCAGACTGCTTTTTTTATAATACTCGCTGAATATACGCAAACTGTAGTAAATGCTATAATTATCTTAAAATTATACAAGACTATAATGACGTTGTAGTGATTCAGCAGCCAAGCAAAAATCTCATTTCCATAGGCGATTCTGTGAGGGAGCTGAGCCGTTACAGTAGGTTTATATATGCAGATGATTTGGTGACAGAAAAGCGCAGGAAAGGCGGGAGAAAAATGGGAAATGCGGAACAGATATTTATTGTAGGGATTATGGTATTGCTGATAGCATTGCTGCTCACAAGAAAGGCAGGACTTGGATGGATTGGCCTGATGATCCCCTGTGTGCTTTCTGTTTCAGGCATTATCACCCCTTCAGAGGCATTTTCGGGACTTGCCGATAAATCTATGTTTATTTTCGTGGGAGCTTTTGTACTCAGCGAAGCATTTTTTAGAGTAGGGCTTTCAGACGTTTTGGGGAACTGGATGCAGAAAAGATTAAAGAGAGTAACCAACGATGGGGTGATACTGCTGGTTCTCTGTCTGTGTACAGCAGCTTTGTCCAGTATCTTGTCCAGCCTTGCAGTGCAGGTTGCCATGATGTCACTGGTACTTACTCTGGGAAGCAGCCTGAAGGTGAGTAAGACAAAATCCATGATGGCAATTGCCTATGCGGCAACCATTGGGGGGATGATGACGGTCATGGGCACTCCTCTGAACATGATAGGAAAGGCGGCTTACGAAAATGCTGTACCGGGAGAGACAATAGGTATCTTTGAGATCTCCCTTGTGACCGTGCCGGCGGGAATTCTGATGATTTTATATTATTGCTTTATAGGAAAGCGTTATCTGCCGGACAGAGCCGGGTGTACGGATGTGCAGCCGGTCGTAAAAAGTGCTGTAAGCAGAAAAAATCAGATACTTGTAGCCCTGACCTTTTTGTTCTTTATTCTAGCGGTGGCTCCTGATCAGAAGTCTTTGATCTCCTCTTATGCAGCCGGCTGTGCAGTTATTCTGTTTTTGGGAGGAGCAGGGATTCTTTCAGTAAAGGAGATTGTCAATGCCATACGGTGGGATATCTTGATGTTCATTATGGGGATTAAGGCATTGGGAACAGGGATTGAGAAGGTGGAGCTGGACTCCCTTCTGTCAGAAAATGCTGCCGGACTGTTCTGGGATGACATTCCTGACAGAGTGCTGATCGCCGCCGTATTTTTGCTGGTGGTTTTGATTACCCAGTTTTTAAATAATACAGGCACCTTTGGTGTGGTTCTGCCCTTTGTTTTGGTTTTATCGTCAAGCCTAGGTGTGAATCTGAAACCTGTCATGCTGACAGCTATGATTGCTTCCAGCTGCGGGTTTGCCCTGCCCATTGCAGCACCGTCTTACCCCATGCTGGCGGAGGAAGGAGGTATATTTACGGGAGACTGGCTGAGACAGGGGCTTCCGCTGGTGGCAGTGTGCTTCGTTGTCTGTATTGTGATGATTCCGTTTCTCTGGCCGCTGTAGCGCAGAGGAACAATTGTAAGAGATTCAGGTATCAGGTATTTTCCGGGAACCGGAGGCCTCCTGTCGGAATAAATCCTGTATACGAAAGGATAGATCCAGGTATAAGATAGTATCTCTGTCATCCAGATTCAAGTCTGTCAGCTCCTGTATTTTATTTAAACGGTAGGTAAGTGTGCCTCTATGCAGAAATAAGGCCTTGGCTGCCAATACGGGCTGACAGTTAGAACGGATATATTCTCTCAGAGTATTAAAATAATCACTGCCTTTTTCCTGGTCAATTTTTTCCAGTATACGAATACTGGATGCACATACCATATTTAGATTTAAGTCCCCTATAGAATTCTTTAACATATAAGACAGGGCAATCTTTGAAAAGGGATGACAATATTGATCCGGATGCAGCCACAGACCGTATTCAAGCCCGGCCTGAGCCTGCCTGCTGTAATTGGGGAGCTTCAGGATATTATAAAAAAGATTGCTGGCTCCAAAATGAATACTGCCTTTTAACCCGATCTCATGGAGAATAGAGTAACAGTGTGTCGGGTTGTGTATGGTTTTCGGCAGATGACATATTGCATACAGCTCTAATTCACGAAAGAATGCCACACAATCGCTGATATTTTCCGTAATATCCAGACAGGCACTGTAAGCATAGCTGGAATCCTGCTGAGGCATGGATGCTTTAGCTATGAGATATCCGTCTTCCTGATGCCACCCGATACGGTCAAGCTGTTCCAGCATATATTCTTCATTGATATCCTCATTAAATAAATACTGATACAGAAGCTTTTGCAGAGGACTGTCTTTGGGTTTTTCTATTGAATGACAAGACAAAAAAGCCTCCTTTATAAAACAGGAGAAATATTCCAGTAGCTTCAGATGGCTGGCCTTAAAGGAAGACTGCAGTTCATTGATCAGAATTCGCCCCTGATAACGGTTGTTTTCATCAAAAATATTTATGTAGATATCTCTGTGCTTGTTCCAGGGAGGAATCCAGTATTGGGCAGTCTGTGTCTGATAGGTTTCAAGGAATTCTTTTGAGTGATACAGCAGATTCCTTCTCTCCACAGGGAGGAAGAGGTTTCCGGTGGCAGGATCCATTTTCATCTCCATCATTCCAACCACGAATGCAGTGCGTACAATAGCATTGTTATTGTGGTCCAGAATATAGATCGGATTCTCAAAAATCTCAGTAGAGGCAGAACAAAGGTCATACATGTTCCCATGGCTGGTAAGAATCTGGTCCAAATTAGCAGACCATTTCCGGAACTTCAGAAAGATATCCTGTATCAATTCTAAAATAAGACATGGATTTTCTTTTCTGGGAATATGGATAATAGACTTTTTAAAATGGATGGGATCTGTGTGAATGACAGCCTGTCCTACGAGTATTATGTTGCAATTCTTTTTTACCAGGATGTCAAGATATTCAGGAGCTGCAACATAGACCATGTGTTCGGAAACAGTAGTTTGTCCGTAATAGAGACGTACATCCTCCAGAACCATGGGATCATTGCTTCGATAAAAGACATAATCAGAAAACTGATCATCCAGATAATCGGAGAGGATCTGCATATTTAGTAATAGTGTTGTGTTTGTCATCCGAATTCAACTCCTGTGAAAAAACATGGGTCTTGGGTTGCTTTATTATAGCACAGTAATAAAAAATAATCCACACTTTAGAATGTATACTTTCAGTGCTTCCGGTTATCTGCTATTGTTTACAAAGCTTATAGTCTCCATGCATAAAAGGCAAAGGCTTTTTTTGAACCTGCGGGGGAATAGTAAAAATGTTCTTTTCCCTATACAATTAGATTATAAAAGTTAAGGAGGATACGGAAATGATTAAAATTTTAGCAACTGCAGTCCTTTTGGCTCTGCTTATTTTCAGCATTGTGAAGAAGTATAATACAGTTGTGACACTGCTCGCGCTGTCTCTTGCTGCATATGCGGGGCTTACACTGGCAGGAATGGATGTAATGGGGGAAGCCACCTGCGGCAGTGCGTTTTTCGATATTTTTGAAAAGCTCAATACCAGTGCGCAGGGGACAATGGGAGGCAATGTATTGATCATCATGTCTATATACGGATACATTGTCTATATGAAACATATCAAAGCCTCAGATATGTTTGCTACTATGATCGCTGCTCCTCTGAAGCGTATCAAGGCGCCCTATCTGCTGGCAGCTATGATGATTTTAGTAGGTAATCTAATAAAGATAGTGATTCCAAGCGGTATCAGTGTTGCTGCACTAATGATCGCTACGCTTTATCCCGTTCTCCTCAAGGTGGGATGCTCAAAGACTACCAGCGCGTCTGCGGTATTGCTTTCATATGTGACGGTCTGGGGACCTTCTGATGCAAGTCTGTACACGGCATTGTCTCTGGCAGGTATAGAAGATGTATCTGTCTCGGAGTGGTTTGTTTCCAGCCAGATACCGGTCATGCTGGTTGTCCTTTTAGTTGTTATGGCAGTATTTATACCGGTTTCAAAGTTTTTTGATAAGAGGGAACACGCAGAGGTTTCCGAAGAGGTCATGGAATCTCAATCTATACGAGACATAGGCGTTCCATATTTTTATGCTTTGCTGCCGCTGGTGCCCTTAGTGACCATATTGATATTCAGTGAACTGATCGTGGGAAGTATTGTCATAAGTGTGGTGGCAGCCTGCTATTTCAGCCTGCTTCTCGCAGTGGTGGTACACACAATCTGCAGAAGAAATTTCAGAGAATGTTTTAATGATGTTTCCGTGGTGTTTAACGGCATGGGTGATTATTTTAAAGGCCCCGGTATTCTGCTGGTTTTTGGTACACTTTTTGCATCTGCCCTGAGTGGTATCGGCGGAATGAAATTGATTGTGGACGGGCTGTCCGGTATTGGGGGAGGAACAGCCATTGCCATATCCATCACCACTCTTCTGGGGATTTTTGTAGTTGGAGTGACTGGAGTATTCAATGGCAATGTCAGTCTTATTATACCGGTAATGACGACTATCATTACATCCACCGGGCTTGCACCGCTTCCGCTGCTTCATTTGGGGTTGATCGGATGTGCACTTGGGTCTGCGGTCACACCGGTGGCAGGAGCTTCTCTTTACATCGCGTCAGCTACAAATGTAAATATTCTTACCTGCGTAAAGAGAAATTTAATACCTGTGATCAGTGGAGGAATCGCGGCAATCGCTGTTGTGCTTTTGTTTTATGTCTAGCAGCTATTCAGCAGACATGCGTATTTACAGAACAGATTGTAGGAAAGAGTTAAGAGTGGTTCTGCATGGATTAAATTACAGATAATAAGGAGAAAGTGTATGAGTATTGTAAAATTTTCAGAATCGGAGATGAAACGAATTGGTTCTTATAAAATACCGGGAAGTTATGGATCGGCAAGTGTGGAACAGCCCAGGCTTTCTACCCCCATTACACCAAGAGAGAATGTGCTTCGTGTGTTTCGTGGAGAGAAACCTTTGTGGCTGCCGAATATGAATCGGGATATGAATCTAATCTGTCCAGATATGATGCCTGACGCAGCCGCAAGGGCCTTTGGAGGGATTGACTGGTTTGGGGTAGAGTGGCAGTATGAGCCGCTTACCAAAGCTGCCATGGTAAAACCAGGTACCCGCAGGCTGTCCGATATTGTAAACTGGGAGAATGAATTGGTATTTCCTGATCTGAATGAATTGGATTGGGAAAAGGATGCAGAAGAGCTTTACAGCATGCTGCCGAATGACAGGTTTACTTACTTTGTGGTGTATAATGGGATTTTTGAAAGAACAGCAGATTTGACAAATTTTGAGGATACCTTCTGCTATCTTCTGGAAGAACCGGATGCATTAACTGCATTTTTTGACAGATTGATTGACTGGTATATTCAACTGATAAAGATTGCAAAAAAATATTATCATGCGGACATGATTTTGTTTCATGATGATATGGGATCACAGCGTGCTCCGTTCTTTTCCGGGGAAATCTACCAGGAGTTGTTTATTCCGCAATATAAGAAGCTGACGCAGGCAGTGCATGAGGAGGGAATGTATATTGCTCTGCATTCGTGCGGAGATGTGCGTATGCATATACCGAACTTTATCGAAGCGGGCTTTGATGCCTGGGAAGGACAGGAAGGAGCTACAGATAAAGATGAAATCATGGAACTGTATGGGAACAGTTTGATTCAGCTGGGGAATTTTAACATCAGCGGCGATATTACCGATGAACAGGCGGTACAGATTATCCGAAAAATGATCGAGACCAGAGGAAAAAAAGGAAGATGCGCTTATCGGATCCGTGACATGAGGCCAGTCAGGGGAGATGTGGATCTGGATGACGAGATGTACCGATACAGCCGTATGTTTTACAGTGGACAGTGAGCCGGAAAGGAAGGGATAGTAAATGGCAGTTTTATCCTACAAAGAGAATACGCTGCTTGCCCTGCAGCATAAGGAGCCGGAATTTCTGCCTATGATTACAGATGTTCAGACCTATACGCCTTTGGGAATGGATTTTGTATGCGAATATACAAATGTTCCGGGTGTGGCAAAGGACTGGTTTGGGCAGAGCTGGACTTATGAGCCTAAGATCAAGGCGGCTAATCCAACACCGGGGATACATTTGGTACCGGATATTACAGTGTGGAAGGACTATATGAAATTCCCGGATTTATCGAGGTTGGATTGGGAGGGACATGCGGCTGCTGACACGAAGGACTGGGACCGTGTACATAAACTGACAAGGATCAATGATGTGTTTGGCCCATGGGAGAGGATGTTCAGTGTCATGGATTTTCAGGAAGCACTCTGTGCGCTCATAGAAGAGCCGGAAGCCTGTTATGATTTTTTCGGAGCTGTGGCGGATCATAAAATACGGATGTACGAGTATATCATCAAATACTATAAACCTGATATTTTATGTATGCACGATGACTATGGGCACGGAAAAGGAATGTTTATGTCCCCGGACACCTGGCGGGTATTGCTGAAACCCCATCTGCAGCGGATCATTGATATGGTTACCTCAATGGGGGTGTTGTATGAGCATCACTGCTGCGGATATTTTGCACCGATTCTGGATGAGATAGCAGATATGGGGTGTACAGCATCCAATACCATGCATATATCCAATCATCCGGCTGAACTAAAAAAGAAAAACGGGCATAAAATGTGCTATATCGGTGGATTCGATACCCAGTATATGGATGGTTTGACAGTCTCTGAGGAAAATATCCGTGCGTCAGTCAGAAAAACCTTAGATGAAATGGCGCCGGGAGGCAGCTATATTGCATTATTTGCTTTGAAAACACAAGGGCGCAATGAGATTGCGGCAGATGAAATCAGAAGGTACAGCAGCAGATTTTATTCAAGTCCCCGCCCAGACGCACTGTGAAGAGAGAGAGTTATTCGTAACTCTCTTTTTCTTTTCCATGGATTCTTTTATTTCACAGGTATACCGGATTATGTTATACTTATAAAAGACTAACTATTAAAGAAAGTCAATAAATAGTTTCAAAAACAGAGATGTTTTGAGTATAGTGGCGATGACTTATTCATCGCAATCAGTACCTTGAAAATTGCATGACAAATAGAGCATCGAGTATGATGCTCTGACAAGAAGATATGATGTTGGAAGAATTAGATTGCTTTTTGGTATTGCTGTCCAGTGCGTTCGAGATGATAAATTAGCCGAACTAGTTTCTTGGTCGCGTGAGACATTGCAACATAGTAATGCTTGCCTTCAGCTCGTTTCTTGGCAAGATAAGCCTTGTAGGTTGGATCCCATAGACAAACATATGCGGTTGCATTAAACAGAGCATATCTAAGGTATCTAGAACCACGTTTTTCCATTCTGGCATAACAGTTATCTAACTGGCCGGATTGATAGGTAGAAGGCGACATTCCTGCATAAGCAAGGATCTTATCTGGAGAGTCGAATTGGCTAAAGTCACCTATTTCAGCAATAATCATGGCACCCATTCGATAGCTGATTCCAGGAATGCTAAGGATTGGAGAATTGATTTCATCCATGATGACTTTAATCTCGTTTTCAATCTCTTCGATTTCAGAATCTAGCTCTCTAATGAGCTTAATGGTGTGCTTTAATTCAAGCGATTTAGCTGGCATATTTGAACCGATAGAGGTTCTTGCAGCCTCTCTAAAAGCGATAGAGGTTTCTTTTGTGTAGTGGCCTTTAGATGCGGTTTCAAGAAGATTTGAAAGTCTTGTGAGATGTGCATTAGCTACCTGTTTTGCACCAGGAAATTCGTAGAGTAACTCATAAACAGAATTCTGATGAAGTGTTGGAACAAGCTTTTCTAACTCAGGGAAAAGGATACATACAAGACGGGATATAGATGTTTTAAGCTTCGCGCGTTCTTTAACTTTATCAAAACGATAGCGAGTAAGTGACTTAAGCTCTTCATTGTGATACGATGTGTCTGAGTAGGACTTTAAGTTCACGTCAGACATTAGCATAGAAGCAATTGTATGGGCATCAACTTTATCCGTTTTCGTCTGTCTAAGGCTTAGACTTTTTCTGTACAGATTAGTATGTAACGGGTTGATAACAAAGGTGGCCAGACCTTTATCAAGCAGATATCCGAGAAGATTGTAACTATAGTGTCCAGTGGCTTCTAGGCCTACTTTTACTTTAGAAGCATCTTCCATAACGGATTCTATTTTCTGATAAAGCTCGTCGAACCCATCGAGATTGTTTTTGATGGTAAAAGCCTTGAAAAGGACTTCGCCATCAGAGTTTGTGATAAAGCAATCATGCTTATCTTTTGCGACATCAATTCCTACGTAAATCATATAGGACCTCCTGATATAAAGTATTGATACTGTCTTAAGATCCACAGGGCTCCTTGCAATCGTAACCTACTTCTTGATAAACCGTCATGCGGTAACTAACTGATTAACAAATAAACAAAGAGACTGTGGTTGGAGCCTTTTTTAAACCATCAAGTGGTAGGAGGTGATAACCAATCCACAGTATCTTAAAATAGCATAGTCAAACCTGTAGAAAAGGTAAAGAAAGACTATGACTTTATATAATAGTAGGAGGAAATTCATGGAAAACAAAAACCCGAGACATTTATTTCATAAACTTTTTCTGAGCTATTCGGCAGTTCTGATCCTCATCGTCGGAGTGCTCATTTTATTTTTTATTTCATCCAGCAGAACCCGACTTCTGGAGACAAACCAGGATTATGCAGGAAAGCTTTGCGGCGAAGCGGTTCTGGAAGTGAGCCGCGCAAGCTCGGACGCGGATTACCTGCACAGAGCGGTTTATCAAAACAGTTCAGAGCTGCAGGACCTGCTCAATTATTTCCGGTATGATACAGAGGAGTATCTCAGGCGTCATCTGGACACATATGCCTCCTCCAATACCCTGGACAACAAGGACATCTACAGCTATGTGGAAAATGCGTACTCCGCCTATCCCAATATCAAAAAAATAGAATTTATCAGCTATAACAATAACAAGACAACAGTTTTTTATTCTGAAAATGATATACGCGTGAATGACAACGGAAGAGAGCGGAGAAAAGAAATTTTGGATGGAGGACTGGCATCCGCTGGTTCCTATTCTTTTCAGAAGGAGATCAGGGACCCTCTCAGCATGAGAGTAGAAGGATGCATCATCTTTACGTTTGACACGGGAGAGATGACAGAGCTTCAGGAAAAATATCCCATGGCGGAGCTATACTTGTACTACAAAAACGGTAATCAGGTATACCCCGGTGAAAATTCTCTGCTTTTAGATGATTTTCAGCAGGAGGACGCAGGTAAGAAGCTCAAGTCATACATACAGATCCAGAGTGTGGAGGATTACATAGTGGCCACCAGGCTGGATAAGCACACAGCCGCATCCATCCCTGCAGTTCATATTCTGGCTATACTGGGAATGGGGATTGCCCTGGTCATTGCCGGGGAGATTCTCATAAGCAGCTATCTGAAGAGACTCAGCGGGAGACTGGACGGAATTCTCCAAGGGATGAACCAGGTGCAGACAGGAAATCTGAAGGTGCAGCTCCCAGAAAATGAACACGGAGACGAGCTGGATATGATCTCCCGGCATTTTAATCTCATGTGTCAGGAGCTGGAATCGTATATCAGGAAAAGCTATCTGGCAGAGATCGAACAGCAGAACGCGGAGATGCAGGCTTTGCAGAGCCAGATCAATCCGCATTTTCTGTACAATACTCTGGAGGCCATCCGCATGAAAGCCATCTGCAACGGGGACAGGGAGGTGGGGAAAATGCTCTACAGCCTGGCAGTCACATTCCGAAGCCAGCTAAAGGAAGCAGATGTGATAACTCTCATGCAGGAGATGCATTACTGTAAGAAATACTTGGAATTGTTTGAATACCGTTATCAGGGAAAATTCCACTCCAGTGTGGAGTGCGGGCCGGAACTTTCCAATATTCCGGTCATTAAATTCATCCTGCAGCCTATTATCGAGAATTATTTCATCCATGGGATCCGTATGGAGGAGAATGACAATGAGATCAATATTTATGCGAGACGCGCAGGGGAGGATTTATTTATCCATGTAGAAGACAATGGAAGGGGAATGCCTGAGAAGGATATGGAGAGCAAGAACCGTGAGCTTGCCAATAATGAGATGGATACCCGCAAATCCATTGGGGTGACCAATGTGAACCGCAGGCTGAAAGCAGCCTACGGTGATACCTGCGGTGTGTTCTTAACGGCAAATCATCCCCGGGGAATGCATGTGATATTGAAGGTAAAAGTCAAGGAGAGGGAAACAGATGAAGAGAGTAATGCTGGTGGAGGACGAGGAGCTGATCCTTCAGGGAATAAGGAACATAATAGACTGGGAGAAACTGGGACTTGACGTGGTCCATATGGCACACAACGGAAAAGAGGCACTGTCCCTGTGGGAGAAGGAGCCTGTGGACCTGGTGGTGACAGATGTGGAGATGCCTGTGATGAACGGACTGAATCTCTTAAAGGAGATCAGAAGCAGGGACGAGAGAGTGCGGTTTGTCATTCTCACAGGCTATGATGAATTTGAATATGCCAGAAAAGCGATCCAGCTTGACGTGGAGGATTACATCTTAAAACCTATCGACGAGGTGCAGCTTGAGACCGTGGTAAAAAACGCACTCATAAAACTTCAGGAGATGGACCGGGATAAAGCAAAGAATATGGAAGACCGCATCGGATGGCAGAAGTTT
Organism: Blautia coccoides; assembly: GCF_034355335.1. Taxonomy (NCBI): domain Bacteria; kingdom Bacillati; phylum Bacillota; class Clostridia; order Lachnospirales; family Lachnospiraceae; genus Blautia; species Blautia producta. The sequence goes on from NZ_CP136422.1 coordinate 1,104,025, forward strand.
TTGGAGGGAGGGATATCGGAGGAGGAGCGGAAAACCTTTCTCGCGCTTTTGCCGAAGGTGAAAAAATCAGAGCTTTTGTCAGCAGCGGTCATGAAGATTGACAGCAGAAGTATGCGCAAGGGCGATATGTCCGAGCTTTTGTCCATCCTGCAGGAGGAAGAGTGCAGAGTGATCCATCTGAAGGCAGACACCCTGCTCTTGATCGAAGGCTTTCAGACAGACTACACCTGGGATGACGGAGAGGGGGAGACTGCCAGAAAAGTCAGGGCGGAGATCCACAGCCGTTTCTCCTATCTGCAGAACCGTCTGGAGAGTGAACTGGGTATCTTTACATTTATCAGCATCGGTCCTTCTTTTCGTGATCACAGCAGCCTTCCAGAGGCATACCGGGAGGCCATGCGGATGCAGAAATACCGGATGCTGGACGGATACGGAAGCTGCGTGGACGATAACCACATTAAGAACCGGGGATCAAAGGATGTGGCCATTGATGAGGCACAGTTGCGTAAGATGATACTGCAGAAGGACAGGGACGGGGCCATTGACTATATTGAAGATCTGTTCATCAATAATATACGCAAGGACGCGGACGTGAATAATCTTTATCAGACTGCCCTTAAGATCGCCATGCTGTTGTGGGATATCAAAGGGGAGTATAAGCTGGAAGAGAAGAACATGCAGGATCTGTCTGATATGGTGGAGGGGATTTACGGGGCAGAGGATATCTTTGGCCTGAAAACTATGTTTATCTCAGAGATTTCGGAGATCATCACATACCTGCACGCGGAGAATTCTGCGTATACGCCAGTGGTAAAGCAGATCATGACGGAAGTGCAGAAGAATTATAAAGAGGAACTGAGCCTGAAGACGCTGGCCTATAAGTATCATATGAACGCATCTTATCTGGGACAGATCTTCCAGAAAGAGGTGGGGTGTTCCTTTACCCAGTATCTGAGCAATACTAAGAATGGAATTGCTAAGGATTTGATCCTGAATACCAACCGCAGGATCAATGACATTGCCCAGGAAGTGGGATATACGGATACCAGTTATTTTTACAGGAAGTTTAAGCAGTGCTACGGGGTATCACCGGCTTCCCTTCGGGAGATGAAAAAATATTAGAAAAACAAAAAAAGAAGTGCTGCCGGGAGATTTCCGGGCGGCACTTCAGCTTTTTAAAGGTTTTTAGACAGGGTGTTTTCACCCAGAGATTTTATGATACAGACCAGAAGAGCCGCGGCAGTCACTATGATCCAGCTCGTAACAGTTGCGGTCCAGCCCAGACGGTCTACCATAACCCCGATGAAAAAGGTGGAAACTGCGGTGCCGAGATAGGCTACAGAGTTCAGAAATCCGGATACAGTGGAGACACGTCCCTGCTTTTCATAGTTTAAGGGCAGCAGATTGACAAACAGGGTATTGACCGCCATCATGGAAGCAGTGATAAGCGCGAACAGTATCACAGTCAGGACAATGGACAGACTGCCTGCCAGACGTATACCGGTCAGTGCGGCTACAGCCAGCAGGAAAAAGGGAACAGCGGCTTTTATGGCCCGTCTGCCCGCTCTGCGGTATACATACTGTGCAGCATATGCACCTGTGAGATTTACCATGGGTAGAACCGTTGTCACAAGTACAGAGAGAGACGGAGAAGTCAGAAAAGTTTTGCTGATGAAGGTAGGCACCCATGTGGCCACGCCGTCTTTCAGCATTCCGTGGACAAGCACCGGAAATATGGCTGCCAGCAGGCCAGAACGGAACAAAAGAGAGGAAAATGGTATGGCCTTGGTGTTTGGAGGTGTGGGATCGGAAGCATCAGAGGTCTTTGTTTCCTCTGTTCCGTGTTCCAGGCTGTACCGCTCAATACGGCCAAAACCAAAGAACCAGACCGCTGCCATAAGGCCCAGACAGAGGGCCGCAGCGCCAAACACGGCTTTCCAGCCTGCCAGCCACATGACTGCCGCCGCCAATAGATAGGCCCCCAGGGTTCCGGCTACCTGTGAGGAGACAATGTGGATACAGTAGCGCACCTTCTGCGCCTCCTGCAGCATTTCCGCAAAAATACGGATGATGGGAGGCCAGATCATTGACTGGGCATAACCGTTGATCCCCCAGACCAGGGCCATGAGGAAAAAGGAATCCACAAATCCCATAACGAAATTGGCGGCAGCGGCAGCAGCCAGTCCGGTAAATATCATACGTCCGGGATGAAACCTGTCACCCAGCAGTCCATTGCACATCTGCCCAATGCCGTAGGCGAAGAAATATACCATACTGATGAAACCTGCCTGGGATCCGGCAAGTACCTGTTCATCGATCATGGCTGTCATGGCGGAAGAGAAGTTCAGCCGTCCGATATAGGAGGTGAAGTAGGCCAGCCAGCACAGAAGGAACAGACAGAATGCCATTTTATTACTTTCAAGCTTGTGAAATCTTTTCATGAGAGATACCCCTTTTTTCTTTTTTCGCTCTTCAATATACACCAGATCGGAAAAAGGAGAAATGGATATATCACCATTTTGAAGTAGATATTTCTACATGGATGTATCAAGCCTGTATTGCTGACGGTACTGGAGGGGCGTTACTCCGGTCGTCTTTTTAAAGACCCGGAAAAAATACTGGCTGTCCTCATAGCCTACATTTTCTGCGATCTCGATCACACTTAGATCCGTGTCTTTTAGGTACTCCCTGGCTTTTTCCATTCGGACCTCTGTGATATAGTTCACTGCTGACTGGTCCAGTTCCTTTTTGAAGACAGAAGAAAAGTAGTTGGGACTCATGTTGTAAAGCTCAGCCAGGCCGTTTATAGAGAGATTTTCGTTGTAGTGTTTTTTGATATACTGGGTAGCAAGCTGAATCTTATCTTTTGAACTTGCGTCCTGCATTCCATGTTTGCTGATACAGTCTGAGATGGTCTCTGAGATATAGCTGTGGATTTTTTGGGGAAGGCATAGCTCATCCAGCGCCCGGAAGTTGTGCAGAAGGTCTTCCACACCGATATACTTGCGTATCTCAGGCTCGTAGTATTTCAGGAGAAGATTCAGGATGCGCACCCAAAGGATACGGACATAGGAGACACCGCAGCTTTGAAGCATTTCCTCTGAGAACAATTGGGAGAGGAGCTTGAGGATGCTGTTCACATTACCCTGGATCAGATACTGTTCCAGAAAATACAATTCCGAGGAGGGAAAGGATTTTCCGGAGAAGACAGTGTTGTCTTCGTAGAAGTAAAGGTTTCCGTCACCGTAGATGGTCCGCTGTCGAAGGGCGGATTCAGCCTCTCCCAAGATTCCTGATGAGAGTCTGTGGGTCTGACTGCTGGTGCCCATGGTCAGATAAATACCCATCTGCTTTTCCAGTACAGCCCGCATCTCCAGGAAGAACTGTTCCACCTCCCTGCGGAGAGAAGCGTGTTCACCCCTGCTCTCAAAGACAGCGTACATCTGGTACCTGTGGATGATACTGTTCACCAGAAGTACCTTGCCGGGGGAGCGGATCTCGTCAAATACATTTTTTACTGCAAAGCGGATCAATTCCGTGTCATCTTTGCAGAAGTTGTTCTCACAGCTTTTCTCCTCAATGTTGATGATCCCCAGAAGAAGGCGGTTTTCCGGGGCGCAGGAGATTCTATGATAGAATGCCGGATATTTGTCATTTCCGGAGTTGTCACGCCCAGGCTCATGAAGGAGGGCGTTGACCTCCTTTTCCAGTGTGTATGCAGTGTTCTTTTCCTCCAGCTTTTTTCTGGAGGTCATATCCCGGCGTATTCTGGTGTCCTGCTCTACGTGTGTGATGAGTTTCTCCATCTCTTCCTTCAGGTCATTGTTGGACAGGGGTTTCAGAAGATAAGCACTGGTACCCAGGTTCAGCGCAGTCTTGGCATATTCAAATTCGGCATAACCGCTTAACACCATGAAACGCAGATGAGGGGAGAGCTTCTTGGCCTCCCGTATGAAGGCAAGCCCGTCCATATCAGGCATCCTGATATCCGTGACGACAATGGATATATCATGCAGCCTGACTGCCTCCAGTGCCTCAGTGCCGGTTTCTGCCTCCAGTATCTCCCCGAATTCAAACCCCAGATAACTAAGACGTGCGATCAGGCCTTTTCTTATAAGCTCCTCATCATCTGCTATCAGCAGGTTTATTTTCATCTGTTTGTTCTCCTTTCCGAATGAGCGGCAGGCGTATATCAAACTGGCTGCCATAGTGAAGGGTGCTTTTAATGGTAATTCCGTACTGGTCTCCGCAGGCAAGCTTGATCCTCTGGTTGACATTGCGGATACCAATGTTAAGTCCTGTTTTCGTTAGATTGTCAGCTACATGAATGGAGCGGTTCAATTCCTCAACCTTCTGGATGTCCATGCCCACACCGTCATCCTCCACACGTATCATCAGACTGTCTTCCTCCTCCCAGACGGAAAGCTCCAGGGTGCCTGTAGTGGTCTGCTTCACCAGTCCGTGCAGAATGGCATTTTCAACGATGGGCTGAAGGATAAAGCGGAGTGTCATGGCGTTGTCCGTATCTATAGAGATATTATAGAATACCTCAAAACGATTGCCGTACCGTTTTTTTATGATAAAGATATAATTCTGTACATGGCCCAGTTCCTGTGCAACAGTCACAAATTCCCCATAATTCTTTCCGAGATTATAGCGGAAGATCTCTCCCAGTTTTTGACAGATATCACAGATGTCAAATACCTGTTTCACTGCAGCCATGGAGCTGATGGTTTCCAGCGTGTTGTAAAGGAAATGGGGATTGATCTGTAGCTGCAGGTTTTTCAACTGCGCTTTCTTGTTCTCAAGTTCCCGGATGTAGTTTTTCTGGATCAGAGAATCCAGTTTGCCAAGCATGTGGGAAAACTGCCGGTCCAGCTCTGCTATCTCATCATTGCCTGCTATAGGCCCGTAGATGTTCAGATCACCTGTCTCTGCAGTGTGGAATTTTTGTACCAGGCAGCCAACCCTGGCTGAAAAGTTCCGGCTGTAGAGCCAGGACCAGAACAGTATGAGCAGGGTGACGCAGAGCATGATGGGCAGGACCATTTGTCTAACCGCCTGCTGTTTGGCCTTGAGCTGATGACTGTCAAACAGAAGAAGTACATTCAGGGAACATCCCTTCAGATGCTCCTGTTTGATGGTAAAACCGTCGATCAATTCTGAAGTATCCTGGCTTCCAAGCCATGCGTTCAAGAGGAAATTCTTTCCGGGTGCTGAGGAATAGAGAATCTTGTTGTCATCACTGAAGACAATGACCTCATAGGAGGAATCCCCTTCATTAGCTGTGGCTGCAGGCCTGAAGATGAGATCCATATACAGATCCAGTTTCAGAAAGCCAAGCTGCTTTTTTTCATAATTGTGGATGTTCACATCTTCAATGTTTTTTACAAATGAAAGAACAGGAACATTGCCAGCGCTGGAGATATAGCTAAAGCCGCCCTCCTTTATGGCACGTTCCTGCAGAAACCATTCTTCATGTCCGGCCTCCTTGACCATGGAAGCACGTTTTCCGTATACGGGGTATTCGTCAATATCAGAGTAAAGCATACAGTTGCGGATCTCTTTCTGACGGTCCAGGAGCAGGGATTTTGTCACCTCACTGCTGATCTGTTCCCCTTTAATGTAAGGACTTTCTGTCTGATCCACCAGAGCTTCCAGAATCACCGTATTGTCTGCGATCACATCCAGGCTGTATTGATACTGGGTCAGTTTTTCATCAATATTTTTTATGTACTGAGAGGTCATCTGCAGGTAGGAATTGGAAAGTTCGGTCTTGACCATGTTCTCCAGCTTGTAGAACAGAAAACTTGTGATGGACAAGGTGGGGATCAGACTGATCAAAAGAGTAAAGACAACAAGCTGCGTGAAAATGCGGTGCGAGTAAATACCTTTCCATTTCATAACATCACATCCCGGACAAGCGGTTCTGCTTTGTAAAATGCAGAACAGGGGAAACACAGACCAGGTTTTCAATCTCTGTGGTCTTATAGTATAGTTTTGGAATTACATATTCCGCGTCATTTAGTCTGTCTATGGGGAATATCCGGTCAGGGGCCGTCTTGTAGGTTTCCGCTGCGGTCTTGAGTGTGATCAGGTACTGGGAGGCATCCGGGCAGGAAAAGCCCGGTTTTTTTGTGTCAGCCAAATGGAATGAAAGCGCGCGGCTGTCAGGAGTCATAGAAATCTCCAGAACAGGGCCTTTGGAGATACAGGTTTTCTGGCTGCGGATGGCCTGTTCCAGTTCAGAGGCGGCGTCTCCTCCCGGTTCTCCGTTAACAAAGGTTGCGAACTGGCCTCCCATTTCCCAGCGTCCGTGCAGATCCATACCGCAGGTCATGGCAATGGGCCAGCCTTTCAGCACCAGATCTTCCCAGAAAAGCAGCCCCTTTTCATTGACTTGGTGAAGGGGTTCAGGATTATTGAAAATTTCAATAAAATCCACACAACTGTAATCGGTAAGCTCCATCTCAAAGCGGCAACCCCGGGCAAAGGGATAGCCATAGGAAAACGGGTGGGCAATGCCTGCCAGAGCGTTCTTTTTGCGGACAGCCTGAAACAGAAGCTCAGGGCGGCGGTCAATGGTTTCCCAGGGGACATACTCTTTTAAGTTCAGGCAGAGGATATGTCCGTAATAGGTGGTGTATTCCATGCCGTAGATACATTGTATACCGGAGCTGCGTCCTGAAAGCAGTTTCTGCATCTTGGGGTGTCCGGATATGGTATTATGGTCAGTAAGGCCAAAGGCGTCCACCTGGTCTGCCTCCATCCATAGAAGCAGATCTTCACATGTGAGGGACGCGTCGGATTCTGTAGTGTGATTGTGTAATTCCATTCGTTTATACATGATAACCTCCTTATCTGGCAGATACCTGCAGTGTGTAATTTGTATTGTCCATGAGCACATTGAAGACGAGTATGGTCACTTTGAGGACTCCCTCAAGATCCGGCTGAGGCAGACAGCCCTCTGTGGCAGAGGAGGAGCAAAAGTGCATGTGTCTGTTGGTGAGCTGACGGTGGACGCAGCCCATGAATTTGTCATTGAGCATTGCCAGTGTATGGATCTCGGTCTTGGCATTCTCAACGATTTCCGCTACCGGGTCAGCGCCGGGAGGCAGTTCCAGGCCATAATTGCTGCGGCAATAGTCTGTCAGCTCCCTGACCATGTCTTCTGTCACGTCCGCGGCTGTGTATTTTTGTTTATCAAAAGAAAATTCGATGTCCAGCTCTTCGTATTTCCGATCCAGGCATACGGTGTAGGAAATCTGTCCGATAAAATCTTTGGACAGGGTTCCTCCGGCTTTATAAAGTAATTGCATAAATGTCTCCTCCTGAAAAGTGTTGATAGAATTTGGGTAAATGATACTACATATAAAATGCGGATTCAATAGATTTAAGGTTATCGTAGAATTGTCCATTATTTTTCTGAGATATCTTCATTCTTTTTCAGAGAGAAAGTGCCTTATAATATGCCCATGCCGATTTTCGGAGGCAGAATTTTGAGAAAAGAGGATAAAAGATGCAGAAGAGAACATTGTATCAGTCCGGTAAATTTTATAAGGGGAATCTCCACACACATTCCATCCGATCAGACGGAGACAGCGAACCACAGGATATTGCCCAAAGGTACAGGGAGGAGGGATATTCCTTCCTGGCCATCACAGACCACTGGATCTATGGGGTGCATGAGGAGTTGAACCGAGAGGATTTTCTCGTATTTCCGGGCACAGAACTGGATCTGGAGCTGCCTGAGCGCAAGGATCATCATCTTGTAAGCATAGGCCTGCCTGAGACGAACCGGATTCCGGATGATTACCGCTTTGAGAGGGAGAGGACAGGCAATACCCTGTGTACCCCCCAGAGGATCATTGAATATATGGCAGCGCACGGCAATGTCACCATATATGCCCACCCCTACTGGTCAAAAGTGGATTCTACGGATATCAAGAATATCCATGGTCTGCTGGGAATGGAAATCTACAACCACGTGGCAGAGTTTGAGGACAGCAACGGTAATTCCGAGACCTATTATGACCATTTTCTGTTCGTAAGGAACAGAACCTTTTGCTTTGCGTGTGATGATACCCATGAACTGGGACCGCACTGCATAGGCGGGTTCATCATGGCAAAGGCTCGGGAACTTACCCACAGGGGGATTTTCGAGGCATTGAGGGACGGAAGCTTTTATGCCTCCACCGGCCCACTGATCCATGACTTTTATGTGGAAGACAATATTGCCCATGCCTCCAGCAGCGACTGCACGGATATTTATTTTAAGACACCCCACAGAAGCGGACATCTTCACGATGACGAAGGGAAGTTAAGCAGCGGAACCTTTGTGCTGAACGGGGATGAGGAATATGTGCGCCTTGTGGTGAAGAACGCAGCAGGGGAAAAAGCCTGGTCCCAGCCGGTCTGGCTCTGGCTTTTATAAAAAGCTTCGGGAGGAAAATGCATGAAACTGGTTACTTTTAATATACGATGTGATTTCGGGCAGGACAAAGAAAATTGTTTTTCAAGCCGCAAAAAATTGATCGCAGCAAAGATCCGGAAGGAACAGCCGGATGTCATCTGTTTTCAGGAGGTCCTTCCCCATGTGGCAGTGTGGCTGAAAGAAAATCTGGAGGGATATTATGTGATCGGATGCGGCAGGGATGAAAAACTGGGGGATGAGCAGGTGTCTGTGGCGTACCGGAGGGACACAGTGAATCTGATCTCCATGGATACCTTCTGGCTGTCAGGGGAGCCCCATGTGCCGGGAAGCCGATACGATTGCCAGAGCATCTGCCCTAGGGTCTGTACCGGAGCTGTGTTTTCATATACCGGGGATCCGGGAAAAGAATATCTGTTCCGGCTGTATAACATTCATCTGGACCATCTTGGCGGGGAAGCCAGAAGGCTGGGTCTGGAGCTTATATTGAAAAGAGCGGACCGGGAACCGGAATTTCCGGGGATTCCTGTGATCCTGGCCGGGGATTTTAACGCAGAGCCGGACAGTCCGGAGCTTGCAGTTCTTGAGAGATGCAGCGCTTTTACAAATGTCACAGAGGGCATTGGGATCACTTACCACGGATTTGAGCCTGAGGACACACCGGAGCGGATCGATCATATATTTGCCGGCAGGCCCTTTGTCTGCCAAAATGTTGAAAAATGGGAGGACAGGGACGGGGAAGTCTGGCTGTCTGACCATTATCCCATCTGTGCAGTGCTGGAGTGTGAGCCTGGCAGAGAAGAGAAATGTCCATGAAATAACTAATTTTTATCCATTGTGGAAATTTGGCGGAAAAAAATATAATAGACAACAGAAGGAAGGAGGATACCAAATGCAAGCGGTAAAAAGTTTGGGAAAGAAAAAGAAAGAAAAGCGGCCAAAGCAGCCACTGGGAAAGCGGCTCGTCCGCTACTGGCCTCTGTATGTGATGCTGCTGCCGGCGCTCATCTATTACGCGCTGATCTGCTACGTACCCATGGCCGGTTCTGTGCTGGCTTTCAAGGATTACTCTTTTAACAAGGGTATCTGGGGAAGCCCTTGGGTGGGTCTTAAGTATTTCAAGACCTTTTTTGAAAGCTATGACGCCCCCAGACTGATCTTGAATACATTCAGGATCGGATTTATCAAATGTGTGCTGGAGTTCCCGTTCGCTATTATCCTGGCACTGATGCTCAACGAGATCAGGAACATGAAGTTTAAGAAGGTGACGCAGACCATTACATATCTGCCTCATTTCCTGTCATCGGTTATCATCGTCACAATGCTCCAGAGGATTCTTGCGCCGGATACCGGTATACTGAACCAGATCATAGCAGGCATGGGAGGAGACGGCGGCACATTCTTTATGATGGACGCCAAGTATTTCCTGAAGATTTTGTTTTCCATGGACCTGTGGAGAAATATCGGATGGGATTCCATCATCTATCTAGCGGCGATCAGCAGTGTGGATACAGCTCTGTATGAGGCGGCTGAGATGGACGGGTGCGGAAAGCTGAAAAAAATGTGGCACATTACACTGCCGGGGATCAGGGGAACAATAGGTCTGCTGTTCATCATGGGCATCGGAGGTCTGCTCTCCTCAGGCGTGGATCAAATCTGGCTTTTGCGTACACCCGGCAATATGACGCTGGCTGATACGCTGGATGTATATGTGGTCCGGGTAGGACTGCAGGGGGGCCAGTTTGGATATGCCACGGCGATCGGGCTTATACAGGGAGTCGTGGGATTGATACTGGTTGTGATCAGCAATAAGATATGTAAGAAGATCACAGATGTGGGACTTTGGTAGTGTGATCAGAGAAATTAAAGGAGGATGAGGTATGAAGCGAAAAGCAGCAAAAACAATTCTGGCGCTGGCTCTGTGCGGTGCCATGACAGCCGGTGCTTTGGCCGGCTGCGGAGGAAATGAAAAAGAGACAGCCAAAAATGTAAGTGCAGAGAGTAAAGAAGGAAAACCGGACACCTGGATCGCAGACCGCACCATCACGGTACAGGCATATGTGGATGACATTGGAAATTCCCTTCCCAAGGATTTAAACGATACCCCTACGATGAAAAAGATCACGGAGCTGACAGGGATCAAGCTGGATGTTAAATATACTCCCGGTGACAGCGACGCGAAAGTGCTAGCCTCACAACTGGCCTCCGGCACCATTCCGGATGTGATCATCTCCTATCTGGACAACTCTACAAGACCGGAGTTTCCGCTTCTATCAAAGGCTGCAAAAGAGGGAATGTTTGCGGATGTATCTGATTATATGAAGAATTCAAAAGTATATTCTAGATATTATGAGGACGGCTACCTTCCCTGGGATTCCTATAAGAATGTCACCTTCCGGGATGACCTCGACGGCGTGTATCTGTGGCAGATGAATGTAGATGCTACGGACAAGTCTCTGCAGTACAACCCCGAGGAGGATTACCGGGGCGGCATGTACATACAGAAGTCTATTGTGGATCAGTTGGGCATTGATGTGAATGACATCAGGACACAGGATGATTTCTATAACCTGCTTGTGAAGATCAAGGAAGGCGGATTTAAAGACAAGAACGGAAATCCGGTCTATCCGCTGGGACCGAAATACTGGGGCGGCTCTGTGGATACCCTGGAGTATATCTGTCCGGGATACCGCTGGGGCGTGAGCAAGAACTACAATATTGACACGGACGGAAAAGTGAAGCACGAGGCGGAGAGGGATTCCATCTATGATGAGATCAATTATATCCGTAAGCTTATAGACGAAGGTCTCATGAATCCGGAATTTTTCACCATGGATTCCACCCGTGCCCAGGAGGCCTGCAAGAGTTATAACTCTGCGATCATCGCTGACGTGAACAATTATACGGATATTATCTACCAGACAGATGACTGGATCCCCCTGGGGCCTCTCAATGACATCCAGGGTGACAACAAAAAAGTGACACACGGCAAGAGTGCCAGAGGATGTATGGCGATTTCTTCTAAGGCGGAAAATCCTGAGGAAATCTTCCGGTTCTTTGACTGGCTCTCCACAAAAGAGGGGCAGATGATCGCCCAGTACGGGGTTGAGGGCGTAAGCTACGATATGGTTGACGGAAAACCTGTTCTCAAAGAAGAGGTGCAGCAGGCTTTAAGTGACGGAAATATGGACTACTTACTCAATGATGTGGGCGCCGGCTTCGGTGGAAGCGGAAACTATTTCTTTGAATTTGTGCTCACCAACAAAGACAATATCAACAATTTCGGCGAGGCAAGGCCTGGGGCGTCCTCCAACGATACCTTTGCCAGAAGTGTTGAAGTCGCAAAGGATTACCCCTATGTGAAAAAACTGATCCCGGGACTGGACGCGCCGGCGTATCTGTCCTCAGAGGGAATGGAAGATGTCAAGACACAGATGGATCTGCTCAACTGGGATGAAGTATTTGTCCAGGCATGTTTTGCAAAGTCTGATGACGAGGTGAAGAATATCATTGAGTCCTTCCGCGGTCAGCTAAAGGCAGCAGGCGTGGAGAAGTTTGAGGATTATGTGGCGGATGTCTATAACAAGGATAAGAAAGCTGTCAACTTTTATGATTGACAGGTGAGAGAGGGTGTTAAGGATGAGTAAAGGCCAAAAAAGCAAGATCAAGAGCAGCCGGACAGACATTATTGTGCAGGCTATTGTATATATGATAGTCATTGCGGTCTGTCTGATCATTATACTGCCCTGTCTGAATGTATTGGTACTGGCATTCAATGACGGAAAGGATGCCGCCCGGGGCGGTATCTGGTTCTGGCCCAGAGTGCCCACGTTTGACAATATTAAGGAAGTGTTCCGGGACGGCGGCATCATCCGGGCTTACGGATATACAGTTGCCAGGACGGTCATCGGCACCGTGCTAAGCCTGACGGTGACTACTCTGGCGGCATTTTCCCTGAAACAGAAGGATTTGCCGGGAAATAAGCTGATCACCATGCTGATCACATTTACCATGCTGTTCAGCGGAGGTATGATCCCTACTTATATCCAGTATAAGAACCTGCATCTGCTCAACAGCTTTTGGGTTTATGTGGTGCCCTCCCTGGTGAGTGTGACGTATCTTCTGATGGCCAGGACCTTCTTTGAGGGGATTCCGGACAGTCTGGAGGAATCGGCAAAGCTGGACGGATGCAGCTATTTTCAGATTTATTCGCGCATCATGCTCCCCTTAAGTAAACCTGTGATCGCGGTGGTGGGACTTTATACGGCGGTAAATCACTGGAATGACTGGTTTGCCGGAGCGTTCTACATGAGTGATACCTCCAAGTGGCCGGTACAGACCGTGCTTCAGCAGATGCTGAGCAAGGCCATGAGTTCTCAGCAGGATATTACCTCTGTGGCTCAGGCGCTGGCCCAGAATGCAACAGCTGTCACATCAGATTCCCTGAAGATGGCAGCAGTGGTGATCACTACAGTTCCGATCCTGTGTGTATATCCCTTTGTGCAGAAATATTTTGCGCAGGGCGCTATGATCGGGGCAGTGAAGGGTTGACAGAAAACCGGCTTTTAGTTCGCGCTGAAAGCCGGTTTTTTACCTGTCAGGCAGCAGTTGTGCTGCGCAGATGAAGACAAAAGGAGCAGAGAAAATGAGTGAAAAGAAATGGGATGTCTATGTCTACGGAGACGTAAATGCGGATATTATCATTCCCGGAGTGGAGAAGCTTCCCGCGCCGGGACAGGAGGAGCTTGTCTCCTCTATGGAGACTTATGTGGGAGGCGGGGCGGCCCTGTTTACATTGGGACTTGGTAAACTGGGGCTTCATCCGGTCTTCCAGGGGGCAGTAGGGGATGACTGTTACGGTCATATGATCCGGGAGACCTTTGAAAGAGCAGGCGTGGATACAGAACTGCTTGTGACCGGGAAGGACGAGCGGACAGGAATCTCTTTGAGCTTTACCAATGCCCATGACCGGTCCTTTCTCACTTACAGAGGTACTAATGCTGACTTAAGTATGGACAGGGTGAAGATAGAAAAAGCAGGCCGGGCACGGCATATTCACGTGACAGGTTATGAGGGGGAGGAATGCCATGATTCCTATGCACGGCTGCTGCGCCGGGTGAAAAGGGAGACAGGGGCCACCGTCTCCTTTGATGTGGGATGGGACCCCACCGGAAGCTGGAGCAGCAGGATCTATGAGCTGTTTCCGTGGATCGATGTCCTTTTTATGAATGAGACAGAGGCGGAACACTATGGAAAGACAGACTCGCCGGAAGAGGCAGCCGTTCGGTTTGCCCGGGAGTGCGGACAGACAGTGATCAAGCTGGGAAAAAAAGGTTCCCTTGCAGTAAAAGACGGTGTGGTGTACCACAGACCGTCTTACCGGGTAGAGGCTGTGGACACCACCGGTGCAGGTGATTCCTTCAATGCCGGATATATCTACGGTTTTCTGAAAGGGGAAGCCATTGAAAGATGTCTGCAGTACGGTAACATCTGCGGTGCCTTCTCCGTGTCTGCACATGGGGGAAATACCGGTTTTCCGGAAGAAAAGGAACTGCTTCGTTTTGCCAAGGGTCGTGAAAATGAGAAAGTGAAGAGTGAACAGCTATAAGCGAAAGGAGATCAATATGAAGATTGCAGTCATAGGCGGTGCAGGTGTGAGAACCGTCATATTTATCAACGGACTTTTAAAGAGATATAAAAAGCTGCATATAGACGAGGTGGTGCTTTACGATATCCAGGAAGAAAAACAGAGGATCATCGAACGGCTGTGTTGTCATGTGGTGGAGCGGAAACAGGAAGATCTGAAGGTGTGGGCGGCAAAAACGCCCCGGGAGGCTCTTGAGGGTGCTGACTATGTGGTGACAACCCTTCGTGTGGGCGGGGATCATTCCCGTGTGATGGATGAGAAGATTGCTCTGGAACACGGTGTCATCGGCCAGGAGACCACAGGCGTTGGGGGATTTTCCATGGCAGTGCGCACGATCCCGGTGCTTTTGGAATACTGCAGAATGATAGAAAAGTATGCCCCGGACGCATGGATCTTTAATTTTACCAATCCGTCCGGGCTTGTGACCCAGGCGCTCCGGTCAGCAGGCTATGACCGGGTGATAGGGATCTGCGATGCGCCCAGCAGCACAAAGTACCGAATGGCGGCCTGGCTGGGAGTAAAGGAGGAGGATCTGTATGTGGAGTTTTTCGGACTGAACCATCTGTCCTGGATAAGGAGCGTGAAGAAAGAGGGGGAAGAGATCCTTCCGAAACTTCTGGCAGACGACAGCTTTCTGGGAGAGATCCAGGAATTTGCCATGTTCGATCCCAAGCTTCTGCGTCTAATGGAACTTCTGCCAAATGAGTATCTGTATTATTACTACCACAGAGAGAAGGCACTGGCCAATATCCAGAGGGCAGGTGCCGCCAGAGGCGAGACGATCGAGGAGATCAACAGGCGCATGATGGAGGAACTGAAAAGCATGGACATAGATGCGGACCCCGAGGGAGCACTTCAGGTATTCCTGTATTACATGCAGCTGAGAGAGAATTCTTACATGAGTATCGAATCAGGGGCAGCCAAACGTCCCACTGCGGAGAAGGGCAGCCTGGAGGTTCCTGACGGTATGGGATATGCGGGTGTGATGCTGGACTGTATCGAGGGGATGCAGAGCAAAGAGGGAAAATACCTGGTGCTCTCTGTGGAAAACCAGGGATGTATTCCGGGATTGGCAGACAGTGATGTGGTGGAAGTGACCTGCCGCGTCTCATCAGAGGGGATCTGCCCGGTACCTGCGGTCCGGGTGCCCCGCCAGTGTGATATCCTGATGCGGCTGATCAAAAATTATGAGTGTCTTACAGTGGAGGCTGTGAGGAAAGGCTCTTATGAGTATGCAGCCCAGGCGCTTATGCTTCATCCGCTGGTGAACTCCTGGTCTTTGGCCAGGGAACTGCTGGAGGCCTATGACAAAGCCTATGGGGGATTGTTTGGAAAGGAGTAAAAAATGCCGTTTGATTTTCATGATTTTGACAGGATTAAGAATCTGGCAGAGGAACTGCGCGAGCTTCGGTATCGGAAGCTTCAGGATATCCCTTCTTTTCTGTTCTGGGAGGACAGTGACAGAAAGAGCAGGGTGAGTGCCGGGGAGGTCGGGGTGGGATTTTCATTTCGTGGCTGGGATAAATATTACTGGCTGACAGCAGAGGTGGAAATCCCCCAGGAATTTCGCGGGGAGGAAGTGCTGGGCCTTTTTGACTTTGGTGCTCCCGCGGGAACCGGAAATAATGGGAATTTTGAAAGCCTGCTCTATGTAAACGATGAGCCTTATCAGGCTGTGGACGGAAACCACAAGGAAGTGTTCTTTTCCCCGGAGGTTTGTGGGCAGAGACTGAAGCTCAAATTCAGGCTGTGGACAGGACTCAGCGGAGGCGGAATCCCAAAAGACAATGTGATGGAGATATGCAGGGCACAGATCGGAGTGCTGGATCAGGGTACGGATGACCTCTATTATCTGACCACAGCGGCTCTTGAGACCTATGAAGCTTTGAGTGCGGAGAATGAATACCGAGAGTGGATCTTAAATATGCTTGTAAAGGCTTACTGCCTGGTAGATTATACGGAACCGGGCAGCCGGGGCTTTTATGAAAGCGTGTCAGAGGCAGCCGGATACCTGAATGGGTGTCTGGACGGCCGCGGAAAACCGGATGTCCATGTGACCATGGCAGGCCATACCCATATAGATGTAGCCTGGCTGTGGCGGTTGTGCCATACCAGAGAGAAAGCTGCCAGGTCATTTTCAACGGTGGACCGCCTGATGGAGAAATATCCGGAATATCACTTTCTGCAGTCCCAGCCCCAGCTCTATGAATTTATTAAGGAGGACCACCCCGATATTTATGAGAAGATCAAAAAGAGGGTCAAGGAGGGAAAATGGGAGCCATCCGGGGCCATGTGGGTGGAGTGTGACTGCAATATCGCCTCAGGGGAATCCATGATCCGGCAGATCCTGGTGGGGAAAAATTTCTTCCGAAAAGAATTCGGCTATGAAAGTGAATTTCTTTGGCTGCCGGATGTGTTTGGGTATTCCTGGGCACTTCCCCAGATTTTAAAGAAATCTGGCGTAAATACCTTTATGACGACCAAGATAAGCTGGAATGACACAAACCGCCTGCCCTATGACACCTTTACCTGGAAGGGCATTGACGGAACCGGGGTGACAACCCATTTTGTGACCACCTCCGATCCCGGGGAGGATTATTATACATACAACGGAAATTCCGGCCCCAGGGCAGTGAAAAGTGTCTGGGACAATTATAAGAACAAGGATACCAACCGGGAATTACTGATCTCTTACGGCTATGGAGACGGTGGAGGGGGACCAAACCGGGATATGATACGCCAGATAGAAATGGTTGAGAAGATGCCGGGAATCCCCCATGTAAAAAACCAGTCCGTGACGGAGTATTTCCGCGGTCTCAATGCCACGCTGAGAGAAAACCCCATGGAAGGGTATCTTCCGGTGTGGGACGGGGAGCTTTATCTGGAGTTCCACAGAGGGACTTATACTTCCCAGGCATATAATAAACGGATGAACCGCAGAATGGAATACGGGCTGAGGGATACGGAGATATGCTCCGTGTTAGCCAGAGTATTTGGGGGCGTTCCCTATGATTCTGAACGGATCCTGCGTGCCTGGAAGATCGTACTCTGCCAGCAGTTCCACGATATCCTGCCGGGGTCGTCCATTAGGGAGGTCTATCTTGACAGCCATACGGAATATGAAAAGGCCGCGTCCCTTTTAAGAGAAGTGAATAAGGCCTCCGGCGCTGCTCTCGTCCGGGAATGCAGTAAGGAGCGGGTGTTTTCCGTATTTAACAGCGGCGGCTGGCTGAGAACCTCTGTGGTCCGGATTCCCCGGAAAGAGGCGGAGTCTGTGTGTGCCGGAGATTACGGCAAAGGCGGATTTTGCCTGAGAAAGGGAGATGAATGCAGTGCTGAGACGCCCCTTCCCTGTGTGTGGAAAGAGGATGGAGCTTATGTGCTTGTCCGGGATATGAAACCTTTCTCTTATACGGAAATTGTGTGGGAGCCTGCTCTGCAGTCTGAAGAAGAGACTTTCCGGCAGCCTACAGGGGAAAATATCTGCCCACAGCAGCAGGATGGGGCAGGAGGAGAAGTCTCGACTCCTTTTTACAGGATAAGCTGGAATGAAAAAGGGCAGCTCACAGGAGTTTATGACAGGGAGGCAGAAAGAGAGATGCTGTCCCGGGGTGCCTGTGCCAATGTACTGCAGATCTTTGAGGACAAACCGCGCTGCTTTGACGCCTGGGAACTTGAGCCTACTATTGACAGAAAGATGGAGGAGATTACCGAATGTACGGACATCCGGATCTGGAGACACGGGCTGGGCATTGAGGTGTCATTTACCTGGAAATACAATAAGAGTACCATCAGTCAGACCATGTGCCTCTACAACAGCAAAAAGCGGATTGATTTCAAGACCTCTGTGGACTGGAGGGAGCGGCAGAAGGTGATGAAGGCGGCATTTCCTGTGGATATCCGGGCTGTGGATGCCAGATTTGATATCCAGAACGGTAATATCCGGCGCCCCATCACAAGAAATACAAGCTGGGAGGCTGCAAAATTTGAGGTGGCAGCCCACAAATGGGCGGATATCTGGGAGACAGGATACGGAGCCGCGCTGCTCAATGACTGTAAATACGGTTATGACCTGAAAGAAAACACAATTCGCCTGACACTTTTAAAGTCTGCCACAGATCCGGATTACAGTGCTGATTTGGGCACCCATACATTTACATACTCGCTGCTGCCTCATTGCCGGGAGTGGTATGACGCGGGGATAGAACAGGAGGCGTTTGATCTGAACTCACCTATCAGTGCGAAAGCGGGCACCGCAGTTTTGCAGGGGAGCCTTTTGTCCTGGAACAGGGAGAACCTCATGGCAGACGCGCTGAAGCAGGCGGAAAACGGAGAGGAGATTGTGCTCAGATTCCATGAATTCCATGGGAGGCGGGGAGAAGTTGAGATATGCCCCGGTTTTGAAGTAAAGGAATGGTGCGAGTGTAATCTTATGGAGGAACCGGAGAGTCCCTGGAGCTCATCCGGGATCCGTGTATACCTGAAACCCTATGAGATCAAAACACTGCTTCTGCGTGTAGAGAATGGTCAGAGGACGGAAAGCGGGGATCTTGTGTTATGAAGATAATTCTGAAATGTCCGGAAGGGGTTGTGCCCGGAGGAGCGGATACCGCTGTCTGTACAGAAGTGATTCCGGAGAGTATGGATGTCTGCCGGCTGGCAGAACAATTCTGCCGGCTGGGAAGACAGCGGGAGGGATGCTTTCTAATACGGCTGGACGGGGACGGCACTGCTTCGCTGCCTTTAAAGGAGGAGACGCAGATACAGATGGTGCGTGTCATGGTGCGTTCTCTCTATCAGGGTGCCTACAGTTTACGTAAAGAGGGAATGAAGGAACTCAAAAAAGAGGATATATTCGGAATGCGTGAGATCCTGCAGGATTTTGGAAATGCGGTATTTTATATAGAAAGTGACGCGGCAGAGGACAGCGGGCTTATACGCGCAGTCCGATACGGGGAGCTGGAAGGAAAATGTATTGCCTATGCCAGAAGCCTGGGCAATCTTCCGGCAAATTACCTGGGAACAGAGGAATTTGCCGGGTATATCAGGAATCTGGCTGGGAAACTGGGAGTATCCTGCAGGATACTGGACCATATGGACCTAAAGGAGCAGGGATTCGGAGGAATCTTGGCGGTGAACCAGGGCAGTGCCCGTGGAGCAAAAATGGCGCTCCTCATCAGGGAATGCGTTCCGGGACAGGCATTTACAGCTTTGGTGGGCAAGGGTATTCTCTTTGACAGCGGCGGATATCATTTAAAGTCTATGAAATCCATGGAGGGAATGAAGTTTGATATGTGCGGTGCGGCCAATGTACTGGAGGCCTTTGAGATTCTTGTACGGGAGGATACGAAAGAAAACCTTATAGCAGTTCTACCCCTGGCGGAGAACGCCATCGGCCCGCAGGCCTGCCGGATGGGAGATGTGATCACCATGCTGGACGGCACCACAGTGGAAATCTACAACACGGACGCAGAGGGGCGTCTTATATTGGCGGATGCGCTGGCATATGCCCAGCAGCAGGGAGCCGGGCGGATCGTGGATCTGGCTACCCTGACATACTCCTGTCATAATGCGCTGGGGGACCGGGTCACGGGAATGTTTTCCAATGATGAGCGTATGAGCAGTGATTTTATAGATGCTGCGGGTGAAGCGGGAGAACCGGTATGGAGACTGCCTTTGGGCAGCCATTACCGGGAGCTGCTTGCCTGGAGCAGCACTGCGGATCTGGCTAATTATGCCCCCGAAAAAGGGGCAGGAGCCAGTGTGGCTGCGTGTTTTCTGGAATCTTTTATCCGGGAAGGGGTAGAATGGCTCCATCTGGATGCCGTTGGCCCCAGTGTGATGCGGGGAAGGGACGGGAGAATGGCAGAGGGCGCTACAGGGGCCAACATTGCATCAATCGTCACATTTTTAGAGAAGGGAAACTGAGAGGATGGATTATAGATTTGACGGCAGGATTTCCAAGGAGGTCCTGGAGAATTATCTGTCGCGGGCAGTGACAGCGGCAGGACTTTTTGAGAGCGGGACGCTGACGGATGACCTGCGGGTGATAGGGGAATTGGGAGTAAAATTCCTGGGACGTGCCTCCGGAATCTGGTATATGACCGAGGACGATGAGGTGCATTTTGCAAAGTCTGCGGCACTGGCAGGAAGAGTTCATGAAGTGGACCCGGAGATTATCCTGCAGGCATGTATTTTTGAATGGGTGACAGAGAGGATAGAGACAGTGAAGATACCGGAGTTCGTGTTCCGTGATTTTGGGATGGAGCCGGAGGACAGGTGCTTTTGTCTGGCAGATACTTTGTTTCCCGGGGAACCGGCGGGATTTGTGAGTCACAGAGAGGAGCCGGAGAAGAATGGAGGAATTCCTGATCTGAACCGGCAGGAGGCCAGAATGTGGTTTTATTACCGGGCAGCGCGCTATATCGACTGCGGTTATGAAGCGCTCCATATGGGGCAGGTGCATCTGTATACGGCAAATGACAGAGGCATGGTGAAGACTCAGGAGCTTTTCGAGATGATACGCAGGTATGCTGCCGTCCATGGCAGACGGCATAAGGTTCTTATGGATGCCCACACCCATGGGGTGAATCGGAGGGGAAAGCTGCTGTTTGATTATCACGCCATGCCATTTACCCGGATGCCTCTTTTGGAACGTGAGGGTACGGAATTGGTGCTTGTCCGGGAAGGATTCAGTGAGGGCGGCGTCAATCCCAACGGCTGGTCGGCACAGGCAATGCCCTATCTGATGGAATACGACAACTGGGGCGGTCTGGTGGTGGAGGACCCGGCCCGGTATTCCAGGGAAGAGCTGGCCTTTAAGGACTGGTGGGGATATGACCAGATTGCCTGGTTTGCCCATCAGAACTTTGAAGAGAGGAATCATTTTCTGGAATATACATACCGCTGGCTGGAAGTGAACAACGCGTGCGGTTTTTTTGAGATTCCCTTTCGGCGTATGCTGGGCGATGCGCCGGTGACTATGGAGCGGGGGAACGGAGGAGACCGGGATATCCAGAAATTTTATCAGATCAATAAAAAAAGTCCCGCCTGCCCCATGGGATTCGGCCAGGAGGATACAGTAAAACGGCTTTGGCAGGAAGGACACCGCCTGAGAGAACTGGCTGCCAACCCGGAGCTTCAGATCAAATACGGAGCGGAAGCAGTCTATGACCCGGAGACAGGGATCAAGCTCCCCGAAAAGGTAGTAGTTTACGGAAGCTTTCAGCCTTATGTGGGAGCTGTGAAAAATGATTCCAACAGTGAAGTGACCAGGATGTATTATATAGGAAATAACACATACACACTGAGCGTGCTGATTCCCTATAGGGGTACATATGATTTTGCGGTCTCCACTTATGGAACACTGTCGGCTACCTACTGCGGCGACGGATATCCCAGAAGCGGAAGTTCCAATAAGGGAACCTTTATGGTGGAGAAAGACAATGCTGCGGTGCGCTTCCGTTTTGATTTCACTGACTGCAAAGTCCGGGTGGAAATCTTCTAAAAGGCAGGGAATCTTGCCGCCTTTTCACCAGGTGCCTGCTGTGCCCGGGAAAAATAGTAACTGGCAAGTAAAGTTAAACGGATATTTGCAAAGAATAAGGTTGCTTTTTAAAAGCCCCTAGGCTATAATCATATTACAGACAGGTATCTTCCGTGTCATATTCTCTCAGGAGGAATCACATGGCAAGGAAGAAATTTGAGGAACTGGATCTATGTGATCCGTTTTTATTTGCAGCAGCGCTGGAAGATGAGGCAATATGTCGTCTGATACTGGAGACAATACTCGGTCGTCCGATCACAAAAGTAAGAGTCCATGCAGAGCATACGATTTTGTACAGCTCTGATTTCAGAAGTGTGAGACTGGATATATATGCAAGCGACGAAGTACAGGTAGAGTACAATATAGAGATGCAGAATGAAGATGAGCATAATCTTGCAAAACGAAGCCGCTATTACCAGGGAGAGATGGATATCACATCCCTGAAGCCGGGGGAAGATTTTTCTGAACACTAAAGGGAAAAATCAGGAGAGCGTTTCAGAAGAACTGATCCGTTTACTGAAGTACATAGAAAACAGTACAGATACATGCGCGGCGGAGTCAGAGAATGAAACCATTCAGGAAATTCACAGCAGAATCAAAGAAATGAAGAAAAACCGTAATCTGGGGGTGAGGTATATGCAGATGGAAGAACTGCTGAAAAAACGGGAGTTGAAAGGCAGGGAAATTGAGAAAAATAGACTTAAAGAGCTAGCCTTTAAGCTGTCCGGGGACGGCAGAGAAAAGGAACTCATAGAAGCAGCCTCGAATCCCAATCTGCTTGAAAAGCTGTATCAGGAATACGGCATTTAATGCGGTCAACGCAGTAAATGCGCAAAACTGTTCAATGTTATATCAATTCTAAACAAATCAAAATATCTGCAGGCGAATGCCCGTCGTTCGCCTGTCAAAACAAATTCTATTAAAATTCCATTAAAATCATGAATATGGCATGGAACCTGTCTGTATTTCATTAATTTCAAACATACCCTAGAATTTCTCCAGTTGACACTAATTTTTCCACTCCTTTGTCTAGAATTCATCCAGAAAACCTACAATTTCTCAACTATAATTTCCCCTATCTTCCATGTATAGTAAATATATACAAAACAGAACGCCAAAACCCCCGGCCGGCAGGGATTTTGACGGGATGAGAGGGAGGTATTCAATTGAAACAGAAGAAGAAAAAAGAAAAGATAGGCTTCTTCACCCGTGTCAAAACAAACAAAGAACTGTTGCTGCTGAGCCTTCCGGGAACCGCGTGGTTTTTCCTATTTGCGTATTTGCCGCTGTTCGGTATCCTGGTAGCTTTCAAGAAATTCCGTTTGACAGGCAGTAATTTTTTCACAAGCCTGCTGACCAGTGAATTCGTAGGCTTTGACAACTTTAAGTTTTTGTTTTCCAGCGGTGACGCATGGATCATTTTGAGAAACACGGTTTTATACAATGCTGCATTCATCATTCTTGGTGTCGTGCTCCCGGTTATTGTGGCATTAATGCTAAATGAACTTCGCAACAAGGGCATGGCTAAAATCTATCAAAGCTCCATGTTTCTGCCCTACTTCCTGTCCTGGGTAGTTGTCAGCTACTGTATATTCGCATTCTTAAACCCGGAAAAAGGTTATTTTAACTCTGTACTTGCACACTTTGGGATTGACGGGATTTCCTGGTATACGGAGAAATCCATGTGGCCCTTCATTATCATCTTCATGAGTCAGTGG
The DNA here is from genome assembly GCF_034355335.1 of Blautia coccoides. Taxonomy (NCBI): domain Bacteria; kingdom Bacillati; phylum Bacillota; class Clostridia; order Lachnospirales; family Lachnospiraceae; genus Blautia; species Blautia producta. Next base: position 1,127,367 of record NZ_CP136422.1, read on the forward strand.
AAAGGCATCGGCTACAACACTGTCGTATATCTAGCATCCATCTGCGGTATCAACAAAACATATTATGAGGCAGCAGTCCTTGACGGAGCAAGCAAATGGCAGCAGATCAAGTACATTACCCTGCCGCTTTTAAAACCGGTCATCACCATACTGCTGATCATGGCAGTAGGAGGAATCTTCAAATCAGATTTCGGCCTGTTCTATCAGCTTCCTCAGGATTCCGGTCCGCTGTATCCGGTTACCAATGTACTTGACACTTATATCTTCCGTGCACTGAAGACGAACGGTGAGCTAGGAATGAGTTCCGCGGCAGCGCTGTTCCAGTCAACGGTAGGATTTATACTTATCATGATCGCCAACAAACTGGTAGCCAGAGTTGACAGTGAAAACGCATTATTCTAGGGAGGAGGTAAGGAGAATGTCTTCAAAAAGAGAAGAACGTAAAAAAGCAAAAATGATAGAGAAGATCGAGTCTGAGACCTGTGAATACAACAAGGTCAAAAAGCCCACAAACGTGGTCTTGAACGCTGTTTTGGCAGTCATGTCACTGATTAGTATTCTGCCCTTTATCTTTGTCATTATCATTTCACTGACAGATGAGCAGACTCTGGCTATAAACGGTTACCAGTTTGTACCGGAGAAACTCAGCCTCTATGCTTATCATTATATTGTAAGCGCCGGGGAGAACATTCTGCGCAGCTACGGCGTCACCATTCTGGTCACAATTGCAGGAACTATTATCGGTCTGTTTCTTACCGGTACCTATGCCTATGCACTGTCCAGAAAAACCTATGCATTCAAGAAATTTTTTACCACAGTGATCACCATACCCATGCTGTTTTCCGGCGGTATGGTTGCCAATTACCTGGTTGTAACAAAAGTGCTGATGCTGAAGGACACCATATGGGCGCTTATCCTGCCCCTGTGTCTGAATACCTTTAATGTCATTGTACTCAGAACCTTCTTTAAGACCACCATACCGGATTCTGTAGTGGAATCAGCCAAGATCGACGGCGCTTCCGAGTGGAGGCTGTTTTTCAAGATCGTTATCCCCATGGCTATGCCGGGACTGGCGACCATCGGACTTTTCCTTACATTGGGCTACTGGAATGACTGGTTTAATGCTATGATGTATATAGACAGCCAGAATCTCATACCACTTCAGTATCTGCTGATCAAGATAGAAAGCTCCATTGACTGGCTGGCGAGCAACAAGGCCATGATGGGTGTCAATGGACTTCAGATAGCACAGAACATGCCGAAAGAGACCATTAAGATGGCGATCGTTGTTATCTCAACGCTGCCGATCATCTTTGCGTACCCATTCTTCCAGCGGTATTTTGTAAATGGTCTGACCATCGGCGCAGTGAAAGAGTAGGGATTGTAAGAAACAATAAAAGTGAAATATTTGAGGAGGAGAATAGAATGAAATATAGAACTGTAAAACGCGCCCTGGCAGTTTCCCTGGCAGCGGCAATGACTGCGGGAATGCTGTCCGGCTGCGGCAAGAAGGCAGAGACAAATGAAAAGGGAGAGGAAGTTGTTGAACTTGTCTGGTATCAGGTAGGCGATGCGCAAAAAGACGAGCCTGACGTTATCAAAAAGGTAAACGAATACACAGAAGAAAAAATCGGCGTAAAGATCAAAGTAAACAATGTGGCTTGGGGTGATTACAACCAGAAAATGCAGGTTGTCATCAACACAGGAGACGAATGGGATATGTGCTTTACCTGTTCCTGGTCAAATGATTACCTTCAGAATGCCAACAAAGGCGCTTTTCTGGAACTGGATGACCTTCTGAAGGAAGAAGGCAAAGACATGTATGACGCCATTGATGAACGCTTCTGGGAAGCGGCAAAGGTAGGCGGGGTGACATACGGCGTGCCCAGTGAAAAAGAGATCGGAAGCTGCCCTACATGGGTATTCACAAAAGAGTATGTGGACAAATACAACATTCCCTATGAGGAGATCCAGACACTTGAGGATCTGGAACCCTGGCTTAAGGTGATCAAGGAGAATGAACCGGAGGTGGTTCCGTTCTATCTTACAAAAGATTACTCAGCTCCTACCTATATGGATAAGATCCAGGATCCTATCGGTATTGAATACGGCGATGACACCCTGACCGTTAAAAATGTGTTTGAGACAGACAGGATGAAATCCACTCTGAAAACCATGAGAAAATATTATGAGGCCGGCTATATCAACAAAGATGCCGCAACAGCAACAGACGACAAGTCTATCAAACGTTTTGTGACAAAAGGCGACGGACAGCCTTACGCGGATCTGATCTGGGGCAAGGACTTAGGGTATGAAGTGGTTTCCAGTCCTATCATGGAGACTCAGATCACCAATGCATCCGCCCGCGGCGCTATGACAGCTATCAATAAAAACTCCGCGCATCCGGAAAAGGCAATGGAATTCCTGAATCTGGTCAATACAGATGAATATTTGAGAAACCTTTTGAATTACGGTATTGAAGGCGTTCATTGGACAAAGGCTGAACCTACAGCAGAGGAAAAGGCAGCAGCAGAGGGTAAAGATTACATTTACGACACAAAAGTAAAATTGGATCCGGTCACAAAGAAAGACTATGCAGTGCCATATTGGGTACAGGGCGGATTATTCAACACATACGTTCTGGAAAACGAACCCCTTGATAAATGGGATACGTTCAAAGAATTCAACGATGCATCCAAAGAAGCCCCTTCCTTCGGATTTGACTTTAATCTGGAACCGGTGAGTACCCAGGTGGCAGGCTTCAGAAACGTGCTGGATGAGTTTGGAAAATCCCTGTATACAGGAAGCGTGGACCCTGACGAGTATCTGCCGAAGCTTCAGGAAAAACTGGAGGCAACAGGCGTCCAGGATGTCATCGATGAGATGCAGAAACAGATTGACGAGTGGAAAGCTACAAAATAAAAACAGCCATACCCCCGCGCTGCCTGCCTGTGCCGTAACAAGGCCGGCAGAAGCGCAGGGACCAGAAAGGACCAAGCAGAACCATGAAAAGATCTAAGATTAATGCGGCTTTAAAAGAAATGGAAGCCATGATCCGGAAACACTGTTTTGCCCTTCCTCCATTCTGCAGTTTTACACCGGAGGATTGGGAGCAGAAAGGCCATGAGTACGATGAGATCCGGGATAACATGTTGGGATGGGACATTACGGATTATGGTCTGGGAAAATTCGATGAGGTTGGTTTTTCCCTGATTACACTGCGAAACGGCAACTTGAAGAATGACAAATACACAAAGACATATGCGGAAAAGCTTCTCTATATCAAAGAAGGCCAGATGGCGCCTATGCATTTTCACTGGGATAAGATGGAGGACATTATCAACAGAGGCGGCGGCAATGTGCTGATCCGTGTCTACAACTCCACAGAGGACGGCCAGTTTGCGGATACGGATGTGACGGTAAACTGCGACGGCAGGGAATTTACGGTTCCCGCAGGAACACAGGTGAAGCTGCAGCCCGGTGAGAGCATAACAGTTTATCCTTTTATGTACCATGATTTTGAACTGGAGCCGGGAACCGGGGCTGTGCTTTTAGGTGAAGTCTCCATGTGTAATGACGATGAAAACGACAACCGTTTCTATGAGCCGATCGGAAGATTCCCTGAGATCGAGGAGGATGAACAGCCGTACCGCCTCCTCTGCACAGAGTACCCAAAGGCAGATAAATGATCTGAAGACATGACAGAAAAGAAAAAAAGCGCCCGCTTACATTGAGCAGGGCGCTTATTTTAAAGGAAGACGAAATATACCAATATTTTAGTATAGAAGGAGCAGATAATGAAAATACAGAGTTTAAATACCTGCAGCGGCACCCCGCAGCGGGACACAGCTTTCGGGCAGAGTCAGGAACAGGTGCATATACAAGAGGAAACAGCCTGGCAGATGCGTTGTCTGGGTGATACCGCATGGATAGATGCCCAAGTGCCTGGCACGGTCTATACGGACCTGCTCAGGAACGGACGGATAGATGACCCATTCTGGAAAGATAATGAGGACCGCATCTGTGCGCTTATGGAAAAAGATTATGAATACCAATGCCGTTTTACATTACTTCCGGGAATGCTGGATAACCAGAGAGTTGTCCTTCACTTTGACGGACTGGATACCCTTGCTGATATTTATGTAAATCAAATACATGCAGGAAAAGCATTTAATATGCACCGCATCTGGGAATTCGATGTGAAGGATATCCTGCATGAAGAGGAAAATGAGATGCGGATCATATTCCGTTCTCCTCTGAAATACATTGCCGAAGCCTATAAAAAATATGGAAACATCGGAAATGACGACACTTATGAGGGCTTTATGCATCTCAGAAAAGCCCACTATATGTTTGGCTGGGACTGGGGCGCACACCTTCCCGACGCAGGTATATTCCGTCAGATTTCCCTTCTGGGTATCCGTGAAGCCAGGATTGACAGCGTATACATACAGCAGAGCCACACAGAGGGAAGGGTCCGCCTTTCTTTTCAGGTAGAGCCTCAATGGTCTGAATTCACATACACAGTCAGGATCACAGAACCGGGCGGCAGAACCTGGACACTGGATAATTCCCCAAAAGAGCTGGTCATTGAAAGCCCGAAACTGTGGTGGGTCAACAACCTGGGCGGTCAGCCCCTCTATGATGTGCAGGTTACACTGTTCTGTCAGGGGAGGGTGTTAGATGTCTGGGAAAAGAAGATAGGCCTGCGGCAGGTGACGATGCACCGGGAGAAAGATAAGTGGGGAGAGAGCTTTGCCCATGAATTAAACGGAAGATGTATATTTGCCATGGGAGCGGATTACATTCCCGAGGATCACCTTCTGGGAAGGACCGGCAGGGAAAAGACAAGAAAGCTGCTGGAAGCCTGCCGGGAGGCCAATTTTAATGTGATCCGCGTCTGGGGCGGAGGCTGTTATCCGGAGGACTGGTTTTACGATCTGTGTGATGAGATGGGATTTCTGGTATGGCAGGACTTTATGTTTGCCTGTTCCGTGTATGAACTGACGCCTGAGTTTGAGGCTAATATCCGCAGGGAATTTGCGGACAATATAAAAAGGATCCGGCATCACGCATCCCTTGGCCTGTGGTGCGGCAATAATGAGATGGAGATGTTTGTGGATGAGAGATGCTGGGTGACAAAACCCTCGGAGGTGAGGGATTACCTGTTCATGTATGAGCGCATCATTCCTGAGGTTTTGGCAAAATACGACCCGCAGACCTTTTACTGGCCTGCCAGTCCCTCATCAGGAGGTTCTTTTGACAATCCCAATGATCCTGACAGAGGAGACGTGCATTACTGGAAGGTCTGGCACGGAAACCGTCCTTTTTCTGAGTACAGGAAGCATTTTTTCCGTTATGCTTCTGAATTCGGGTTTCAGGCATTTCCATTTAAAAAGACCCTGGAACAGATTACGGATGACCCGGACGACTTTAATATCTTCTCCTATGTGATGGAAAAACACCAGAGAAATTACGGGGCTAACGGAAAGATCATGAACTATCTTCAGCAGACCTACCGCTATCCAACGGAATTTACCACACTTCTATATGCGTCACAGCTTTTGCAGGCAGATGCCATCCGCTATGGGGTGGAGCATTTCAGGAGAAACCGGGGAAGATGTATGGGGGCTGTGTACTGGCAGTTAAATGACTGCTGGCCTGTGGTGTCCTGGTCCTCTATCGATTACGGCGGCAGATGGAAAGCACTTCATTATTATGCGAAACGCTTTTTTGCCCCGGTGATGATCTCCTGTCAGGAAGAGGGATGGATGACCCGGGAGGCCAACATGAACAGGCAGCATTTTACATTTGAAAAATCTATCCGTTTGAATGTGACAAATGAAACCTTAAAAGACAGACAAATAAGGGTATGCTGGCAGCTTCGTGACAGGAAGGCAAGGGTACTGCGCAGGGAAGATCAGGTGATCACGGTGCCTGCCCTCACTTCCGTTTGGCTGGACAAGACAGAGTTTCCTAAGGTGGATGTCTTTCAGGAATACGTCAGCTTCCAGGCCATAGAAGCGGACCATGAGATGCCGGAAAAGGAAGGCAGAGCAAAGGTTTTGTCAGAGGGTACAGTCATATTCTCTTATCCAAAGTATTTCAAGTATGAGGATCCCAATCTCACCTGGGAGAAAGAGGGAAATATTATCAGAGTTTCAGCCTCTGCCTATGCGAAAAGTGTGGAAATCCTCAATGAAGAGGAGGATCTTGTCCTCTCAGACAATTATTTTGATCTGAATGGTGACACGAAGGAAGTGGAAATCCTATCCGGAAATGCGGACACACTCAGACTCCGCAGTGTGTATGATATCCGGTAAATCTTTTATGCAGTGACAAACCGGCTGGGAACAATAACAGTTTATAAGCCTTTTAGAAAAAGTTCAGCCCGTCTTTATTTATGGATCTGCCGGTTTATGTTATAGTAGAAGGAGCGGGCAGACAGGGGGATGGTCTGTCCATAAAGGAGGACGGTATATGACTAATGAACAATACTATGATTTAATTGTTCCCTATCAGGATGCGCTTAACCTTTTAAAGGCCAGGCTGGATGTGCTGAACCATTCCATGTATGGCAGTGCGTCCCATCCGATTCACAATATCCAGTCCAGAATCAAGCAGAAACAGAGTATTGAGGAGAAGCTGGAGCGCATGGAACTCAGCGCCAGTTTTACAAATGCCAAGGAGAACCTTCAGGATATTGCAGGTGCCAGGGTAATCTGTTATTTTGAGAGAGATGTGGAACTGCTTGCCGAGCAGCTTAAAAAGCAAAATGATCTCATATTGATCAAAGAAAAAGACTACATTGCCAATCCGAAAAAGAACGGATACCGGAGCTATCACATGGTTCTGGGCATTCAGGTCTGCACTATTGACAGCACGGAATACTATCCCGTTGAGGTACAGATCAGAACCATCGGAATGGACTTCTGGGCCAGTATGGAGCACAGGGTATGCTATAAGCAGGAGCGTGAAGACAAAGCAGAGGTTCAGAAAGAACTTCTGAGATACGCAAAAATTTTAAAAGAGATCGAAGAGGGATTTGAGCAGTACAACGACAGGCGCTGACAATCCTACAGATGAGGCAAATCTGCACATACGCGGACTTGCCTCTCTTTTTGAATAATTTTTTCACGCACATATTTTTTCCATAACAATCTCATACTATCAGAAAGCTTTTCGATATGGAAGCAGAAAAAAGGATGGTGAGAGTTATGGCAACTGCGGCGGAGCAGGAAAAACAGAAAAAGGCCAAAGAATACGAAAAATACGTCAAACAGGTGACACCCACCCACAGCCTCTTTAAAAACATGTGCCGTGCTTTTATTTGCGGCGGCGCGATCTGTGTGCTGGGACAGGGAATCATGAATTTCTGTATGAGCCAGGGACTGGACAAGGAGATCAGCGGAGGCTGGACTTCCCTGATCCTGGTGCTCTTGAGCGTGCTTTTTACAGGATTTAATATTTATCCTAAGATCGCGAAATGGGGCGGTGCCGGTACATTAGTGCCGATCACAGGCTTTGCCAATTCTGTGGCGGCGCCGGCTATTGAATATCAGAAAGAGGGACAGGTGTTCGGAATTGGCTGTAAAATCTTTATCATAGCAGGTCCGGTGATCCTTTATGGTATTCTGACCTCTGCGGTTTTGGGTGCTGTCTATTATGTTCTGAAATTATGGGGGATGGTGGGATGACAGAAGTGAGAAAACAGACAGTGGGGAAACAGAGCATCCAGTTTGAACACGCAGTTCATATTCTAAGCGGAGCCTCCATTGTGGGAAAAAAGGAGGGCGAAGGCCCTCTCGGAAAATATTTTGATGTGGTTGGCAAAGAGGACGGCATGTTCGGATGCCAGTCCTGGGAGGAGGCGGAGAGCGTTCTTCAAAAAGAGGCAGTCAGCATGGCAATCGGAAAGGCAGAACTGGAGAAGTGGCAGATACGTACTATTTATGTAGGTGACCTTCTGGCACAGACCATTGCTTCTTCTTTTGGCATATTGGGGTTTGACACCCCTGTGTATGGTCTGTACGGAGCCTGTGCCACCATGGGTGAAGCGCTCTCACTGTCCTCCATGGCCGTAGCTGCGGGATATGGCGACTATGTGGTGGCAGTCACCTCCAGTCATTTCGGCAGCGCGGAGAAAGAGTTCCGTTTTCCCCTGGGATACGGAAACCAGCGTCCCCTGTCCGCCACCTGGACTGTGACGGGAAGCGGGGCTTGTGTATTGGGCACAAACGGCGGAAAGGCCAGGATCACAGGTATTACCACAGGGAAGATCATTGATTTCGGACTCAAGGATTCCCTGAACATGGGGGCATGTATGGCACCTGCGGCCTGTGATACCATCTACCAGAATATGATGGACTTTAACCGTATGCCGGAGGACTACGACAGGATCATCACAGGTGACCTTGGTGAGATCGGGCAGCATATCCTCTTTGACATGCTGAAGGAAAAGGGATTTGATATTGAAAAACAGCACATGGACTGCGGTATTGAAATCTACGACAAGGAGTCCCAGGACACTCACGCAGGCGGAAGCGGCTGCGGCTGTTCAGCAGTGACTTTTGCTTCCTATATCCTTCCGAAGATTGAGAAGGGAGAGTGGAAACGCGTTCTTTTTGTCCCTACAGGAGCACTCTTGTCAAAGGTCAGCTACAATGAGGGGCAAAGTGTGCCTGGAATCGCCCAGGCTGTTGTTGTGGAGCATTGTTAAAGTAGGTCTGCGCAATTACTGCGCTGACCGTAAAAAAACATTCCGCAGCAAGCAAAAATCCCATCGCCGAAGGTGATTCTAAATGGATTTTTGCCTGTAACTGTGAAGGGGCTGAACAGTTATGTGGAGCATTGTTAAAGAGGATAACAGGAGGCAGTAAATATGGATTATATCAATGCATTTTGGGTCGGAGGACTGATCTGTGCTCTGGTTCAGATACTTTTAGACAAGACGAAACTGCTGCCGGGCCGTGTCATGGTAATTCTGGTATGTACCGGAGCTGTGCTGGGTTCAGTGGGGATTTATGAAAAGCTCATGGATTTTGCAGGTGCAGGTGCCAGTGTTCCCCTTCTGGGATTCGGCAACCTTCTCTGGAAAGGTGTAAAAAAGGCCATCGGAGAGCAGGGATTCATAGGAATCTTCATGGGAGGATTTACCTCCAGTGCCGTAGGAATCTCCGCAGCCCTGATCTTCGCCTATCTGGCCAGCATTATTTTTAAGCCAAAGATGAAAAACTAGTTCTATACAATTGATAGAATTAATAGTATAATGAAGAATAACGGCGAGCCCGTGAAGCGAGCCGTTATTCGATACGGCTTGACTTTAGTCAAGGCGTTACAATAAAGAATAGCGAGCCCGTGAAGCGAGCCGTTATTCGATACGGCTTGACTTTTAGTCAAGGCGTTACAATAAAGAATAGCGAGCCCGTGAAGCGAGCCGTTATTCTTAAATAGTTTTTACTTAGGAGGAACCGCAAGTATGCTGCATGCATTTTCCCGTTCGGAAGGATTAATTGGAAAAGAGGGGCTGGAGATTCTTGCCGATTCCAAGGTCGCAGTGTTTGGCCTGGGCGGCGTGGGGTCCTATGTGGTGGAGGCTCTGGCGAGAGCCGGTGTGGGAAACCTGATTCTGGTTGACCACGATGAGGTTGCAGTGACGAACCTGAACAGACAACTGGTAGCGCTTCGTTCTACTATCGGAAGGAAAAAAGTACAGGTTGCCAAAGAGCGTATTGCCGATATCAATGAGGATGCAGTGGTTCACACCTATGAGACTTTTTTTTCGGCTGAGACAGCCAGTTTATTTGATTTTTCCGGCTATGACTATATAGTAGACGCAGTGGACACTGTTTCTGCCAAGATCCTTCTCATTGAGAAGGCAAAAGCCTGCAATAAGCCGGTCATATCCTGTATGGGAACCGGTAATAAACTGGATCCGTCCTGCTTTCAAATTGCGGATATTGCGAAAACCAGTGTGTGCCCTCTGGCAAAGGTCATGCGCACAGAACTGAAAAAGAGAAAAATAAAAAAGGTTAAGGTGCTTTTTTCCACGGAAATAGCGCCCAAAGAAAAAAAACGCCGGATGGGCCTGAAAGAAGAAAAGGTGCAGACGGAAGAGACCAGGCCGTCAACAGGCAGGCCTGTGCCCTCCAGCATTTCCTTTGTTCCCGGAGTTGCCGGGCTGATGATCGCCGGAGAGGTAGTAAAAGATTTAATCGGGATGAGACAGAAGACAGACAGAAAATAAAATTTCTGTCTGAAACTGTTTTTGCTCGTAACTGTCAAAGTATCTGACAGTTACTTAAGATTTATATAATATGATCAAAGCAAGAGGTAAGAGAGTGAATAAAAAAATAGAAAATGAGTTTTGTCAGTGTCTGGGCAGTGACAATGTCAATGTCTATGAACCAATGAAGAAGCATACCACATTCCGCATCGGAGGACCTGCGGAATATTACCTGCGCCCTCACAGCGTGGATGAACTGCGGAAGATTTTACATATCTGCAAGAGAGAGAATCTGCCGTTTTTCATTTTAGGCAATGGCAGCAATCTGCTTGTGAGCGATAAAGGATATCAAGGTGTTGTTATTCAGCTCTGGAAGAATATGAGTGATATAGAGGTGGATGCCCATGTTATTCGGGCAAAAGCGGGAGCGCTCCTCTCTAAGATCGCAGTGGTAGCCCTGGATAACAGTCTGGCCGGGTTTGCCTTTGCCAGTGGTATTCCGGGAACCTTAGGAGGTGCTGTGGTCATGAACGCAGGCGCTTACGGGGGAGAGATGAAGGATGTTCTGGAGGAAGTCACTGTCATGGACGCGGAAGGCAATGTAATATGCCTGAAGCGGGGGGAACTGAATCTGGGATACCGGACAAGTATTGTAAAAGAAAAAGGTTATATTGTGCTGGAGGCAGTGATCAGGCTGAAAAAAGGCGAGGCATCCCATATCAAGGAACAGATGGATGATTTTAAAGAGAGGCGCACCAGCAAGCAGCCCTTGGATATGCCAAGCGCAGGCAGTACGTTCAAGCGGCCGGAAGGATATTTTGCAGGTAAACTGATCATGGATACGGGCCTTCGCGGTTTTCGGGTAGGTGGAGCGCAGATTTCAGAGAAGCACTGCGGTTTTGTTGTCAATACCGGAGATGCCACGGCGGAGGATGTGAAGAACCTGATAGAGGAAGTACAGAAGAGAGTCAGGGAGAAATTCGGCGTCACACTTGAGCCGGAAGTGAAATTCCTGGGTGAGTTCTGACACAGGCAGAGAGGATTCTATATGCGTTTTGTAATTGTGACGGGAATGTCAGGTGCCGGTAAGAGTACGGCCCTGAAGATGTTGGAAGACATGGAATATTTTTGTGTGGATAACCTCCCGATACTCCTGATAGAAAAGTTTGCTCAACTGGTAAAGGACGGAAGTTCAGGAGAGATAGAGCGTGTGGCTGTAGGTGTGGATATCAGAAGCGGCAAGGCTTTAAGTGAACTGGAGCAGGTTCTGGAGAGGCTGCGGCTGCCGGGATTCCAGCTGGAGATCCTGTTTTTAGATGCGGATGACAAGACTCTGGTAAAGCGCTACAAGGAGACACGGCGCTCTCATCCTCTTTCCGGCAACGGAAGGGTAGATGAGGGGATCAAACTGGAACGGAGCAGACTGGCTTTTCTGCGTGAATTTTCGGATTATATCCTGGATACCAGCCAGCTTCTCACCAGAGAGCTGAAGGAAGAGCTGGAAAAGATTTTTGTGGAGAACCAGAAGTTTAAGAACTTGATGATCACAGTTCTCTCCTTTGGGTTCAAGTACGGAATCCCCGGTGATTCTGATCTGGTTTTTGATGTGAGGTTTCTGCCAAACCCATATTATATAGAAGGAATGCGTTTTTTAAGCGGCAATGATAAACCGGTCAGTGACTATGTGATGGGCTTTGATCTGGCACAGGAGTTTTCCGATAAACTGGAGGATATGCTGCGTTTCCTGATCCCGAACTACATATCCGAAGGCAAATCCCAGCTTGTGGTTTCCATCGGATGTACCGGCGGCAAACACCGCAGTGTGACTCTGGCCAATGAACTATACAGACGGCTGAAAAAGTCAGAAGAATACGGGATACGGATCGAACATAGAGATATAGAAAAGGATGCGAAGAAATGTCATTCTCCGGAAGCGTAAAGCAGGAGCTGGAGCGCTGTATCAGCCCTGCCAGGCATTGCCAGATAGCAGAGCTTTCAGCCATTTTCAGCTTTTGCGGTGAGATACAGAGGACAGAGGAAGGCCAGCCGTTTCTCTGTTTTTCTACAGAAAATGAAAGTGTTATAAGAAAGTGCTTTACTTTATTGCAAAAAACATTTAAAATAGATAAAGAAATTTCTATAGATAAACGTTTAATAAAAAGAAACAACAGATTTGTGATTGAAGTACGAGGTCAGGAAGATACAGTGAGAATTTTGCAGGCAGCAAAGTATCTGACAGCAGACAGGCAGCCAATGCCCTGTGCCGCTCTTGTGAATCCTCTGATTATTCAGAAGAATTGCTGCAGGAGGGCTTTCCTGAGGGGTGCATTTTTATGTGCTGGTTCTATCAGTGCCCCAGAGAAATTTTATCATTTTGAAATCGTATGTTCCACACTGTCAAAAGCTCAGCAGCTTCAGGAACTGGTGCAGTCCTTTGAGGTAGATGCAAAAGTTGTAAGCCGCAAGAAGCATGAGGTTGTTTATGTAAAAGAAGGCGCGCAGATCGTAGAAATTTTAGGCCTTATGGGGGCAAATGTATCTTTGATGAATCTTGAGAATGTCAGGATTCTGAAAGAAATGCGCAACAGCGTGAACCGCAAGGTTAACTGCGAAACGGCGAATATTAGCAAGACTGTAAATGCTGCAGTAAAACAAACGGAAGATATAGCTTTTATCCGTGACACCATTGGATTGGAAAGACTTCCGGACAATCTGGAAGAGATAGCACGGATAAGGTTAGAATATCCACAGGCCTCATTGAAAGAACTTGGCATGTTTTTAACACCGCCAGTGGGAAAGTCAGGGGTCAATCACAGACTGCGTAGGATCGGCAGCATAGCAGAAGAGCTCAGAGGGAACAAGGAGGAACAGATATGATCAGTAAACCAATTACCATCGGTATTTCAAACGGCTTGGAAGCAAGACCGATTGCATTACTCGTGCAGGTAGCTAGCCAGTATGCCAGCAATATCTATCTGGAGAGTCAGGAAAAGAAGGTAAATGCAAAGAGCATCATGGGTATGATGAGTTTGGGATTAGACGCTGGTGAGAGCGTGACTGTATCAGTTGAAGGCGAAGACGAAGTCGAAGCTATGAAAAGCATCGAGGAATATTTGAGCAACAAATAAATATTGAACATTTAAGGAAAAAGAGAGCAGATATGAAAAAGAGAGGCCGTCCTGGATGAAGGGCGGCCTTTTTTAACGGTACTCGGATTGCAGGAGATATAAAAAGATGGAGAGAGAAAAAAATACCGGTATTATGAGGGTAAGAATGTTGGGCGGTTTTTCTATTTCTTATGAGGGGGCAGCAGTGGTCTTTGACAGAAAAAGCCCGGCAAAGTTTGTACAACTGTTCCAGCTTCTCATGCTTCACTTAAAGGATGGGATAGACAAGGCTGAACTGATCGACGCACTTTACGGCAAAGATACTGTGGAAAACGGAAACAGCAGTCTGAACAATACAATTTTTAGACTGCGCAGACAACTGAAAAAGGCTGGTATGCCGGATGGCTCATACATAACGGTGCAAAAGGGAATCTGCAGATGGGATGAGAAGATAAAAGCAGTTGTGGATATTCATCAGATGGAGGCAGCCATTGAGGAAGCCCGCATGGAAAACGGTGAGAAGAAGGAAGAGCTTTTGAAAGAGGCCTGCAGCCTGTACAAAGGGGAGTTTCTTCCTCCGGGAGCAGCAGAGGCCTGGTCTGTAATAGCAGGTGTAAAGTACAGGGATCTGTACTTTGACTGTATGCGCGAGTTGTTTTCCATTCTGAAGGAGCGCAGGGAATATGAGGATATACTCCATATCAGCACCCGCGCCGCGTCCATATATCCCTATGAGGAATGGCAGCTCTGGCGGATCGACAGTCTGCTGGCTCTGAATCGTCACAAGGAGGCACTGAAAGTCTATGAGGAGACCGCATCCCTGTATTTTAACGAGTTTGGTTTGAAGCCTTCAGAGAAAATGCTTGAGCGCTTTCATTCTATGAGCAGCCAGATACAGGGTGTCCCCTCGGATATGTGGGAAATCCGCAGGGATCTGAGAGAGAAGACAAAAGGGAAAGGGGCTTATTTCTGCTCCCTGCCCAGTTTTATTGATACTTACAGGATCATCACGCGCATGACAGAGAGGACAGGAATGTCCGTGTTCCTGATGCTGTGCACACTGACCGACAGTTCAGGCATTCCCATCGAAAAAGAAGATAAGATAAGCAAGGCAGCGGAAAAGTTCCAGACCGCCATCAAGCTGTCCCTGCGCCGGGGGGACTTGTACACCAGGTACAGCTCCTGTCAGTTCCTCATCATGCTTCCGGGAATCACTCAGGAAAACTGCTTCTGTGTGGCGGAGCGTATCACTCGTCTGTTCAAGGAAGCAGGAGGGGGCAGCAACAGGATCCGCTGTTATATCAGTTCCCTGATAGATGTAAATGAGGAATTTGAAAACTTTGAGGATGGTTTTTCCTCCCCGGAGAGATGGATGCGGCCCAAAACATACAACTGAAAAACTTGTATCCTTTCTGTGAATACAACTTGTAAAGATAACCGTACAAGTTTTATGATGGAAGAAAGATAAAACCTAACAGGAGGGTGAGTTTAATGAAAACAGGCAGGAATTATAAGTTTTGGTTTGCAACAGGTTCCCAGGATCTTTACGGAGATGAGTGTCTCAAAAAAGTAGCGGAACATTCCAGAATCATTGTAGAAGAATTAAATAAATCAGGGGTACTCCCTTATGAAGTGGTACTGAAACCAACTCTGATTACAAATGAAGTGATCAGAAAGACCTTTAATGAGGCAAATCAGGATGAGGAATGTGCAGGTGTTATCACATGGATGCACACCTTCTCACCGGCAAAATCCTGGATCCTGGGACTGCAGGAGTACAGAAAGCCGCTGATGCATTTGCACACCCAGTTCAATCAGGAGATTCCGTACGATACCATTGACATGGACTTTATGAATGAAAATCAGTCTGCCCATGGTGACAGAGAGTATGGTCATATCGTATCCCGCATGGGTATTGAGCGCAAAGTGACAGTGGGCCACTGGAGCGACAGAAAAGTACAGGAAAAGATCGCGTCCTGGATGCGCACAGCAGTGGGAATTATGGAGAGCAGCCATATCCGTGTTATGAGAATTGCAGACAACATGAGAAATGTAGCTGTGACAGAGGGAGATAAGGTAGAGGCTCAGATCAAGTTCGGCTGGGAGATTGACGCATACCCTGTAAATGAGATCGCAGAGGCAGTGGGTTCTGTGTCAAAGGGTGATACAGACGCTCTTGTGGAAGAGTATTACGACAAATATGAGATTCTTCTGGAGGGAAGAGACCCGGAGGAATTCAAACGCCATGTGGCAGTACAGGCACAGATTGAGATCGGATTCGAGAGATTTTTAGAAGAGAAGAACTATCAGGCGATCGTGACTCATTTCGGAGATTTAGGTTCCCTGAAACAGTTGCCGGGACTGGCTATCCAGAGACTGATGGAAAAAGGATATGGATTCGGCGGCGAAGGTGACTGGAAGACAGCCGCCATGGTACGTCTGATGAAGATCATGACAGCAGGAATGAAAGGGGCAAAAGGTACTTCCTTTATGGAGGATTATACATATAATCTGGTACCGGGCAAGGAAGGAATACTGCAGGCTCATATGCTGGAAGTGTGCCCGACTATTTCTGACGGCCCCATCAGCATTAAGGTAAATCCCCTTAGCATGGGAGACAGAGAAGATCCGGCACGTCTTGTATTTACAGCGAAAACCGGTCCGGCCATTGCTGCTTCTCTGATCGATCTGGGGAACAGATTCCGCCTGATCATCAATGATGTGGACTGTAAGAAGACGGAAAAGCCTATGCCTAAACTGCCTGTAGCTACAGCATTCTGGACACCGCAGCCGGATCTGGCTACCGGTGCGGAAGCCTGGATACTGGCCGGAGGAGCACATCATACAGCCTTTTCTTATGATATCACGTCTGAGCAGATGGGTGACTGGGCTGCTGCTATGGGTATTGAGGCGGTTTACATTGATGAGGATACCAGAATCCGCAGCTTTAAGAGGGACTTACAGTTAGGAGAATTATTTTTCAGATAAGGATTGAAAAAGAGGATCGGTTTCCTGCATTTCTGTCTGCTGTTGTCACTGAGGAATCAGGACCGAAGCTTTTATGGGGAACCTGAGGGGATCAGGAGAAACATAAGAGAGCGGAAATTGATCTTATAAAAGAGATATGGCATTGCCGTATGAGTGGAGTTTCCTTGAGGGAAGCCTTCGTTCAGGCAGATGTCATATCTCTTTTTCGTTTCCGGATGGCCCGGTTATGTACGGGGACTGAGGCGCTTCACCGCAGAGATGACGATGCCGGTCAGGAGAAAAAGTCCGGCAGCCCCAAAATAGAGGATGGGGTAGTGATCCGAAAGGCTCCAGGATTGGGAAGAACCTGTAAAAGCATCTATCCTGTTATTGGTATAACGTTCTGCATAGTAAAACACAAGGATGAGGCAGCTCATAGTCAGGAAAACATTGGCATGTGTCAGGGTCCTGAAAAGGCCGGTAACGGCAAGGGCGGCCAGCCAGGCAAGACTTATGGGCACTCCCAGCTTTGCTGCCCAGTATATAGGCTGAGTCATATAGAGATTAGCAGTATACTCTATGATGTACAGGAAGGGTATCAGCAGAATACCGAGGACCAGGTAAGTGAGTAGAATACGGTGCTTTTGTCCGAATATCAGGGTGTACAGCATCAGGTATGCATAGAAGCAGGAGGCAGCCACCAGGATAGACCAACTGAACGTTTGTTCCAGGGCAAAGTTTACAATGAAACAGATTAAAACTGCAAGAATAAACGGGACTGCGAGTATCATACTCCATAGATTTCTTTTCTTAGTCATTAAGTTCCTCTCTTCCTGATGATTGGCGGCCGGGTTTTAAGATACGATCCAGTACGGAAAATATAATGGTTCTGGATACCTCTGTTTTTTCAGATGAGACCAACAGGTTCTGGAATGCCAGTCCGTCGATGGCGCCTGTGATAAACTTCGCCAGCTCCTCGGAGGGCAAATCACAACGGAATTCTTTGCTGCGGATGCCTTCCTCCAACAGGGCAGTGATAAGGCAGTTGTATCTCTCATAGCCGTTTTGGATAAGGTTTTTTACCACATGATTCTCCGAATAGTATTCCAGGAAAAACTTAATGGGAAATAAACACATGAGGGCAGCCTGTATGGTGTCATCCTCTCCGAGAACGATCCTGCGCAGCTTTTCATAGGAACTCAGATCACTGCTGCTGATTTTTTCTATATAGCCGATATAAGTATTGTAAATGCTTTGGGCGGCCTGGGCCATCAAAGCATTTTTATTCGGAAAATACCAGTAGATAGCGGCCTTTGTCAATCCCAGTTTTTCCGCCACATCAGTCAGACTGAATTCTGCCATGGAACTTTTTACCATGATCTCTA
Organism: Blautia coccoides; assembly: GCF_034355335.1. Taxonomy (NCBI): domain Bacteria; kingdom Bacillati; phylum Bacillota; class Clostridia; order Lachnospirales; family Lachnospiraceae; genus Blautia; species Blautia producta. Next base: position 1,145,051 of record NZ_CP136422.1, read on the forward strand.
TTGCGGCCTGTATAATACACTGCCTCATCTTTTCATAATTTTCCGGTATTTTTTTTCTTGCCATAGAAACTGCCCTTCTATAATTAATTAACTCATCGTTAAATTAATTATCCCATAAAAGCTGCCGGGAGTCAACCACATTAAAATATCTTTTATATTTCTCTGTCAAGGTGGGCCGCATGATTACTAAGCGGCATTGTCACATGGTCTTCCATCCTGTGGAGTTCTCTGTGAAGGCGCAGTGCCATGAATACAGTTACCACAGCGGAGATGACATCAGCGGCCGGCTGGGCATAGAGGATGCCATTGATACCGGTAAAGAGAGGGAGGATCAGGATAATAGGCACAAAGCAGATACCCTGTCTGCAGGAACCCAGGATAAATCCCTCTTTTCCTTTTCCGAGTGCCAGAAACAAGGAGGAATATACCGTGTAGAATCCGAACAGCAGAAAGGAAATGCCATTGGCTCTCAGCGCCTGGCCGCCGATTTGGATCATTTCCAAATCCCCCTTAGTAAACAGGGCGATAAGAGCTGTGGAAAACAAAGCGGTAATTCCCCCATAGATGATACAAAAAACAGTGGACCAAAGAATAGAAAGACGTATTGCCTGGTGGAGGCGTCCATATTTTTTTGCGCCATAGCTGTATCCGGCAATTGGCTGAAACCCTTTGATAAAGCCAAAAACCATGAGACTGCCCACGGAGATGATTCTTGTAACAGGACCCATCCCTGCAATGACAGAGTCCCCATATTCCTTTGCCTGAAAATTGATAAGGGAGATAGAAAGACTGGTCAGAAGCTGGAAAACCATAGTGGGAATACCGATTTTTAATATTTCAGAAATGATTTCCCGGGAAAAACAGCATTCTTTGACGCGGAAACTGAAGATACTCTTTTTTCTTAAAATATAACTCAAATACACCACAGAGGAGAGCATCTGGGAAACAGCCGTGGCGGCCGCGGCACCGGCCACGCCAAGATCCAGGACATAGATAAAGATAGGATCCAGAAGGATATTCAGCACAGCCCCGGCAAGCAGTGTGAGCATAGTTGTTTTTGCGGCACCTTCACTTGTCACGATATTATTCATAGTCACATTAAACACATTAAAAAGCGAAAACACCACATAAATACGGGCATATTCTTCTGCATACGGCAGTATACTCTCCGTAGCCCCCAGAAGTTCCAGTACAGGACGCAGAAAGACAACGGTACACACAATGACTACTGCACCTACAGCTATACTGCTGTACAGAGCCGTACTTACCGCCTGATCAGCCGTATTTTTGTCCCCTTTTCCCAACAGACGTGAAATATAAGAAGCAGCTCCATTTCCAAACAACAGTCCAAGTCCCACAACGATCTGACCGATGGGAAATGCCACAGAGATCGCCCCCATCTGACTCGTCCCCAGTCCGCCCACAAAATAAGCATCCACCAGATTATACAATGCATTGATCATCATTCCGATCATAGTGGGAAGCCCCATTGCCAAAAGTGCCCTCCATACAGGCGCACTGCCCAGCAGTTCCATTTTTTTGTTCTCCTTACTCATAGTCAGAGACTCCTTTCTTTTTTGCTTGACAATAGTTATAAAATATACTAGTATAAATTATAGTATTTGAGCCTTGGGATACATACTACTATAATTTATAGTAACTGTCAAGAAAAATAAAAAGGAAGGTGACAACATGGCAACCATAGATTTAATTGTACTGGGAATTGTAAAAAAAGAACCATTGAGCGCATACGACATCCAAAAGCTGGTAGAGTACAGGAACATATCCCGATGGGTAAAGATCAGCACGCCCTCCATATACAAAAAGGTGATCCAGCTTGAGAAAAAGGGCTTCATCAAAAGCACCATGATAAAAGAGGGGAATATGGCAGAAAAAGCCGTCTATTCCCTTACAGAAAAAGGCGAGCAGGAGTTCCAAACCCTGATGTTTGGAATATCCACCCAGCCCATCAACATCTTTCTGGATTTTAATGCCGTAATGGTAAACCTGGACAGCCTCCCGCCCCAGGCTCAAAAGACCTGCCTTGAAAACATCGAGAGCAGCATAAAAACCCTGAAAGCCAACCTGGAACAAAACATAACAACCAAAACCCCCAACCCCCAAATCCCCGAAACCGCCAAAGCCGTCCTAACCCAACAATATCTCCTCGCCCAATCCATAGAAACCTGGCTCACCTCAGTAAAAACCAATCTGATCACAGATTAAAACATCCGCAATACCAGAGCCAACCTACAAATAAAGACAAGCCGCCGCCGACAAAAATTCAATACGCAGAATAATGTAATCCAATACTACCCCCATTTATTTATAGATCAACTTTTGTTCGTCATAGTATTTGAAATTCACGATATCCACTGTAGCGTTAGAATACCTAATAATATGATGTGAAATGATCAAAAGAAAAAACAAGATTAAAAAGACATAAATCAAGAGATAACAAAACAAAAAACCAAACAAAAAATCCAGCCCTCCAAAAAGACACCAGTCATCCAGAAAGGCCAATAGCCAAAACCAGGAGACGAGCAGCGGAACGCTTCGTCTGTCCTATCCCCCTGTCCGCCCCGCTTCCCCCTGCTCGTCTCCGTCCGTCTCCGTCCACTTGTCTATCTTTTCAATCAAAATTCCTGCCGAAACCAATAAGTATAAAACCCCTCAAACCCCAACCCCTCATAAAGCCTCCGTGCCCCCACATTCCCTTCAACCACCTGAAGATACCCCTCCGTAGCCCCTTCATCAATAGCCGAATTCAAAATAGACCTGCAGATAGATTCCCCCAAATGCTGCCTCCGATACTCTTCAGCCACATGTATGGCGTAAATCCCCACATAATCCCTGTCCAATATCCCCAGTCCTGTCCCTATAATACGCCCCCCATCATAAATAGACGCAAATATAGTATCCTTAGGAATAGCCCTGTACATAGACGGCACTATCTTCCTATGGATCTCATTCACAGTCCCTTTCAGGGAAAAAAGCCCGTTCAGCCAGTCCGGAGATATTTCCCTGCTGAGAAACACCGGTCTGGGCGGCTTCTGTATCTTATACTTTTCCAGATCCAGAGTCATAACCTCTGTGGTATGGGCGGTATGATATCCGCGTTCCATGAGCTTCTGGTCAAAAGAACTGTCCATCAGCGGATTGATTTTAAAAATAGTGGGAGTCCCCCATTTGGCATAGACCTCCTCACAGTACGCGATCTTATCCCGGAGCGGGATAGAAGACGGCCCAATCTGTTCCACGCAGTTTGTCCTGTGGGTATAAAAATAAGAAAACCTGAGGATCCATCCATCATAAATCTGCATCTGATGTGAGGGCCATGCATTCAGGGAAAGGTCCTCAATAATTTTAATCTTACTGTTCATCTGCGTCTCCGCCTTATCTTAAAAGTTATCACAACTGTTCAGTAACCTTACAGTTACAAGTTATTTTTTATTATATATAGAATACACCCCAAAAGTCAAATATCTCTACCTTGGCACAGAAGAAAACATACTGTAAAATGGAGAAGTATCTTATCATGGGAAAATATGTATTTTTATAGAGAGAATATAAATCCCCAATGTACATACACAAAACATACTGCAATGGAAAGGAGGAGAACTGAACTATTTTGAAGAAAAGACTAAAAAAACTGGGAATCGGCAGGCGGATGCTTGTGCTTTTATTAGGAGTTTCCCTTGTGCCCATCATATTTGTTCTGCTGATCTCTTACAGACAGAGCGCCTCTACCATAACCAGGCAGACCGGAGAATTGATCGAAGCCAATCTGGAACAGTCATCCGGAAACGTGCAGAACTTTTTAGATACCTTTGAGAGTCTGATACAAGATATTTATACGGACCAGACCTATGTGGATAATCTAAAACCCATCAATATCTGGGACAGCAGCAGATTTTACCTGGCAAAGCATAAGATTGAGGAAAACCTGCAGAATATCGTATACATAAACAAAGATATACTGGGAATCGCGGTCACGGGCATTTACGGTGATGTATGCTTTTATGACAGCATGACCTTATCAGGCGCAGAGAGCTTCTGCTTTGACCTGGACAATATCAGAAACAATGAGATGGTAAAGCAGGCCTATGCGGAAAAGCAGACCGTCTATTCCAGGACGTATCATAAGCTGGACACCAGATATGGAGAGAAGGACTATTTCTATGTGGCCCATCAGCTCACGGACTTTAATGATTACAAGGAAGGGCCTGTGGGATGCATTCTGCTGTGTGTGGATGAGAAAGCACTGTGTGATGTATACAAGCAGGGCAGCACAAAATCCAATATCACGTTTGTGGTGAACCGGTACGGTGATATTATCTCTTATCCGGAGGGAAATTACGGGGAAAGAAGTATATTTGCCGGGGAGGAGAAAAAGGAGAGGAGCAAAAAGGAAATAGAGCAGGCAGCTCAGAAATTTGTGGAGGACAACCGGTATCCCCAGGGGGCAAGCCTGTCTGTGCGCAGCAAAGGGGTCCAGAACCAGAACTTTTATGTGGTGAATGTGCGGGATCTGAACTATGTGTTGAAAGATCTGCACAATCTGACCTTTCTCATAGTGTTGGTGGGGCTTCTGGCAGGTGTGATCTGCGTGCTGATCGCCGTCTCCTTTTCAAAAGAAATGGATCGCTCTGTGAAACCCATTCTGAATGCCATGGATAAGGCAAACGAGGGGGATATGGATGTGCGCGTACCGGAGGAGGGTATGGACGAGTTTGCCAGGATCGGCAGACATTTTAACAGTATGCTCAGACAGATCCGGACTTCCAATGAGCAGGAAAAGGAAGCCCTTGTGCGGGAAAAATATGCGGAGATCAGATCTCTGGAAGCACAGATAAACCCACACTTTTTGTATAATACCCTGGACGCTATCAACTGGGTGGCAATAGACAGGAAAGAGTACAGCATCAGCAAAATGCTCACTAGTCTGGCTTTGATCCTCAGGTACAGCATTCACAAGAGTAATGAGATCGTGGAGATCAGAGATGAACTGGAATATCTGAAGCGGTATGTATACCTGCAGCAGCAGAGATTTGAATACTCTTTCATCTGCACGGTGGAGGCCGATGAAAATCTGATGAAGTGCAGAATACATAAACTGCTGATACAGCCTCTTCTGGAAAACACGTTAGTCCACGGATTTCCCGGAAATACAGGCATGGATGAGATCAATATCCGCCTGACAAAAGCAGGAGACCAAAAAATATCCATAGTGGTAAAAGACAACGGAAAAGGAATGGAGGAGGGGCAGGCAGAGTATTTTAATCATTTTGACTATAAGAAAGAGCGTGTGGAATCCAGCATCGGTGTGCGCAATGTGATAACCAGGATCAAGCTTTATTATGGGGAGCAGGGAAGCTTCCATGTGGAATCAAACCAGGAGGGGACTGTTATAACCATTCTGATTCCCTATGAGTAGGAGGAAGACAATATGAAAATAATCGTAGTAGAGGATGAACCGAAGTCAAGAGAAGGGATTTTAAATATACTCGCCCGAGATACGGAGTATGAGGTGGCGGCAGTCTGCGGAAACGGAAAAGAGGGGTTGGAGGCAGTAAAGGAGCACAGGCCGGATCTGGTCATCTCAGACATTAAGATGCCTGTCATGGGGGGCCTGGAGATGCTAGAAGGAATCCTGAAAGAGGGGATCGAAGTACAGGCTGTTCTTCTCACAGGATATTCTGAGTTTGAATACGCGCGAAGGGCGCTGAAACTTCAGGTGGTGGAGTATGTGTTGAAACCCCTGGAGGTAGAGGGTTTTCTGGAGGTACTGCGAAAGGTGGAGGGGAATATTGAGAAAAACCGGGTGGAAAAGGTGTCTGCGGAGCAGCTTCTTTGGACCTATTTTACCGGTACAGACGCGGAGAGACAGCAGACAGAGCCGATCTTAAGGGAGACCTTGCAGGCAGACGACAGGACACAGATCACCCTCTTTTGTATCTATCCCTGCAGTCTGGCCAATGAGACGGGAAGTGAACTCCAGAAGCACACAACGGAGCTGCTGGATTCCCTGTGCATGGAAAACTATTATGTTATGTCTCTGCCAAGGCAGCAGGGGTTTCTGGTGATGCTGACCGACACGGAGAGAAATAAAAACCTTTTTAAGATCTTCAAGACCAGGATCTACCATTCCCTCTGCCAGATCACAGAGTGCCACTGCAGCTATGGGACCATTTACGGGCTGAAAGAGCTGAATGAGAAGCTTGCGGAGCTGAAGGATATGATGCAGTACGCATTTTCTCTGCCGGATGAGACCATACTCAGCAGGGAACTTGTGGAATCCATTGAGTACAGGGATTTAGAATATCCCGATTATCTGGAGCAGAGCATTTACAGGGAAATACGCAGCGGGCGCTATGACAAGGTACGCGCCACCGGAGAACAGTTTGCAAAGTCAGTGATAGACAGTGAGGGAAAGCCGGCCTGTATCCGGGAGTATGTACTCAGGTTTTCCGCGGGGATCCTCCGGGTGGCGGGCGAGACCAGAGGCTGTCTGGACGCGGGGGAGAACACCTCCTATATTATGGAGAGCATTGCCAGGAGCACTTCAAAAAGAGAGGTGAGATATCAGTTTGAGAAGATCATGAACGCAGTTGCCAGCAGCAGGGAAACACTGGATATTACAGAAAATGGGATGATACTCAATGTGATCGATTTTATCCGCAGCAATTACCAGAGGGATATCACTCTGTCTGAAGCCGCAGAGGGGTGCTGTGTCACACCGGAATATTTGAGCCGTATCTTCTGTAGGGAAACCGGGGTGAATTTCACCTCCTTTCTGCAGAATTTCAGAGTCAGCACAGCCAAGCGCCTGCTCCTGTCCGGCAATTATAAGGTGTATGAGGTGGCTGAGATGGTGGGCTTCCATGACCAGAAATATTTTGTAAAAGTCTTTAAGAAACTAAGCGGTGTCACACCCTCAGAATACAAAAGGGAGAATGGGAAATGAGAAAGAGATGGTATCTTGCTGCCTTCTTTCTATGTGCACTTGCCGCGGCCGTTCTGTTCCATTGGCAAAAGGGCGGGGAGAAAGAGGTGCAGGAGACAGAAGAACAGCAGAAGAAGCAGATATATGTACTCAGCGCCTATGAGACAAAACTTCATCAGCAGATTTTAAATGAGGTGGCAGAGAATTATTCCAGCCGCTCCGGCTGTGCAAAAGTGATCATGGAGTTTATCCCCAAGGAGAATTTTAAAAAAGAAATCTGTCTCCGCATGGATAACGGAAAAACAGCAGATCTGATCATTTGTGACAATGGTATGATGCCTGCCCTGATCGATATGGGTGTATTTGCGGATATTTCTGAGTATGTGGAGGAATCCTGCCAGGACAGCATGAATTTTCAGAAGCTGTGGAACACCACCATGGATGACGGGAAATATTACGGCATTCCCTTTACCTGTGATCCCTATGTGCTCTTTTATAACCGTGATGTATTTCAGAAAAATGGATTGTCTGTCCCGGAGAACTGGGACGGGCTTCTGGATACCTGTGGTGCTTTGCAGGACAGTGTTGGTGATAAGTTTGGATTTGCGGCCAAGCGTCCGGAGGAGATTTATGCCTTTTACAGATCACTGCTTTATGCCTGCGGCGGAAGCCTTAATACCATGGATCAGGAAGGCGGGATCAAGGCAGTCAGTATTCTGGAAGAACTGAAGCGCAGCCGGTACATAGGAAAGCAGACCATCAATCTCACAGAGGCGGACGTGGCCCGCTCTTTTGCAGAGGGAAAGGTGTTGATGATGGCAAACAGGCTCAGCGCATCCACCATTCTGCGCAGCTCCAGAATGGAATTCTCAGCCGGCATTGTGCCTCTTCCCAGTGATGTGAGGGAATCCCTGATGCTTTCAGGAGAAAATATCGGAGTGACAGGATACGCGGACCGGGAGGCTTACCGCTTCCTCACATATCTCTATGAAAATGATATTCAGGAGCGGATCTGCAATGCCATGGACACCCTGCCTGTAAAAGCAGCGGTGCCGTACCAGTCCAAGCGTATCGGGCCGGATGAAGGGACGGAGTTTCTCAACCGTTATATTAACGGCGGATGGTATGCGGAGACCAACAATTCCTGGTTTGAAATCGCCCAGCAGGTATCTGAGAGCCTCTATAACCTGATGGAGGTCAGGGGAACCTCACCGGAAGACACAGCCCGGGAGCTTCAGAATGCTGTGAAGCTTATCATTATAAAAAAACGTTAGAGGGTGGTCATAAATACCCCCCTTTCTTAAATATGTGGAATATCCCCCAACGGGAAAAAATGGTATTCTTATCTCATCAAAAAACAAAAGGAGAGAACGAGTATGAAGATGAAAAAAGTGACAAGTCTGTTTTTGGCGGCTGCCATGGTAGCAGGACTGACAGCCTGCGGCGGCGGAAGCGGCAAAGAGGCCTCATCCGGCAGCGGTGAGAAAAAGGAAGCGGACAGCGGGAAGAAGACCATTACCTTCTGTTTCAGGGATGACGGTCAGGGTGAGGACGGCGCACTCTGGAAATGGATCCAGGACGGATACGATACCTGGGATAAAAAAGATACAGTCGATCTGAATATTGCTCCTATTGTGGCTCAGGAAGGAGATTATTTTACAAAAGTAGCTCTCCAGCTTGCGGATAAGAAGACATGCCCGGACCTGGTTTGTGAGGATACATTCCAGCTTCCCAATGATGTGAGCGCAGGCTATCTGACAAAATTAGATGATTACGTGAAGGATTATGAGGACTGGAATACAGCCTACTATGATTCCATGAAAAAAGGTGTGACAGGTTCAGACGGATCTGTATATGGCGTTCCTTACTGTACAGATACCAGGGGATTATGGTATAACAGGGACATTCTGGCACAGGCTGGTGTCATCAGCAAAGGACAGGACTGGGAGCCCAAGAACTGGAACGATATTCTGGACGCGTGCAAAGCCGTTAAGGAAAAATGTCCGGATGTAGTACCGTTCTGGTGCAACTCCGGTGTGGCTACCGGTGAGGCGACTTCCATGCAGACATATGAGATGCTGCTCTACGGAACAGGAGAGAGACTGCTTTCTGATGACGACAAATGGATCGTTAAGAGCCAGGGCATTCTGGATTCCCTGAACTTCCTGCAGGATATCTACACAAACGGATACGGACCGGATCTTTCTCTCGTGTTAAACGGTCAGGCTTCCAATACATCTGCCAGAGAATATCTGCCGGAGGGCAAGCTGGCAATCTCCCTTGACGGAAGCTGGATCACAGGCAACTGGACAGACACAGGCGCAGCACCGTGGCCGGAGGCTAAGGACGTGCTGGGATTCGCATCTATGCCTACCTCTGAGGGACAGGATCCCGGAACCATAACACTGGCAGGCGGCTGGGCATTGTCCATACCGGAAAATTCAGATGCCAAAGACGAGACCTTTGAGTTCATCAAACACCTCATGGATCCGGCAGTTTACACAGATGCTGTGATCGCACAGGGTAATATTGCCACCAGACAGGACGTAGCAAGCGATGAGAAATACTCCGCACAGCCGTTCAAACAGATTGCAACAGAATTCCTGGAGAGTGCAGATTTCAGACCGCAGAATGACAAGTATTCCACTGTCACCACCAGTATTCAGACCATGGTGGAATCTGTAGTATCCGGTACATCTCCGGAAGATGCCATGACACAGTATGCTACAGATGTGGCACGTGCTGTAGGCGATGACAATGTAGTTGAGAAATAAAAGGCTGCCCGGAAGATAGTTCCGGCATGATCAGCAACTGGGCGGTTTCGGCACCGTAAAGTGCCGCCGCCCATATTTTTTCACGATTGAAGGGAGGGCGTTTTATGACAAGACCAAGCCGTGCGGCTGTCATAAAAGACGAGGCAAAAAAATCTATCCTGCTGCTTCCGGCAGTATTGCTGCTTTTATGTTTTTTTATCATACCTATTGTACTGACCGTATACTATTCCTTTACCAACCTGGCACTGAGCGGGGCAAACGCAAAAAATGTGGAATTTATCGGCTTTGAGAACTATAAGAGGATGCTCACAGACCCCAGTACCCTGACCAGCATCAAGAACACACTGCTCTTTTTGGTGGGCAGCCTTCTGGGACAGAGTATCCTGGGATTTTTGATCGCGTATTTCATGAAAGGGAAACCCAAGGGCCTGAGAAGTGTTGTAGGTCCCTGTATCCTGGCGGGTTGGGTTATGCCGGAGATCGTAGTTGCCCTGTGCTGTATGGCATTTTTTAAGGACAACGGAACCATGAACATGATTTTAGGCGTAGTTCATATCCCGGCGGTATCCTGGCTGTTCAAGCACCCTATGATGACTGTGGTGATCGCCAATGTATGGCACGGCACTGCATTTTCCATGCTGAACTTCCAGTCAGCTCTTGACAATGTGTCAGGGGATATTGAGGAGGCGGCCAGGGTGGACGGAGCCAACCGTTTCCAGACACTCGTCCGCATTATTGTACCCTGCATCAAGGACACCATCGCCACCAATACCATGCTGAACACCTTATCCACTTTAGGTGTTTTCGGCCTGATCTATGCTATGACAGGCGGAGGACCGGGTTCATCCACCACAACGCTGCCTATATTTATGTATAATCAGGGACTGAAAGGTCTGCAGCTTGGATATGGTACAGCCATCGGTATGCTGATACTGCTTGTGGGTGCTGTATGCAGCGTGATCTATACCAGAATTTTGAAGGACCAGTAAGGGAGGGATTAGAATGAGTGAAAAAATGATAAAAACCCTGCATTGTGCATTCCTGGTGATCGTGGGGATCGTGTTTATCCTTCCGCTTCTGTGGGTAGTGATCGCGTCTCTGGATACCAATGCAGGTGAGGCTTTGAAATGGCCCGCACAGTGGACCTTCAGCAATTACAGTGATGTACTGACAAACTCTGACAATCTGAGAGGATTCGGTGTGGGACTTGTCATTTCCTTTGCCCAGTCCCTGATCGTGGTACTGATTTCAGGGCTTGCAGCTTATCCGCTGTCCAGATATCATTTGAGCTACAAAAAAGGATTCATGTATGTTATTCTGTTTATGACAGCACTTCCTATGATCGCTGTCACCGTACCTGTATATAAAATTTTTCTCAGCGTTGGGCTGTTAGACAGTATTCCGGGACTGGTGCTCTTCTTATCTGCATCCTCTCTCCCTTACGGAATCTGGCTTATGAAAAACTTTATGGACGGGGTGCCGGTGGAACTGGAGGAGGCTGCCTGGGTGGATGGTGCTACAACCATGAAGTCTATCCGCAAAATTGTGGCGCCATTGATGTTTCCAGGAATCTGTGTGGTATTTATCTATACATTTTCCGGAAGCTGGGGGAACTTCTTTATTCCCTACATATTGTTAAGTTCACCGGAGAAGATGCCGGCATCTGTTATGCTGTACCAGTTTTTCGGACAGCACGGAACCATCCAGTATGGTCCCCTTGCCGCATACTCCGCAATTTATGCACTGCCCTCTATCCTTCTGTACATTCTCTCACAGAACTATATGTCAAAAGGATTTACCATGGCGGGTGCAGCAAAAGGATAACACGAAAACGGGAGGAATTTTTACATGGTGTTGATGAGAGAACGGATCGGCAAGCTGCTGGAATACCTGCAGGAGCAGATTTACCCCAGGTCCTGTGAGATTCAGGATTACAGGATGAAGAAGACAGAGGAAACGTTTTCGGACGTTGGGAACCTGGATACCTCTGACTGGGAGGTACTTACAAGGGAACAGCTCTGGGGCGGGCACAGGGAATATTACTGGTTTGAGACAAAGGTGGTCATTCCCGCAGAATTTGACGGGGAATGTGTGGTTTATGAGCTGATGACAGGAAGAGAAGGGGAGTGGGATGCCACCAACCCGCAGTTTTCCATTTTCGTAGACGGAAAAAGGATCCAGGGGCTGGATGTGAACCACAGAGAGATCATCCTTACGGAAAAGGCCTGCAAAGGGCAGGAGTACCGCATTATCCTGTCAGCTTTTACAGGTGACCAGAACTTTTCCCTCAGACTCTGTTCAGCCATCAAGGTGCTGGATAGAAAGACAGAGAAGTATTTTTATGACTTATCTGTTCCCTATGAGGTGGCAAAACTTCTGCCGGAGGACGATAAGGCATATCTGACCATCCTGAACTGCCTGAATGAATCCCTGAACCTGCTGGATTTCAGGAAGGAAGGCTCCAAGGAGTATTATCAAAGTTTGGAGGCGGCGCAGGAGTATATCACCAGGGAATTTTATGACAAACACTGTGGGGACAGTGATGCCTATATCTACTGTGTGGGACATACCCATATAGACTGTGCATGGCTGTGGACCCTTAAGGTTACGGAGGATAAGGCTGTGAGAAGCTTTTCCACTGTACTGGAGCTTATGCGCAGATATCCGGAATATATCTTCATGTCCAGTCAGCCGCAGCTCTACAAATATGTAAAGAAAAATGCACCTGAGGTTTATGAAGAGATCAAAGAACGCGTAAAGGAAGGACGCTGGGAAGTAGAGGGCGGCATGTTTGTGGAGGCTGACTGCAATATCGCCTCCGGTGAGGCTTTGGTGCGCCAGTTTGTCCACGGCAAACGCTTTTTCAGGGATGAGTTCGGAAAAGACAATGAGATCTTGTGGCTGCCCGATGTATTCGGCTACTCAGCAGCGCTGCCGCAGATCATGGAAAAATGCGGCATCCGCTATTTCATGACCACAAAGATAAGCTGGAACGAATTTAATAAGATGCCCTGCGATACCTTTGAGTGGGAGGGCATTGACGGCACCAGGATACTGACCCATTTTGTACCCACCAGGGATTACAACAAGGGAGCAGTGGAAGGCGGCTATGAGACAGAGCATTTTACCACCTACAACGGATATATCAATCCTTCCCAGATGAAAGGCGCATGGAAGCGCTACAGCCAGAAGTATCTCAACGATGAAGTGCTGTGCAGCTTCGGATACGGAGACGGGGGCGGCGGTCCTACAAAGGATATGCTGGAAAACCAGAGGCGTCTGGCAAAAGGCATTCCTGGCTGTCCCAAAACCGTTATGAGCACTTCCCAGCAGTTTTTCCATGTGCTGGATGAAAAGGTGCGGGGAAAGAAATATCTGCCCTCCTGGGTGGGGGAACTCTATCTGGAGTACCACAGAGGCACATATACCTCTATGGCAAGGAATAAAAAATATAACCGTAGGTCAGAATTTGCTTATCAGAACATGGAGCTGTACGGCATTTTGGGAGAAAGGCTTCTCCATGAAGCCTATCCCGATCATGAGATCCATGAGGGGTGGGAAGTGATCCTGAGAAACCAGTTCCACGATATTCTGCCGGGGTCTTCGATCAAAGAGGTTTACGATGATTCCAAGGAAGAGTATGAGGCCATACTCCGTGCCGGCAGGGAGTATACAGACGGAAAACTGGCGGGTCTGGCAAAATGCATCAACGCGCCGGCACATTCCCTTGTGGTTTACAACCCCAACAGTATGAGCGCTGAGGATGTGGTGTCTTTTTGGTGTCCGGATGAGATCCGTTATCCCGCAGTGAAGGCAGGGGAGGAAATTCTTCCCGTACAGAAAAAAGCTGACGGCACCTGGATGTTTACGGCAAAAGACGTTCCGTCAAAGGGTTACAGAACCTTCCTGCTCGAAGAGGGTGAGGAGGAATGCGAAGACCATATTCAGGTATCTGAAAGTCACATGGAAAATGCATTTTTCTCAATTGATCTGAACGAAAAAGGACAGTTTATCAGCATCTACGACAAGAGAGCTGCCCGTGAGCTTCTTCCGGAAGGGAAGGCCGCTAATGTGCTCATGAGTTATGAGGACAGACCGCATAATTATGATGCCTGGGATCTGAACAATTATTATACGGAAAAATCCTGGGAGATTGATGATGTGGAGGAGATCCGGGCAGAAGAGTGTGGTCCGGTGCGGGGCTGTCTGAAAATAACCAGGAATTATCTGGATTCAGTCATCAGCCAGTATATCTGCATTTACCGGGATACGGCCCGCATTGATATCAGGAATGAGATCGACTGGAAAGAGCATCAGATTTTTGTGAAGGCTCTGTTCCCGGTGGATATCCATACCAGCGAGGCGTCCTTTGAAATCCAGTACGGCAATGTAAAACGTCCGACTCATGCCAACACCTCCTGGGATTTTGCCAAGTTTGAGGTTTGTGTTCATAAGTGGATGGATGTATCTGAGGACGGATACGGAGTCAGTGTTCTCAATGACTGCAAGTACGGATGCAGCGTCCGGGATGGCGTGATCGGTATATCCATGCTGAAATCAGCAGTTTATCCCAATCCTGAGGCAGATAAGGAACACCATACTTTCACCTATTCGATCTTCCCGCATCAGGGCAGTTGGAAGGATGCAGGTACTGTGAACCAGGCATATCTGCTGAATAATCCTCTGGAAGCGGCAGTAAAGGAGAATGAGGGCGGCACACTGCCGGATGCCTACTCCTTTGTCACCTGCAGCCAGGATAATGTTGTAGTTGAGGTGGTGAAAAAAGCGGAGGATGAGGAGGCTGTCATTGTCAGACTCTACGAATGCTTTAACAGAAGGACGGACGTCTCCCTTGTATTTGCAGAGGATATAAAGTCAGTATGTGAATGTGACATGCTGGAAGCAGACATGGATGAATGGATGCCTGACGGAAGAAAGGTATCCTTCAGGATGAAGCCATTTGAGATCAAGACTTTGAAACTCAGGTTTTAACCTTGTCAGGGCAGTCATGAGCTGCAGAGGATGTTCCTATTATATATAGGAAGAAAAACAGTCAGGCCGGGATCCGGGCAGATGGCGCAGCAGCGTGCATCTTTCCGGGGTTCCGGTCTGTTATTGTTTACAGCCCTTTAAAAAGCGCAGTTCAATCTTGCATTTCCATTCCCTGTGTAGTAATCTTGAATAAGAGAAAGGCAGAAGCCCGACAGGAAAGGTGGTTAATCAATTGACTGAAAACGCTTGGAAGAAATACGAAGACAAAAGTGAAATTTTTGCTTTCTGCGAGGATTACAGGAAGTTTATATCCGGATGCAAGACAGAGCGTGAATGTGTTGCGGAGATGGTGAAGAGAGCTGAGAAGGCCGGATTCAAAAACTTGGATGCTGTTGTGAATGCGGGAACAGAACTCAAAGCCGGTGATAAGGTATATGTTGACAATATGGGAAAAGCGCTGGCACTTTTTCTAATAGGGGAAGAACCCATGGAGAAGGGGATGCGCATTTTGGGAGCACATGTGGATTCCCCCAGACTTGACCTGAAACAGAACCCGCTCTATGAGGAGGCGGAACAGGCGCTGCTTGACACACACTATTACGGAGGTGTGAAGAAATATCAGTGGGTGACACTGCCCATGGCCCTGCATGGCGTGGTGGTGAAAAAGAACGGCACAGTGCTCCCCATCGTGATCGGTGAGGACGCAGACGACCCGGTTGTGGGAATCTCAGACCTGCTGATCCATCTCTCAGGAAAACAGATGGAGAAGAACGCAAAAGAAGTCGTGGAGGGTGAGAACCTGAACGTGCTGGTGGGCAGTATTCCCCTGGAAGGAACAGAGACGGAGGCGGTAAAGGCACAGATCCTTTCTATATTAAAGGAGAAGTATCAGGTAGAGGAGGAAGACTTTATCTCCGCTGAACTGGAAGTGGTTCCAGCGGGAGCCGCAAGAGATTTCGGACTGGACCGCAGTATGCTTATGGCATACGGCCATGATGACAGGGGATGTGCATATCCCTCCTTCCAGGCCATAGCTGCTGTGGATAAGGTGAAGTATACATCCGTGTGCCTTCTGGTGGACAAAGAGGAGATTGGCAGTGTGGGTGCCACAGGTATGCAGTCACGCTTCTTCGAGAATACAGTGGCAGAGGTTATGAATGCCTGCGGACAGTACAGTGAACTGCTGGTGCGCAGGGCTTTGAAAAATTCCAAGATGCTCTCCTCAGATGTGAGTGCGGCTTTTGACCCTAATTATCCAGAGGTGATGGAGAAAAAGAATTCCGCCTATCTGGGCCATGGGATCACCTTCAACAAATACACTGGTTCCAGAGGAAAGAGCGGTTCCAATGATGCCAACCCTGAGTACATTGCACAGCTTCG
Organism: Blautia coccoides; assembly: GCF_034355335.1. Classification (NCBI taxonomy): domain Bacteria; kingdom Bacillati; phylum Bacillota; class Clostridia; order Lachnospirales; family Lachnospiraceae; genus Blautia; species Blautia producta. The sequence continues at coordinate 1,161,143 of NZ_CP136422.1, forward strand.
CCGTGTCATGGATGAGAACAAAGTATCCTTCCAGACAGCAGAGCTGGGCAAGGTGGACGCGGGCGGCGGCGGAACCATTGCTTACATACTGGCTAACTATAATATGGAGGTCATTGACTGCGGCGTACCTGTGCTGAATATGCATTCACCCTGGGAAATTGCCAGCAAAGTGGACATCTATGAGGCCTATCAGGGATATCTTGCATTCCTCAGAAACTGCTGAGAACCATAGGGACAGAGCGTGCGGATTAAAATTTTTGCGATTTCCTATGTACATCTCAGCCGGAAAATGTTAATATAAAATATGCATGGACTTCAGCAAAAATAAGCACGAGATTACGAAATGAGGAATACACACATGTCTAAGTTTTTGAAATTTATTGTGAATCTGGTTGTGATCTGCGCAATACTTGTGGCAGCCGCCCTGCTTGTTCCTCCCTTTGCAGGGGTCAACACAGTCATGAACGACAACAGCAGTAAAGAGACAAATCTTCCGGTGGGTTCTGTTGCTTACGGAAGAGAGATAGATGCCGCAAGTCTTAAAAAAGGCGATAAGATTATTTATACCAATAACAATAAGGCATATGTCTATAAAGTTACTGATATGGATTCCTCCGCTGGTTCGTACAAGGTGAAAAGTGTGTACGACAAGAATGCGAAAGAGGAAACAGTCCAGTTGATCAATAATGCAGTGAAGGTCGTTGTGGTAGTTCCCTACATTGCATATGCGGCGATTGCCCTGCAGAGCAAAGAAGGTCTGATCGTAGTCGGACTTGGCGTGATCTTTCTGATCATCCTGTTTATCCTGGCTGAGTTATGGCGTAAGGATGAGGCAGACGATGACGAAGAAGAGGACGAAGAGGAAGAGGATGCTTCGGACGAGGATGACAGCGAAGAAGATGAGGACGAAGACGAGGAAGAAGAAAAGTTGAGCCGCAAAGAGCGTAAGCGCCTCAAGAAAGAGGAAAAGCGCCGCAGGAAACTTGCCAAAAAGGGTCTTTCGGATGAAGAAGAGGCAGAGGATGATGAGGCAGAAGCTCCCGTTTTGGAACCTGCCCCCGCGCCGGCAAAGCAGCCTGATGAATATGACAGCGCTATGAAAGATGCCATGGCATCTATTGCAGAGAGCATTGCAAAGGTACAGAATGGAGAGATAGAGGCGCCTGAGGAGGTACAGGAAACTGCAGTACCTCAGGTGACAGCAGAGATTATCCTCGGCCTGGAGGAAAATGCGGATTCCGAAGAACCTGCAGCGGAGATAATATCTGATGACACTGCTATCCAGGAGACAGCGGATGAAGAAGCTGTGCAGCCCCAGGAAGAAATGGCTGCCGAAGAAGAGGTACAGCAGGAAGAGGAGATTGAACCTGAACCTGAGGAGGTGCCCGTAGTGGACAAGGAAGCCGTACTCCCTGCCCCGTCTGTGACTGAACTGCTTTCTAAGGCAGAAGCAGCAGGGGAGTCACCGGAAGTGATCGAGGATAAGGATAATGAGGTGACACTTCTGGATTATTCTAAATTGTTGTAAGAAGTAAGAAAAGGATGACGGTTGGGCGTTGTCCTTTTTTTTGTGCGGGAGGGGCGAGATGGAAGGCGGACGGGATGGAGGGGGAGGCTGCGGTTCTCTTTTGGCAGCCAGCTTCGTTCCCCTTCAACTAAGCCCTAACTTCGACTAAGACGCTCAGTAAAGACTTCGCGCCTAAGTCTCCGTAAGGGCTGGATTTTCAGGCTCACTATCGCAATGTCTGCCAAAAGAGAACCGCAGCCTCCCCCTCCATCCCTGGTTTTCTCTCCGGGAGGTAAAAAACAATGGCTCACTTTTTTATATGCAGAAAAAAATAAGGTTATTCTATTTTGAGTGTGGAAAGGAATGAGGTTATGCAGTTTTAAATGTGGAAAGGAATGAGGTTATGTTATTTTGAATGTGGAAAAAAATGAGGTGATTCTATTTTGTACGTGGAAAGAAGAAAGGTCATTTTATTTTGTATGTAGAAAAGAATAAAGTCATCCCGTTTCATATGTAGAATAATAGTATTTCATCTTATAGCTATAGAAAAATAAGGTATCTCCATTTTATATATTTATATGTTGATAAAGATTTTCTTTCTTACTTGATGATTAATTACTCCAGCCATAGCAGATGGTCTTTTTTACATTCAAAATCTTGTGGGTTAGTGGAGAACAGGAAGAGGACGGAGGCGGGCCGGGGGAGGGGAAGGTCTGTGGACGATGTTTTAGTGGAGCGCCGCGGAGATCCACCTGCCCCAGTTACTTAATGAAGAGGCCATTGCCGATGAATTTAGTAACTGGGAGCAGGTTAGCTCCGTGGCAGCGGAACGCTTCGTCCACAGACCTTCCCCTCCCCCGGCCCGCCTCCGTCCTCTTCCGTCCGCCTTTCACAAAATCTTTTCCCCTCTCTGTCCGAATAAAGTGTTGAAAAAATCAAACGTCTGTATTATGATGAAACTGTATTTTTAAAAAATCACAGTGGAGAAAACACATAAGTGAAAAGTATAAAACAGAAAACAGGAACCATCCTGAAACTCCTCCTGATTCTGGCCGTAGTCCTTTCCGGGATTCTAGGGACATATACAGAGCCAAAACCACAATGGGATGTACTGGAGGAGAAGACTGAGGCTTCTGTTGGACATCAGGTTTTTCATTATAAAAATGACTGCATAACAAAAGAACGTTCCCAGGACAGCCTTCACAGGCAGGAAAAGAGAAAATCCCCTATATTATCCTGGGGGATTCCTGCGGCTGCCGCGTGTGCGGCTTTTTGGCTGTACTTTAAGAGGGAAAGTGTCTGCAGGGAAGCTGCGGATGATCGTGAGAGGAAATATGACCTCTGGAAGAGGCGGGGGCCTCCGCTGTCTGTCTGAAATTTTAGGAGATTATAAAGACACATACAGAAAATAACATTTCAGACAGGAGAACGAATAAAATGAAAGAATCCCATAGAGACAAAATTGTAGTGATAGGTGCAGGTAATGTAGGTGAAGCTATAGCTTATACGTTAATGGTACGTGTGCAGGCCAATGATATTGTGCTGGTAGATTTAAACGAGGACCGGGCTGAGGGGGCAGCCCTTGATATTGCCCACGGTACTAGTTTTTTTAAACAGGTTTGGGTCAGAAAGGGCGGATATGAGGAGTGCGCTGATGCGAAGATCATCATTATCACAGCGGGAATTGCCAGGAAACCGGGCCAGACACGACTGGACCTTGCAAAGACAAATGTTTCTATTGTAAAGAGCATTACACAGAATATCATGAAGTATGCAGAGAATCCACTGATCCTCGTGGTGTCCAACCCCGCGGATGTGACTACCGCGGCAGTGTATAAAGAGTCCGGGCTTCCCTCCGGACGTGTCATCGGCAGCGGAACATCCCTGGATACAGCCCGGTTCCGCCATATTTTAAGTGAGAAGCTGCATGTTAATGTAGAGGATATCAATGCCTATATTCTGGGTGAGCATGGCGACAGTCAGGTTCCTATTTTTAGTTCTGCCAACATTGGGGGATTTCCCCTTTATGATTATGCACAGCAGGTTGGCATCACACTGGATGAGGAGGAGATAGCCCGCAGAACAAAGGACGGCGGTGCGGAGGTGATCAAGCTGAAGGGTGCTACCTTCTACGGGATTGCCATGGCGGTTTCCAATATTGTGGAGACCATTATGAAAGATGATGATGCCATACTTCCGGTAGCTCATGTCTTAGATGAGAGCTTTGATAAGTGGTCAGGGGTTGCCGTATCTCTTCCGTGCAGGATCGGATGGGAGGGAATCGAGCAGACGCTGCGCATTCCCATGAATGAGAAAGAAAAGACGGATATGGATAAATCTGTAGGCATTCTGAGAGAATTTACAGAGCAGGTGATCGGATAGAAGGGGGGCAGAGATATGGATAAGAAAGAACAGGCACTGCGACAGCATGAGAAATGGCACGGAAAGATCGAAGTGGTGAGCAGGGCAAAACTGGAGACCCCGGAGGATTTATCTATTGCCTATACTCCCGGGGTGGCAGAGCCTTGCCTTAAGATTGCAGAGGACAGAGAACTTTCCTATATATATACGAGGCGTAGCAATATGGTGGCTGTGATTACAGACGGGACAGCAGTCCTTGGACTGGGAGATATCGGACCGGAGGCAGGGATGCCTGTTATGGAAGGAAAATGCGTTCTGTTCAAAGAGTTTGGGGATGTGGATGCGTTTCCCCTTTGCATACGGAGCAAGGATGTGGATGAGATCGTTAATACTGTGGCTCTGCTGGCGGGGAGCTTCGGAGGGATCAATCTGGAGGACATTTCCGCGCCACGGTGTTTTGAAATTGAGCGGAAGCTGAAAGAGCGCTGTGACATACCTGTTTTCCATGATGATCAGCATGGTACCGCTGTGGTCACGGCGGCAGCCATGCTCAATGCCCTGAAGCTGACAGGCAAAAAACTGGCGGATGTCCGTGTTGTCACATCCGGCGCAGGCGCAGCAGGCATTGCCATTATCAAACTGCTTGTGAGTCTGGGACTCAGGGACGTGGTAATGTGTGACAGAAACGGAGCCATCTATGAGGGCAGGGACGGACTGAACGCGGAGAAGGAAGAGATGGCGAAAATCTCTAACCGGCAGAAGCGGAAGGGAAGTCTTGCGGATATGCTGAAAGGTGCCGATGTTTTTATCGGCGTATCAGCACCGGGAACCGTGACAGAGGAGATGGTGAAAAGCATGGCAAAAGACCCCATTCTCTTTCCGATGGCCAATCCTGTACCGGAAATCATGCCCGACCTTGCGAAAAAAGCGGGGGCGGCTGTTGTGGGAACCGGAAGAAGTGATTTTCCCAATCAGATCAATAATGTTCTGGCATTCCCGGGCATATTCAGAGGAGCTCTGGATGTGCGGGCATCAGATATCAATGACAGGATGAAGATCGCGGCTGCATATGCTATTGCAGGGCTAATAGAGGAGAAGGATTTAACGCCTGATCATATTATACCGAATCCTTTTGACAGCAGAGTGGCCAAAGCAGTCGCCGCAGCAGTGGCAGAGGCCGCCAGAGCGTCAGGGGTGGCTGAGAAGTAATGCTGAAAAGTAACAGGTATCGGTAAAGACAGACAGCAGTATAGCGGCGCATTCTCCCCAAAAGAGGAAATGTGCCGCTGATTCTGTTATTTTTAGGAGAAAAAAACCGTGTACGGGAAAAAATGCAAACTTTTTTCAAAAAAAGAAAAAAATACCTTGCATTCTGGAAAAACATCCTGTATACTAACTAGTGCTGTGACATTGATAGCTGTGAAGCGTGAGGTTGCTGCCGAGATGGCAGGTTTTCCGTGGAGCGAATGTCAAGTTAGGAAACTGACGACAAGTCACTGTACAAAATCTTGAAGACTTACCACGGGAATGTGGGAGTGTGTGAAACGTTAGATGACACACACGGGAATGTGTACAGTCGCCGCTTGTCGTACTACTTATAAGTGCGAAAAGGAGGAGACTTTTTTTATGGCAAGTCAGGTAATGAGAATCACATTAAAAGCTTATGATCATCAGTTAGTAGATGCATCTGCAAGCAAGATCATCGAGACTGTAAAGAAGAATGGAGCAACTGTTAGCGGACCGGTGCCGCTTCCCACTAAGAAGGAAGTAGTAACTATCCTGCGTGCGGTACACAAATACAAAGACTCCAGGGAACAGTTCGAGCAGAGAACTCATAAGAGACTCATTGATATCATCACACCAACTCAGAAAACAGTTGATGCCCTGTCTCGTTTAGAGATGCCGGCCGGTGTATACATTGATATCAAAATGAAACAGAAATAAGGCATGCGCAGCAAGCTTGCCGGTAAGAGATGAAATTATCCTTACAAGGTTGATATATAGTCTATATTGACTGTCTGTCTAGGATGATTGCACAACGCAGTGTAATCCGCTGTAGATTCACAGGAGGTAAAGAAAAAATGAAGAAAGCGATTTTAGCTACCAAAGTCGGAATGACTCAAATCTTCAATGAAGACGGAGTTTTAACTCCCGTAACAGTGCTGCAGGCTGGTCCTTGTGTAGTAACACAGGTTAAGACACAGGATAACGACGGCTACAGTGCAGTACAGGTTGGTTTCGCAGACAAGAGAGAAAACCTTGTCAACAAACCACTGAAAGGACACTTTGACAAAGCTGGTGTTTCCTGCAAGAGATTTGTAAGAGAATTCAAATTAGACAATGCCGAAGAAATGGCAATGGGACAGGAAATCAAATGCGATGTTTTTGAAGCAGGCGATAAGATTGATGCTACTGCGATCAGCAAAGGTAAAGGATTCCAGGGCGCGATCAAGAGACACGGACAGTCCAGAGGACCTATGGCTCACGGTTCTAAATTCCATCGTCATGCAGGTTCCAACGGTGCAGCATCTGATCCGAGCAAGGTATTCAAAGGCAAAAAGATGCCAGGCCAGATGGGACATGTAAAAGTAACAGTTCAGAACCTGGAAATTGTTAAGGTTGATACTGACAACAATCTTCTTTTAGTAAAAGGAAGCGTTCCGGGACCGAAGAAATCCTTAGTTACAATCAAAGAATCTGTTAAAACCGTGAAATAAAGTTTTTCTGGGAAAGGAGGACCACACAGATGGCAAACGTATCTGTTTATAATATGGAAGGCAAAGAAGTTGGAACAATGGAATTAAACGATGCAGTTTTTGGTGTTGAGATCAACGACCATTTAGTGCATTTAGCTGTTGTTCGTCAGCTTGCAAATAAACGTCAGGGAACTCAGAAGGCAAAAACCCGTTCTGAAGTAAGCGGCGGCGGAAGAAAACCGTGGAGACAGAAAGGAACCGGTCATGCAAGACAGGGTTCAACAAGATCTCCGCAGTGGACAGGCGGCGGTGTTGTATTCGCTCCGGTTCCGAGAGATTATGAGATCAAAATGAACAAAAAAGAAAGAAGACTTGCTCTTAAGTCCGCTTTGACAAGCAGAGTACAGGAGAACAAGCTCATCGTTCTTGATGACCTGAAATTAGATGAAGTAAAAACCAAGGCAATGCAGGCAGTTTTAAGCAACCTGAATGTTTCCAAGGCAATGGTGGTACTGGCTGACAATGATCAGAACGTAGTATTATCCGCAAGAAACATCCCGGATGTGATCACAGCATTACCGAACACCATTAATGTATATGATGTTCTGAAATATAATACGGTAATCCTGACAAAATCTGCTGTAGCTTCAATTGAGGAGGTATACGCATAATGGCAAACGTACAGTATTATGATGTAATCCTGAAACCGGTTATCACCGAGAAGAGCATGGCTGCTATGGGCGAGAAGAAATATACTTTCTTAGTTCATCCGGAAGCAAACAAGACCATGATCAAAGAAGCTGTTGAAAAAATGTTCGACGGAGCAAAAGTGAAAACTGTCAACACCATGAACTTAGATGGCAAGACAAAAAGACGCGGAATGACCTTCGGCAAAACAGCAAAGACAAAAAAAGCTGTTGTTACTTTAACAGAGGACAGCAAAGATATCGAAATCTTCGAGGGACTTTAATCAGCCCTTAACCAATAGTAACTAAGCGCAGTCAAGAAAAATTAATCCGATATTTGACTGCCGGCATGAAAACGCCAGGATGCGTTGTGAACACAACGCCTGCGGCGTGGAGAATGAAAGGAGAGACAGAAATGGGAATTAAATCCTATAGTCCATATACACCTTCCAGAAGACACATGACAGGTTCTGATTTCTCTGAAATCACAACAGCGACACCTGAGAAGTCTCTGGTAGTGTCCTTAAATAAAAACGCTGGACGTAATAATCAAGGTAAAATTACAGTTAGGCACCGCGGCGGCGGAAGCAGAAGAAAATACAGAATCATCGACTTCAAGAGAAGAAAAGATGATGTTCCGGCAACAGTAAAGACAATCGAGTATGATCCGAACAGAACTGCAAACATTGCGCTGATCGCATATGCAGATGGTGAAAAAGCATACATCCTTGCTCCGGAAGGATTAAAGGTTGGTATGAAGATCCAGAACGGCGCCAATGCTGAGGTTCGTGTAGGCAACTGCCTGCCTCTGTCAGAGATCCCGGTTGGTACTATGATACACAACATTGAACTGTATCCGGGCAAAGGCGGCCAGTTAGTTCGTTCCGCTGGAAACGGTGCACAGTTAATGGCAAAAGAAGGCAAATACGCAACCCTTCGTCTGCCGTCAGGTGAAATGAGAATGGTTCCGATCAACTGCCGCGCTTCTATCGGCGTAGTAGGTAACGGCGAGCACAGCCTTATTAATATTGGTAAAGCAGGACGTAAACGTCACATGGGTATCAGACCTACAGTTCGTGGTTCTGTTATGAACCCGAATGACCATCCACACGGTGGTGGTGAAGGTAAGACCGGTATCGGCCGTCCGGGTCCGTGTACACCATGGGGTAAACCGGCTCTTGGCTTGAAGACAAGAAAGAAAAACAAACAGTCTAACAAGTATATCGTAAGAAGAAGAGATGGTAAAACATTAGCGAAATAAGGAGGTAAGGCTAAATGGCTCGTTCATTAAAAAAAGGACCGTTCGCAGATGAAAGCTTACTGAAAAAAGTAGACGCTCTGAATGCGGCTGGAAATAAAACAGTTATCAAAACCTGGTCACGTCGTTCAACAATCTTCCCGTCCTTCGTAGGACACACATTCGCTGTCCATGACGGAAGAAAACATGTGCCGGTATATGTAACAGAGGATATGGTTGGACACAAACTCGGTGAGTTCGTTGCTACCAGAACCTACAGAGGACATGGCAAAGACGAGAAAAAATCAGGTGTTCGTTAATATTTTAGAAGGAGGCTTTTATCATGGCTAAAGGACATAGAAGTCAGATTAAAAGAGCAAGAAATGCTAATAAAGATACAAGACCGTCTGCGAAGATATCCTACGCTAGAATGTCCGTACAGAAAGCATGCTATGTACTGGATGTAATTCGTGGAAAAGACGTTCAGACTGCCCTTGGTATCCTGACATACAACCCAAGATACGCGTCAAGCGTGATCAAAAAATTACTGGAATCAGCAATCGCAAATGCTGAAAACAACAATGGTATGAACCCGGAAAACCTTTATATCGCTGAGTGCTACGCAAACAAAGCTCCGACTATGAAGAGAATCAAACCGAGAGCACAGGGCAGAGCTTACAGGATCGAGAAGAGAAACTGCCATGTTACCGTTGTGTTGGATGAGAGATAAGGAGGACAATCATGGGACAGAAAGTTAACCCACATGGACTGAGAGTCGGCGTTATCAAAGATTGGGATTCCAAATGGTACGCTGAGAGCGACTTCGCTGATAACTTAGTAGAAGATTATAATATCAGGACATTCCTGAAAAAGAAATTATACAGTGCAGGTGTTTCTAAGATTGAGATCGAGAGAGCATCTGACAGAGTGAAAGTGATCATCTATACTGCAAAACCGGGCGTTGTTATCGGTAAAGGCGGTTCAGAGATCGAAAAAGTGAAAGCTGAATTACAGAACTACACAAGCAAAAAACTGATCGTTGATATTAAAGAAGTAAAAAGACCGGACAAAGATGCTCAGTTAGTAGCTGAAAACATCGCGTTACAGTTAGAGAACCGTATTTCCTTCCGTCGTGCCATGAAATCTACAATGCAGAGAACCATGAGAGCCGGAGCAAAAGGAATCAAGACTGCTGTATCAGGACGTCTTGGCGGTGCAGATATGGCACGTACAGAGTTCTACAGTGAGGGAAATATCCCGCTGCAGACATTAAGAGCAGATATCGATTACGGTTTCGCTGAAGCAGATACCACCTACGGCAAAGTTGGCGTAAAGGCATGGATCTACAATGGCGAAGTACTTCCAACTAAAGGAACTAAGGAAGGGAGCGATAAATAATTATGTTAATGCCTAAAAGAGTTAAACGTCGTAAACAATTCCGCGGATCCATGAAAGGAAAAGCATTAAGAGGAAATAAGATCAACTATGGTGAGTACGGTTTAGTTTCAACTGAGCCGTGCTGGATCAAATCCAACCAGATCGAGGCAGCCCGTGTTGCTATGACCCGTTATATCAAACGTGGTGGTAAAGTTTGGATCAAGATTTTCCCGGATAAACCAGTAACAGCAAAACCAGCAGAAACACGTATGGGTTCCGGTAAAGGTGCCTTAGAATACTGGGTAGCAGTTGTAAAGCCAGGCAGAGTAATGTTTGAAATCGCAGGTGTGCCAGAAGAGACAGCACGCGAAGCGCTGCGTCTTGCTATGCACAAGTTACCATGTAAATGTAAAATCGTTTCTCGTGCAGACTTAGAAGGCGGTGATAACAGTGAAAATTAAAAATTATGTAGAAGATTTAAAAACAAAATCAGCTGCAGAATTACAGGAAGAATTAGTAGCTGCTAAAAAGGAACTCTTCAATTTGAGATTTCAGAATGCAACCAATCAATTGGACAATACAAGCAGAATCAAAGAGGTTCGTAAAAATATTGCCAGAATTCAGACACTGATTGCCCAGAACAAGGCAAATGCAGCAGAGTAATAAGGGAGGCATAACCGTGGAAAGAAATCTTAGAAAAACACGTGTTGGAAAAGTTACAAGTAACAAGATGGACAAAACTATCGTTGTAGCTATCGAAGACCACGTTAAACATCCTCTTTACAAAAAAATCGTAAAGAGAACATATAAATTAAAAGCGCATGATGAAGAAAACACATGCAATATCGGTGACACTGTAAAAGTTATGGAAACAAGACCAATCTCTAAAGATAAGAGATGGAGACTTGTGGAAGTAGTGGAAAGAGCCAAATAATTCGTAAGGAGGAATCCAAGCATGATTCAACAGGAAAGTAGACTTAGAGTCGCTGACAATACCGGTGCAAAAGAAATCCTCTGCATCCGTGTTATGGGTGGTTCTACGAGAAGATATGCTAACATCGGTGATATAATCGTTGCTACTGTTAAAGATGCAACACCAGGTGGTGTTGTTAAAAAAGGTGATGTTGTGAAAGCCGTTGTTGTTCGTACAAGAAAAGGCGCTCGTCGTAAAGACGGTTCCTACATCAAATTCGATGAGAACGCTGCAGTCATCATCAAGGATGACAAGACTCCGAGAGGAACCCGTATTTTTGGACCAGTAGCCAGAGAGCTTCGTGAGAAACAGTTTATGAAAATTGTTTCCTTAGCTCCCGAAGTATTATAGGAGGTAACCTGATGTCAACATTTAAGATTAAAAAAGGTGATACAGTTAAAGTGATCGCCGGTAAAGATAAAGACAAAGAAGGAAAAGTAATCTCTGTTAATCCGAAAAAAGGTGCTGTTCTGGTTGAAGGCGCAAACATGGTAACAAAGCACACAAAACCTTCCATGGCTAATCAGCAGGGCGGTATTGTAGAGAAGGAAGCTTGGCTGGATGTGTCTAACGTTATGTTAGTACACGAAGGCAAAGCTACCAGAGTCGGCTTCAAGATGGAAGGCGACAAGAAAGTGCGTTTCGCCAAAGCTACAGGCAAAGTAATCGATTAATTAGAGAGGAGGCCATTTTAAAGTGAGCAGACTGAGAGAAGTATACAAAAATGAGATCGTAGATGGTATGGTCAAAAAGTTTGGTTATAAAAATATCATGGAAGTGCCGAAACTCGACAAAATCGTTGTAAACATGGGTGTAGGCGAAGCAAAGGAAAACGCAAAACTGTTAGACGCAGCTGTAGCTGACATGGAACTGATCACAGGTCAGAAAGCTGTAACAACAAAAGCGAAAAACTCCATTGCTAACTTCAAACTCCGTGAAGGCATGCCGATCGGTTGTAAAGTAACCCTGAGAGGCGAAAAAATGTATGAATTTGCTGATCGCCTTATCAACTTAGCACTGCCTCGAGTACGTGACTTCCGCGGCGTTAATCCTAACGCATTCGATGGAAGAGGCAACTATGCACTCGGTATCAAAGAGCAGTTAATTTTCCCTGAAGTGGAATACGATAAAGTCGATAAAGTAAGAGGTATGGACATCATTTTCGTTACAACTGCTAAGACAGACGAAGAAGCCCGTGAATTATTGACATTATTTAACATGCCATTTGCAAAGTAATTATAGGAGGGAAAATTCATGGCTAAAACAGCAATGAAATTAAAACAGCAGCGCAAACAGAAATTCTCTTCAAGAGAATATAATCGTTGCAGAATTTGTGGCCGTCCACATGCTTACTTGAGAAAATACGGAATCTGCAGAATCTGCTTCCGTGAATTAGCATATAAAGGCCAGATCCCGGGAGTTAAGAAAGCATCCTGGTAGGCATTGAACACTTAGCGAGTCCGAGCCGAAGGCGACAGACGGGGTTAGTGAGAAAGCCCACCCGAACACTTAGCGAGTCCGAGCCAATGGCGACAGACGAGGTTAGTGAGAGTGGTGTGCTGGAATCCATTGCCTGAAACAATTTAATCAGTTCATCCGCTGCTGCGGATATGGGATAAAGAATAGAAGGAGGAAACTCTAATGACAATGAGCGATCCAATTGCAGATATGCTTACAAGAATCCGTAATGCAAATACTGCAAAACATGATACAGTTGATGTTCCGGCATCTAAAATGAAACTTGCTATTGCCGATATCCTTGTTAAAGAAGGTTATATCGCAAAATACGACGTTCTTGAAGACGGCGCATTTAAAACAATCCGTATCACCTTAAAATACGGTGCAGACAAGAGTGAAAAAATCATCACAGGTCTGAAAAGAATCTCCAAACCGGGCTTACGTGTATACGCAGGCAGCCAGGAAATCCCCAGAGTTCTGGGCGGACTGGGTATTGCTATCCTGTCCACAAATCAGGGTGTTATCACAGATAAAGAAGCAAGAAAGCTGCACGTTGGCGGCGAGGTATTAGCATTCGTATGGTAATTGCCTCCCGGCTTTGGCCGGACATATGCAATTTTCATAGATAGAGATACTGAAAACAGAAAGGAACCATAATAGGCCTTTCCGAAAATTTAAGTAAGGAGGACAACAGGTATGTCACGTATTGGAAGACAGCCAGTAGCTGTTCCGGCAGGCGTAGAAGTTAAAATTGCTGAGAACAATTTTGTGACCGTAAAAGGCGCAAAAGGAACACTTGAAAAAGCGTTACCGACAGAGATGTCAATCAAATTAGAGGATGGTCAGGTAGTTGTTACAAGACCAAACGATTTAAAGAAAATGAAATCTTTACACGGTTTAACAAGAACACTGATCCAGAACATGGTGATCGGTGTAAGCCAGGGATATGAAAAAACTCTGGAAGTAAACGGTGTGGGTTATAAAGCTGCAAAACAGGGTAAAAAACTGGTTCTCTCCTTAGGATATTCACATCCGGTAGAGATGGAAGATCCAGAAGGACTGGAATCTTCTGTAGACGGTAATAAGATCGTCGTAAAAGGAATCGATAAAGAAAAAGTTGGCCAGTACGCTGCTGAAATCAGAGATAAGAGAAGACCGGAGCCATACAAAGGTAAAGGTATTAAGTATGCTGATGAAGTTATCAGACGTAAAGTTGGTAAAACTGGTAAGAAATAATTAAGGAGAGTGTAAAAATGGTTAGTAAAGTATCAAGAGCGAAAGTTCGCGCAAAAAAACATAGAAGATTACGTAATCATCTGAGCGGCACCGCTACAACTCCACGTTTAGCAGTTTTCCGCAGCAATAATCATATGTATGCTCAAATTATTGACGATACAGTTGGAAAAACTCTGGTTTCTGCTTCTACCACTCAGAAAGAGGTAAAAGCTGAATTAGAAAAAACCAATAACGTTGATGCTGCAGCATATTTAGGTACTGTCATCGGTAAGAAAGCTATCGAAGCAGGCATCAAAGAGGTTGTCTTTGATAGAGGCGGCTTTATATATCACGGAAAAGTTCAGGCATTGGCAGACGCAGCACGTGAAGCTGGGTTAGAATTCTAATAAGGGAGGAAATGAACACATGAAACGTTCTATCATTGATGCTAGTCAGTTAGAATTAGAAGAAAAAGTAGTGTCAATCAAGCGTGTAACAAAGGTTGTTAAAGGTGGTCGTAACTTCCGTTTCACAGCTTTAGTTGTTGTAGGTGACGGCAATGGTCACGTAGGCGCTGGATTAGGAAAGGCAGCCGAAATTCCCGAAGCTATCCGCAAGGGAAAAGAGGATGCTATGAAGAAACTTGTAACAGTAGCAAGAGACGATAACGGAAGTATTACACATGACTTCATCGGAAAATTCGGAAGCGCAGAGATGCTGATGAAGAAAGCTCCGGAAGGTACCGGTGTAATTGCCGGCGGCCCGGCCCGTGCGGTGATCGAGCTTGCAGGTATCAAAAACATCCGTACAAAATGTATGGGTTCCCGTAACAAACAGAACGTAGTTCTGGCTACCATCGCAGGTTTAAGTCAGTTAAAGACTCCGGAAGAAGTAGCAAAACTTCGTGGAAAATCTGTTGACGAGATTTTTGCGTAGGAGGATTAAAAAATGGCAGATAAATTAAGAATCACTCTGGTGAAATCTACAATCGGAGCTGTTCCGAAAAACAGAAAAACAGTAGAAGCTTTAGGTTTGAGAAAACTGAACAAGACAGTGGAAATGCCTGACAATGCAGCCGTTCGCGGTATGGTTCGCCAGGTAAGACACTTAGTGAAAGTAGAAGAAATCTAATCATTGAAGAAGGAGGTGCAGTCATGGATTTATCAAATTTAAAACCAGCTGAAGGCTCCAGACAGAGCGACAACTTCAGAAGAGGCCGTGGCCACGGTTCAGGAAACGGCAAGACCGCAGGTAAAGGCCATAAAGGACAGAAAGCCCGTTCCGGAGCTAAGAGACCGGGATTTGAAGGCGGTCAGATGCCTTTATACAGAAGACTTCCTAAGAGAGGCTTCAAATGCAGAAACTCCAAAGACATCGTAGCGATCAATGTCAGCGAGTTAAACAGATTCGAGGATGGAGCAGAGGTAACACCGGCAGCTTTACTGGCATCCGGAGCTATTTCCCGTCTTGGAGACGGCGTTAAAATTCTCGGAAACGGTGAAATCACAAAGAAGATCAACTTAAAGGTTAATGCTGTAAGCGAAACCGCTAAAACTAAAATCGAAGCTGCAGGTGGAACAGTCGAGGTGATTTAATGCTTGAGACTCTTAGGAACGCTTTTAAAATAAAAGATGTAAGACGTCGAATTTATTATGTATTGTTAATGCTGGTTATTGTCCGGATTGGCTCTCAACTGCCAATTCCGGGCGTAGACAGAGACTTCTTTAAGAACCTGTTTGCAAGCCAGTCTAACGATGCGTTCAATTTCTTCAATGCATTTACAGGCGGTTCATTTGAACAGATGTCTATCTTTGCGTTGAGTATTACACCGTATATCACATCATCTATCATCATTCAGCTTCTGACAATTGCGATTCCAAAATTGGAAGAAATGCAGCGTGACGGCGAAGAGGGCAGAAAGAAAATGACTGCCATCACTCGTTATCTGACTGTAGGTCTGGCTCTCTTCCAGTCTGTAGCTATGGTTATCGGCTTTGGTAACCGCGGCTGGCTGACAGAGATGAATTTCACCAGTATTGTAGTTGCTGTGGTAACATTGACCGGCGGTTCTGCAATGCTGATGTGGATTGGTGAGCAGATCACGGAAAAAGGTGTGGGCAATGGTATTTCTATTGTCCTGATGATCAACATTGTATCCAGAATCCCCAGCGATCTTGCATCCCTGTTCGAGAAGTTCGTAAAAGGGAAAACAATCGCCAGAGGCGGCCTGGCAGCTATCATTATTATGGCTATCATTATAGTGGTAGTGGTACTGGTACTTATCCTGAACGGTGGAGAACGGAAGATTCCGGTCCAGTATTCCAAGAAAATGGTAGGAAGAAAAATGATGGGCGGACAGTCCAGTGCGATTCCTTTGAAGGTAAACACGGCCGGCGTTATCCCCATTATCTTTGCATCCTCCCTTATGTCTTTCCCGGTAGTTATCGCGAGCTTCCTGGGCAAGGGCGGCGGTACAGGAATCGGAAGCAAGATTTTAAAAGGTCTGACTTCAAGTAACTGGTTCAACCCCAATGAACCTGTTTATTCTATTGGTCTGGTTGTTTATATCGTGCTTGTCATTTTCTTTGCTTATTTCTATACATCCATCACCTTCAATCCGATGGAAGTTGCGGATAACATGAAAAAACAGGGCGGTTTCATTCCCGGTATCCGTCCGGGTAAACCGACACAGGAATATCTGGAGAAAATTTTAAGTTACATTATCTTCATCGGTGCCACAGGCCTGGTAATTGTTGCCGTTATTCCATTCTTCTTTAATGGCGTATTCGGTGCAAATGTTTCCTTCGGCGGTACATCCATCATCATTGTGGTGGGCGTTGTCCTGGAGACGATCAAGCAGGTTGAGTCCCGTATGCTGGTTCGTAACTATAAGGGATTTTTAAGTGAATAAGCATATATGATTTAAGTGTACCCACTTTTGTGGGTGCACTAAAATGCTATATAAGGACATAGCCTTAATGGGGGCTGGGCAGCAATCCGTGGGCATATCATTCCGCGATTATATTTTAAGGCGGAATGCGGATTGAAATACGAAAGGGGAAGAGAAGTATGAAGATTATTATGTTAGGCGCACCGGGCGCAGGAAAAGGAACACAGGCCAAGAAGATTGCCGATAAGTATCAGGTTCCGCATATCTCCACAGGGGATATCTTCCGTGCAAACATCAAGAACGGAACAGAACTGGGTAAAAAGGCAAAAACATTTATGGATCAGGGACTGCTGGTTCCTGATGAACTGGTAGTGGACCTGGTAGTGGACAGAGTGGCACAGGATGACTGTGAAAATGGTTACGTGCTGGATGGTTTCCCCAGAACAATTCCCCAGGCTGAGAGTCTGGACGCAGCGCTGGCTAAAATGGGTCAGAAAGTGGATTATGCCATTGACGTGGATGTTCCGGATGAGAACATTGTGAACCGTATGTCAGGCAGAAGAGCGTGCGTAGGATGCGGCGCTACTTACCACATCAAATACAATCCTCCCAAAAAAGAGGATGTATGTGATATCTGCGGTGAAAAATTGATCCTGAGAGATGATGATAAGCCGGAGACTGTTTTAAAACGTCTCACAGTATATCATGACCAGACACAGCCCCTGATCGACTACTATACCAAGTCCGGTGTATTAAAACAGGTTGACGGAACCGTTGATATGGAAGATGTGTTCCAGGCAATCGTCAAAATATTAGGAGCGTAAAAAATGTCAGTATCGATAAAAACTGCCAATGAAATTGAACTTATGAGAGAGGCTGGAAAGCTTCTGGAAAAGGTACACGACGAGCTGAAGGATTTTATCCGACCGGGTATTTCCACCCTCGACATTGACCAGTATGGAGAGAAACTCATCCGTCAGATGGGCTGTATCCCGAATTTCCTCAACTATAACGGATATCCGGCATCCATCTGTGTCTCTGTCAATGATGAGGTAGTACACGGGATTCCGCGTAAGGATCACATACTCCAGGATGGGGATATTGTGAGTCTGGACGCCGGATTGATCTACAAAGGATACCACTCAGACGCGGCGCGTACGCATGCGGTGGGTGAAATCGCACCCGAGGCGCAGAAGCTCATTGATGTGACCAGACAGAGTTTCTTTGAAGGAATCAAGTATGCCAGGGCAGGACAGCATTTATATGAAATCTCCGCAGCCATCGGCGCATATGCTGAGAAGTTCGGATACGGTGTAGTCAGGGATTTGGTCGGACATGGAATCGGCACAAGCCTGCATGAGGACCCGCAGATACCGAATTTCCGTCAAAAGCGCAGAGGACTGAGACTTCAGGCAGGTATGACTCTTGCGATTGAACCGATGATTAATGAAGGCAGAGCCGATGTGGTTTGGCTGGATGATGACTGGACAGTGGTGACAGAGGACGGATCCCTGTCAGCGCATTATGAAAATACCATTCTCATCACAGACGGCGAGCCGGAAATACTGACCTTGAGTGAGTAGGTGACCCTATGAGCGAGGTGAGAGCAGGAATGGCAGCCCTTTCCATGGCTGGCCATGATACCGGCAGATATTATATCATCGTCAGAGCGGTGGACGGATATGTCTATCTGGCTGACGGAACGCTTAGGACTTGTGAGCATCCCAAGAAGAAGAAATTGAGGCATGTCCAGATTAACCGCAGAATCTCCCCGGTCATTGAGGGAATACTCAGTGAGGGTGGAGAACTGAAAAATGAAACTATCAAAAGAGTGATAAAAGAATATAGAAGCAAACAGGAGGTTTGATTTATGTCAAAGGCAGACGTTATTGAAGTAGAAGGAACAGTGCTTGAAAAGTTGCCAAACGCTATGTTTAAGGTGGAACTGGAGAATAAGCATGTAATTCTGGCGCATATCAGCGGGAAACTGAGGATGAATTTTATCAGGATTCTTCCGGGTGATAAGGTTACGATCGAGATGTCACCGTATGATTTGAGTAAGGGCAGGATTATCTGGAGAGACAAGTAGAAAATAGTTCCTGAATTGGGAAATGGAGTGGAGATGCGGGCTTCTTTAGGGAGGGGGTGTCTCCGCTTTTTTTTATAGGGGATGGATGAGTGCAGATGCGGGAGGATGAAGGCGGACGGGGGGATGAAGGCGGACGGGGAGACCGTAGGAGACAGGGGCGGGAGAGGGAATGGGATGAGCGGCGCACTGCGCTTGTCAGGGAGCTAACCTGCTCCCATTCACTAAATTCATCAGCAGTGGCTTCTTCATTAAGTGACTGAGGCAGGTGGATCTCCCAGACGCTCCGTGAAACGCCGCTCATCCCATTCCCTCTCCCGCCCCTGCCTCCTACGGCCTCCCCTGGTGTTCTCAGATGCGATGGTTTGAGATGACTGCTGGGATTTTTGGAAGAGAAAAAAAGAGATGGCTGCTGTAATTATTGGAAGAGAAAGAATGAGATGCTTGCTGTAATTTATGGTCGAGAAAATATAAAATGGATACTGTAATTATGGGAGAAGAAAGAATGAGATGGCTGCTGTAATTATGGGAGAAGAAAGAATGAGATGGCTGCTGTAATTATGGGAGAAGAAAGAATGAGATGGCTGCTGTAATTATGGGAGAAGAAAGAATGAGATGGCTGTTGTAATTATGGGAGAAGAAAGAATGAGATGGCTGCTGTAATTATGGGAGAAGAAAGAATGAGATGGCTGTTGTAATTATCGGAGAAGAAAGAATGAGATGGCTGCTGTAATTTTCGGAGAAGAAAGAATGAGATGGCTGGCGCAATTTTTGGAAGAGAAAGAATGAGATGGGTGTCGCGATTTTCGGAGGAGAAAGTATGGGATGGCTGTTGATATTTTCAGATGCGATAGTGTAGAGGGATGCTGATATTCTGGAGTAAGGGGGATGTGTGGTTAGGGGGAATAGGTATAGAAGGAAAGGGTTTTGGGGGAGATTTTTTGGGAGAAAATCTTTTAGGTGTGAATAGGGTGAGAAAATGGGGTTAAAATTAAAAAAAGTGCTTGCGTTCTTGTAAAAAGAGTGTTATCATTAAAAACGTACTTTTGTGCTCGTACGTGGACTTTTTATGCCCATGTGCAGAGAAATCCAGAAAGGAGGGTTATCCGTGAAGGTAAGATCATCTGTAAAACCGATTTGCGAAAAATGCAAAGTTATCAAGAGAAAAGGCAGTATCAGAATTATCTGTGAAAACCCGAAACACAAACAGCGTCAGGGTTAAGCATGGGACTCTTTTGGACTGCCTGTTTGTTGGGCATGATATTTGAGTGAGTGTTTGATAGTTGATGAGATTTGTGTAATATTTTAGTGCGGCTGCAGTATGAAACGCAAGGTTGCGTTGTTCATACTGATCAAATATAGTAATATATCACGTTTGTCGTCCTGCCGAGAGGGCGATTGCAGAATATTGCTTAATACCGTCGCTCTGCCGTGACGGAAAGGCTGCGTAAAATTTTATTTTGCGGCTGGATGCATAGAGACCCGTCATTTTTATGTATCCCAATTAGGAACAATATTTATTAAGAACAATGGAGGAACAAGTACATGGCTCGTATAGCTGGTGTAGACTTACCAAGAGAAAAACGTGTTGAAATTGGTCTGACTTATATCTACGGAATTGGTAGAACAAGCGCTGACCGTATCTTAGTAGAGGCAGGTGTAAACCCTGACACTCGCTGCAGGGATTTAACTGACGAAGAAGTAGGAAAAATCCGTGATGCAATCGATGAACTGAATATCGCTGTAGAAGGTGATCTGAGAAGAGAAATCGCTCTGAACATCAAGAGATTACAGGAAATCGGATGCTACAGAGGAATCCGTCACAGAAAAGGACTTCCGGTTCGTGGACAGAAGACTAAGACAAATGCAAGAACCAGAAAAGGCCCGAAGAGAACTGTTGCTAACAAGAAGAAATAATTTATAACAATGGAAAGTACACAATGTGTGCTTTCTGTGGTTGATATAAGAAACATGATAATATTTGATTAAGTGAGAAAGTAGGTTAGTTTAAAAATGGCTAAAGTTACAAAAAAAGTGACAAAAAAGCGTATTAAGAAAAACGTTGAACGCGGACAGGCACATATCCAGTCATCTTTCAACAATACGATCGTAACATTGACAGATGCTGAAGGAAATGCTTTATCATGGGCAAGTGCCGGTGGTCTGGGATTTAAAGGTTCAAGGAAATCTACTCCATATGCAGCACAGATGGCTGCAGAGACTGCTACAAAAGCAGCGTTAGTTCATGGTCTGAAGACTGTTGACGTTTTTGTAAAAGGACCGGGATCAGGAAGAGAAGCAGCAATCCGTGCGCTCTCAGCTTGTGGTCTGGAAGTTACAAGCATTCGCGACGTAACACCGGTTCCCCACAACGGATGCCGTCCACCAAAACGTAGAAGAGTCTAATTAGGAGGTTAAGAAATCATGGCAGTAAATAGAGTACCAGTTCTGAAAAGATGCAGATCCCTGGGTCTGGATCCTGTATATATGGGTATTGACAAGAAATCCACCAGACAGTTAAGAAGAGCAAACAGAAAAATGTCTGAGTACGGACTTCAGTTAAGAGAAAAACAGAAAGCTAAATTCATCTACGGCGTTCTGGAGAAACCTTTCCGTAACTACTACGTAAAGGCTGACCAGAAACAGGGCCAGACAGGTGAAAACCTGATGATCATGCTGGAAACACGTCTGGACAATGTTATCTTCCGTATGGGATTCGCAAGAACCAGAAGAGAAGCAAGACAGATCGTTGACCATAAACATGTAATGGTAAACGGCAAACAGGTAAATATTCCGTCTTACCTGGTAAAAGCCGGAGATACAATCGAAATCAAAGAAAAATGCAAATCTTCTCAGAGATATAAAGACGTACTGGAAGCAACAGGCGGACGTCTTGTTCCGGGTTGGTTAGATGTTGACCAGGAAAATCTGAAAGGTGAAGTAAAAGCACTTCCGACAAGAGAGGAAATCGACGTTCCTGTTGATGAGATGTTGATCGTCGAGTTGTATTCTAAGTAATATGCACGTAGCAAGGAGGGCTTTGCATGTTCGATTTTAACAAACCCAAAATTCAAATCACAGAAATGTCTGATGATAAGAGATATGGGAAATTCGTTGTGGAACCACTGGAGCGAGGATATGGTATTACTCTTGGCAACTCTTTGAGAAGAATCATGCTTTCTTCTTTACCGGGTGCCGCAGTGAGCCAGGTCAAGATTGACGGCGTTCTGCACGAATTCAGTTCTATTCCAGGTGTGAAAGAGGATGTGACACAGATCATCATGAATCTGAAAAACCTGGCAATCAAGAACACAAGCGACAGCACAGAACCCAAGACAGCTTATATCGAGTTTGAAGGCGAAGGTGTTGTCACAGGCGCAGATATCCAGGTAGACCAGGATATCGAAGTCCTGAACCCAGAACAGGTAATTGCCACCTTAAACGGCGGCACAGGATGCAAATTCAATGCAGAACTGACAATTACCAAGGGTCGCGGATATGTCAGCGCTGACAAAGGAAAAACAGACGATATGCCGATTGGTGTGATTGCTGTTGATGCAATTTATACTCCGGTAGAGCGTGTGAACATGACTGTTGAGAATACCCGTGTTGGTCAGGTTACTGACTTTGATAAACTGACACTGGATATTTACACCAATGGTACCCTGGACGCCGATGAGGCAGTCAGCCTTGCGGCTAAAGTACTGAGCGAGCATTTAAGCCTCTTTATTGACCTTTCTGAAAGTGCAAAGACTGCAGAAGTCATGATCGAGAAGGAAGATGACGAGAAAGAAAAAGTTCTGGAGATGAATATCGATGAACTTGAATTATCCGTTCGTTCCTACAACTGCTTAAAACGTGCTGGTATCAATACAGTAGAAGAACTTTGCAACCGTACTTCAGAGGATATGATGAAAGTCCGTAACCTGGGACGCAAATCTCTGGAAGAAGTGCTTGCGAAGCTGAAAGAATTAGGCTTACAGTTAAATCCCAGCGAGGAGTAAGTCTCTGATAGGAATTTATGGGCAAAAAGCAGTATGTCAGTAAGACCGAAGAAGCATGGCATATTGTTCCACAAATGGAGGAAATATTGAGATGGCAAAATATAGAAAGTTAGGCAGAACATCTGACCAGAGAAAAGCATTACTGAGAAATCAGGTGACAAATCTGTTATATCACGGAAAAATCGTTACCACTGAGACCAGAGCAAAAGAAGTCCGTAAAATTGCTGAAGGCTTAATTGCTATGGCAGTAAAAGAAAAAGATAACTTCGAGACAGTTAAAGTTATGGCAAAAGTTCCGCGCAAAGATGCTGACGGAAAGAGAGTAAAAGAAGTTGTTGATGGTAAGAAAGTTACCGTATATGACGAAGTGGAAAAAGAGATCAAAAAAGACTCTGCTTCCAGATTACATGCCAGAAGACAGATGCTGAAAGTGTTCTATCCAATCAAGGAAGTTCCTGTTGCAGCTGCCGGAAGAAAGAAAAACACCAAAGAAGTGGACATGGTAGACAGGATGTTTACTGAAATCGCTCCGAAATACGTTGACCGTAATGGTGGTTATACAAGAATCATCAAAATCGGACCGCGTAAGGGCGACGCTGCTATGGAAGTTGTTTTAGAGTTAGTTTAATATGTGGTTATTGGGCCTCTGGGGGAACCTGGGGGCCTTTTTTTGTATGAGGGGGACGGGGAACCCGTGGCAGGGAACAGCCCTGTGGTATCCTGTGAACGGTGCACTGCGCTTGCCAGGGAGCTAACCTGCTCTCAGTCGCTAAATTCGTCAGCAAGGGCTTCCTCATTAAGCGTCTGAGGCAGGTGGATCTCCCAGGCGCTCCGTGAAACACCGCTCACAGGATACCACAGGGCTGCTCCCTGCCACGGGTTCCCCTGAGAGTGTCATGCGGGAAAAAGGGGATAAAAAGATAAAAAGAAAAAAGAAAAGAAAGAATAAAAGAAAAAATAGAAGGAAAATAAAAGGTTTAGAATAAAGGGAGGGGAAATGTGGTTGTATAATTGGGGGTTCGGTAGTAAAATAATCTGAAGATGAAAAGGGAGGATCAGTTATGGGTAAGAGGATGTTGTTTATTTTTAATCCTAGGGCCGGTAAGGGGAGTATTAAGAACCGGTTGGTGGATATTCTTGATATATTTGTGAAGGCGGGTTATGAGGTGACTGTGCATCCTACGCAGGCTTACAGGGATGGTCAGAGGGTTGCCAGGCGTAAGGGCGGAGAATATGACCTCTTGGTTACCAGCGGTGGAGACGGGACCCTGGATGAGATCGTCACCGGGATCATGGAGGGAGGACACTCCACACCTATAGGCTATATTCCTGCGGGGAGTACCAATGACTTTGCCAATAGTTTGCATGTATCTAAAAATATGCTGGAGGCGGCTGTGGACATTGTGGAGGGAAGGGCGCATGCTTTTGATGTGGGGAAGTTTAATGATGACTTTTTCGTTTATATTGCGGCCTTTGGATTGTTTACAGATGTTTCTTATGAGACGAACCAGGATTTGAAGAATATCTTGGGTCATGCTGCTTATATATTGGAAGGAACCCAGAGACTGTTTAATATTAAATCTTACAATATGACTGTGGAGAGCCTGGAATGTACCATGGAGGGGGAGTTTATCTTTGGGATGGTGAGCAATGCAACCTCTGTTGGGGGATTCCGGAAATTGACAGGCCCGGATGTTATGCTGGATGACGGAGTATTTGAAGTTATGCTGGTGCACAGGCCTAAAAATATATTGGAGCTGAATGAGATCATTGCCTCCATGCTTGGTGGGGCGGATACGAAACTGATTGAATCTTTCAAAACGTCTTCACTTAGAATTTCCTGTGTAGGCCCTGTTTCCTGGACTCTGGACGGGGAGTTTGGAGGAGAGCACAGGGATGTGGAAATTACAAATATGAAGCATGCGGTACAGATCATGATCGCGGAGGATGATACGGTTCCTCTCATCAATACGCTGGAATAAGGATGGAACTTCGGTACAAACCCAAAAGTAGGAATAGGGAATAGCGCATCAGTAAAAACCAATATGGTAGAATAGCCATGGCGCATCAGTAAAAATCAACAAGGCGGAATAAGTCATGGCGCATCAGTAAAAACCAATACGTGGAATAGTCATGGCGATGGTGCCTCTGCACAAACCAATACGCTGGAATAAGGATACCGCATCTGTACAAACTAATATGTTGCCATAAGGATACCGCATCTGTACAAACTAATACGTTGCCATAAGGATATTGCCTCTGCACAAACCAATACGTTGTCATAGAGACATCGCATCTGTAAAATCAATACACTGTCATAGGGATACCACTTCTGCACACACCGGAATACTATAATAGAAACAGAAACTAATCAGGTGTGCAATGAATTATCTAGCTGTTTTAAAGGGTATATTGTTGATTCTTGCACTGACCATGGATTCTTTCGTGGTCAGTTTTGCTTATGGAGTTAGTAAAACTAAGATGCCGTTTGGCATTGTAGTGTGTATGAACCTGCTGATGAGCACTATTTTAGGTACTGCGATTTTTATGGGGGGCCGTCTGGCGGCGCTGCTTCCGGAAGGGGTTACGGGGAGACTTGGATTTCTCCTGCTGTTTGGAATTGGATGTTACAGGCTTTTCTCCTATTTTTTAAAGAAAGGGGAAGAAGAGTCAGAGAAAGTAAAGGCACTGAATCTGCTGGAGGGACTGGGGCTTGCTTTTATATTGTCTCTTGACAGTATAGCTGTGGGTATTGGTACCGGTCTGGTACAGTCCGGGCAGGTGATGCTGGTCATAGGCTCTTTTTTGGCCGGTATAGCGGTCATGGAGGCAGGATGGATGCTGGGGCATGGAACCAGGCATATATTGAACCGGGATTTGTCCTGGCTCAGTGGAGTGTGCCTTCTTTTGCTGGCAATTGGCTCTCTGAGAGGGTAAATTGTAAATTTTTTCTTGATTTTTAGTGGTTTTTGAGGTATCTTAGAAACAGTTTCAATGACCAGAGGTCTCCGTGGTTCTCAGGTGCGGGGACGTGTGGTTTGTCAAGAGAATGATATGGGGCCTGGGAGAGATGTAGTATGGGGCAGCACAGTAAGGAAAGGAAAAACATATGAGCGAGTATACAAATGTATCTGAAATTTTTGGAGAGGACGTGTTTAACGACACCGTCATGCAGCAGCGTCTTCCGAAAAAGGTTTACAAGGATTTGAAACATGCAATCCTGGAGGGAAAAGAACTGTCTCCTGAGATGGCAGATGTGATTGCCCATGAGATGAAGGAATGGGCGATTGAAAAAGGGGCAACACATTA
The DNA here is from genome assembly GCF_034355335.1 of Blautia coccoides. Classification (NCBI taxonomy): domain Bacteria; kingdom Bacillati; phylum Bacillota; class Clostridia; order Lachnospirales; family Lachnospiraceae; genus Blautia; species Blautia producta. The sequence goes on from NZ_CP136422.1 coordinate 1,186,942, forward strand.
TACTCACTGGTTTCAGCCGCTGACAGGCGTAACTGCTGAGAAGCATGATTCTTTTATTACAGCACCGCTGCCCAGTGGAAAAGTTCTTATGAGTTTTTCCGGAAAAGAGCTGATCAAAGGCGAACCGGATGCGTCTTCTTTCCCGTCCGGAGGACTGCGCGCTACCTTTGAGGCCAGGGGATATACGGTATGGGACTGTACCTCTCCGGCTTTTGTAAGGCATGATGCGGCAGGTGCCACACTCTGTATTCCTACGGCATTTTGTTCCTATACAGGGGAAGCGCTCGATCAGAAGACCCCACTGCTGCGTTCTATGCAGGCTATCAATAAACAGGCGTTGCGCCTGATTCGTCTTTTTGGTGATACAACTGCCAAGAAAGTTACCCCTTCCGTGGGAGCGGAGCAGGAGTATTTTCTGGTGAGTGATAAAAACTTTATGCAGAGGAAGGATCTGACCTTTACAGGACGTACTCTCTTCGGTGCTATGCCTCCTAAGGGTCAGGAGATGGATGACCATTACCTGGGAACCATCCGTCAGAAAATATCTGCATATATGAAGCACGTGAATGAGGAACTGTGGAAACTGGGGGTTACTTCCAAGACACAGCATAACGAAGCGGCTCCTGCACAGCATGAATTGGCGCCTATCTATGCGGAAGTCAACGTGGAGGCTGACCATAACCAGATCATTATGCAGACCCTGAAGCGAATAGCTTCTCAGCACGGGATGAAATGCCTGCTCCATGAAAAGCCGTTTGCAGGTGTAAATGGTTCCGGCAAGCACAACAACTGGTCCCTGACTACAGATACAGGAGTGAACCTGCTTGATCCGGGTATCACACCCCATCAGAATATCCAATTCCTGCTGGTTTTAAGCTGTGTGCTGAAGGCTGTGGATAGACACGCCGCGCTGCTTCGGGAATCTGCGGCAGATGTGGGAAATGACCATCGTCTGGGAGCGAATGAGGCTCCTCCTGCTATTATCTCTGTATTCTTGGGAGATCAGCTCACAGATGTTATGAACCAGTTGATCACAACAGGTATGGCTGACCACAGCATTGAGAGCGAGATGCTGGAGACGGGCGTCAAATCTATTCCTGAGTTTATGCGTGATACCACTGACAGGAACAGGACTTCACCGTTTGCCTTCACAGGCAATAAGTTTGAATTCCGTATGGTTGGGGCAAGGGATTCTATTGCTCCTGCCAATATGGTCCTGAATACCATTGTTGCCCAGTCCTTTAAGGAAGCCTGCGATGTGCTGGAGAAGGCGGAAGACTTTGATATGGCGGTCCATGACCTGATCAAGAAGAATTTTACAAAGCACCAGAGGATTGTATTTAACGGCAACGGATATTCTGAGGAATGGGTGGAAGAGGCAGCAAAGAGAGGACTTCCCAATATCGGATGTATGGTGGAAGCCGTGGAAGCCCTGACTTATGAAGAGTCTGTGAGTCTTTTTGAGGAGTTCGGCGTGTTTACAAGAGCAGAGCTGGAATCCAGAAAAGAGATTAAATACGAGACTTATTCCAAGGCTATCAATATTGAGGCAAGGACTATGATAGATGTTGCCAGCAAGCAGATCATACCCGCAGTCATTAAATATACAAAGAATCTGGCGGATTCTGTCAATGCAGTAGTATCAGCAGGTATTCTGGATGTGGATGTGCAGACAGAACTGCTCAGAGATACATCCGCTCTTCTGAAGGATACCAGGGATGCGCTGAATCACTTAAAAGATGTGGCAAAGACAGCGGCAGATATGGAGGAAGGAAAAGAGCGTGCCTTCTTTTACCGTGAAAAGGTAATGCCTGCAATGGAAGCACTCCGCCGCCCTGTGGATGAATTGGAAATGATCGTGGACAAAGAAATCTGGCCAATGCCTTCTTACGGGGACTTGTTGTTTGATGTATAAAGACAAATGGCATAAAATGTAGTCTGTTATATTTGCATACTTACAGAGTAGAATGAACGCGGGAACTATTTGCCGGGAATTATACACTTGCGGGAACTCATTAGCGGGGACTATTTCCCTGCGGGAATCCATTAGGCGGGAACTATACGCCTGCGGGAACTCATTAGCGGGGATTATTTCCCTGCGGGAATCCATTTGGCGGGAACTATACACCTGCGGGAACCCATTAGCGGGGATTATTTCCCTGCGGGAATCCATTTGGCCGGAACCATTTCCCTGTGAGAATCTATTTACGAGATTCCATTTGCGGGAACCCATCTGCCCGAGTTATTCTGGCGAGATAATTTTGCAAGGAAATATTTTGTAAAGGGCCATTCCGCCATGGATATGTATTCTATAGTTCATATGTTTCCGGCACCTGGCAGTTAAGTAAGGGTTAAGCAAATGTACAGACTTGCCTGAACAATCAGAAAGTATTATAAATGAAACAGAAAAAGGTGTTCCGGACGCAGATTCGGAACACCTTTTGTGTTATAATAATAAAAGTGGTGTTGCATCTGCAACAGACTGTAAACGATGTGGTATGGTAGGATTCAGAAAAGGTATGAGTTTTATAGTTTATATGACACATTGAAATGATTCAATAGGTCTGCGCATGAACAGTGCTGACCATAAGATAATATTCAGCAGCCGGGCAAAATCTATCACAAGAGATGATTCAGCATGGATTTTTGATGGTAACTGTGCGGGTGCTGTAACAGTTAGAACGTATTTTATCATTACTCTGATGTAGAGTAAGAGAAGAATAAACAGGTGAGAGGAATTGGACATGGAGAAAGAATTGGAATTTTTACGGGAACAGGGTGTGGACAGCGGACTTATTGACGGAGTAGAGGAATTCCGGTCAAAATATGATGTGGCGGAGGAGGCTAAAGGGCGTGTCATCTGTCCGGATATGCCGTTTTATGGCAGAGAAGTTCTGGAAATGGGAATCGCGGCCCTTTTGGAAGGGGAGAACCTGCTTCTGACAGGCCCTAAAGCTACAGGGAAAAATATGCTGGCGGAGAATCTGGCCTGGATCTTCGGCCGGCCGGTATACAATGTTTCTTTTCATGTAAATACCAACAGCGGTGATCTGATCGGTACAGACACATTTGTCAATAACGAGGTGGAACTGCGCAAAGGCAGTATATACCGGTGCGCAGAGTTCGGTGGTTTTGGAGTTCTGGATGAAATCAATATGGCGAAGAATGATGCGGTTTCTGTTCTTCATGCCTCCCTGGATTACAGGCGCTGCATTGACGTGCCAGGATATGATAAGATCGATCTGCACGACGCGGCGCGGTTTATCGGAACGATGAATTACGGGTATGCAGGCACCAAAGAACTGAATGAGGCTTTGGTTTCCCGTTTCCTTGTGATCGACATGCCGCCGCAGAACGAGGAGACCCTGGAGTATATATTCCGGAGAAAATTCCCGGAGATAAAAGAAAACGCTCTGAGACAGTGGATCGGGCTTTTCATGGACCTGCAGACAAAGGCAGGAAACAGCGAGATTACCACAAAATCCCTTGACCTGCGTGGAATGCTGGGAGCCTTGAAGGCAGTTTCCTGTGGGCTTTCTCCTGCTCTGGCTGTCCGTATGGGTGTGGTCAACAAGTGTTTTGATGTGTTTGAAAAAGAGATCGTTCAGGATGTGGTCATGACAAGAATTCCGGAATCCTGGACTACAGGGGATGTATTTCAATGAGAGAAGAATTTGAGCTGGAGCTGGAAAACAGGATCCGCAACCTGATGTGGACAGTAAGCGGAGATTATACACTGGATGTGAAACCGGATCTTGAGAGCTTTCGCCGTTCCAGGTATATTGCGCTCTATGACGGTATCAAACAGGGGGCTTTTGCCCGTTATTTTGACCGGGAAGAGCTTTCCCTGTATCTGGTCAAGAAGATATACCTCCATGCTTCAGAGGGGGAACTGATCAGCCTTGCGCAGCTTTGTATTGAGTGGGCAGTCTGTGATCGGATCATGGCGGAAAGAGAAGGTGTAGGGGAAATCAGGAGAAAAGCTTTTGAGGATACCTTGGAGCTGGATTTTTCCCAATTGGTAGAATATGAGGCAGGCCGGTTAAAAATATCACTTTTCAAGGAGGCATTGAACGGAGAAGAGCCGGCCACTGACAGACTGCGGGGGTTCATGGAGAGGGTGTATGAGCTGAAACATGCCGCGGATACCATGGAAGTCATACGGACTGTGGATTTTCTTTATAATGAGATCGTGGATCCGCAGTTTGAAAAGCAGCATGGTTCCCTGGAGCGTGTGCTGGCGGTTACTCTGGAGGAACTGACAGAGTTCTCCTGGAAGGATTATCTGGATGAGGAGGCTCTGGAGGAAACCTTTTCTGCCTATCTTGACAAGGTGACAGAGAGCATGACCAACCTGGATATGATGGAACAGGAAAAGCAACAGGAGAAAGAAGAGGACGGAGAAGAGGAGACTGCCAACAGGAAAAAGGTGCTGGTAGTGGATGAAAAGGCTCTGGAGCGTATGTACAGCTATGTACAGAGAAATTATGGAAAGACTTATCTGACAGAACCCGAGGAAAAACGTCTGAATTATTTATTGTGCAGGGGAATTCACGGGGACTGCAGCCTGTATTTCACAGAGGGCGTTTTAAAGAATCCGGTACTTCGCAATTATCAGTATGAATATGCCAAAAAACAGAAAGACAAGAATTTATACGCTTACCATAACAATCACAGAATGGTGAAAAATAATATCTGGACGCTGACAGATATGCTGAAAAAGGCCTTTACTATGCGTGATGAGACGGATGAAGTGCTGTCAGACAGGGGGAAGATCATTCCCTCCCGGCTGTGGAGGGTAAGTAGGACAAATGACGCAAAAATCTTTGTCCGGGAGCTGAAGCAGGACAACAGTGACTTTGTGGTGGATGTGCTTATAGATGCCAGCGGGTCACAGAGGAGCAGACAGGGGCAGGTTGCTATGCAGGCTTATATTTTGAGTGAGGCGCTGAGTAATGTGAATATACCCCACAGGGTGATGAGCTTTTGTACTTTCTGGGATTATACGATCATGCACCGTTTTCGCGGTTATGAGGATGACAGAAGCGCAAACAATAATATCTTTGAATATATCACATCCTCTAACAACAGGGATGGACTTGCCCTGAAAGCCGCAGGCCATGAACTGCTGAATCGGGATGAGGAACATAAGGTTCTGATCGTATTAAGTGACGGGCGTCCCTATGATGTGATACTGAACCGGCCCAATGCCAGGAATCCACAGCCTTATCAAGGGAAATACGCCATATCAGATACGGCTTTTGAGGTGAGAAGACTGAGAAACCAGGGGGTGTGCGTTCTCGGTGTATTTGCCGGGGAGGAGAAAGATCTGCCGGCGGAGAAGAAAATTTTCGGAAAAGATTTTGCCTATATCCATAATGTAAATGGATTTTCAAAAGTGGTGGGGCGGTATTTGATACGGCAGTTGGAAAAAGAGGAATAAGGTGGCGGCAGAGGCCTTCGTGTTACGGAGGAATCTGCCGTTGTTTCATTGTAATAGGAAGGTTCTCTGTTCTTTTTATGGACGCGGACAGGTTTACCGGATATAATAAATGAAAGGCGGCATAGGTGTGAAACGCTGTTTAGGTGTGAAACGCTGTTTGGGTGTGAAATGATGTTTCAGAAGAGAGCAGATAGAAAGGTTGTTATATATGGAAAACAAAATGGAAATAAAAAAATGTCCTGTGGTCAAGAAATGCGGAGGATGCAGCTGCAGAGGTGTTTCATATAAGGAGCATCTAGAAGGCAAGGAAAAGCAGGTAAGGAAGCTCTTAAAAGGAATTTGTAAAGTGGAGCCCATCGTGGGCATGGAGAATCCTTATCATTACAGGAATAAAGTACACGCTTCTTTTGCCCATCTCCGCGACGGAAGTGCGGTTTCCGGAAAGTATGCAGAGGGAACACACAGGGTGGTGCCTGTGGATGACTGTCTCATAGAAGATGAGAAAGCAGATGTTATTGTAAAGGACATCCGAGGACTTTTGAAGTCTTTTAAGATTAAGATTTACAGCGAGGACAGCGGATATGGGCTTCTTCGGCACGTTATGGTGCGCAGGGGATTTGCAAGCGGCGAGATCATGGTAGTCTTAGTAGCCGTTTCGCCTATTTTCCCATCAAAGAATAATTTTGTGAAGGCACTGAGAAAACTGCATCCTGAGATCACAACGGTGATCCTGAATGTAAATGACAAGAGGACGAGCATGGTGCTGGGGGAAAGGAACATTACCATTTACGGAAAGGGATATATCGAGGATGAGCTGTGCGGCTGTACTTTCCGAATCTCACCCTCCTCTTTCTACCAGGTGAATCCTGTACAGACAGAAAAGCTGTATGGAAAGGCAGTAGAATTTGCAGGGCTGACAGGAAAAGAGCGGGTGATCGACGCATACTGTGGTATCGGGACCATTGGCCTGATCGCCGCAAAACACGCAAAGGAAGTGATCGGCGTGGAATTAAATAAAGATGCGGTGCGTGATGCAGGTATCAATGCAAAGAGAAACGGCAGTAAAAATTTCAGGGCTTTTCAGGGGGATGCCGGAGCCTTTATGGTGCAGATGGCCTCGGAGGGAGAAAAGGCAGATGTGGTTTTTATGGACCCGCCCAGGGCTGGCAGTGATGAGGCTTTTCTGTCATCTGTAGTGAAGCTGGGACCAAAGAAGGTGGTGTACATTTCCTGTAATCCGGAGACACTGGCAAGAGATTTGAGGTATTTGGTTAAGAAGGGGTATGAGGCAGTGAGAGCTGTGCCTTATGATATGTTTGCTTGGACGGAGCATGTGGAGACCGCCGTGTTGCTGGTGCGGAAACCTTGATTCCAGGCGGGTTTGAGGGATTATTTGGAGAAAATGGAGTTGTGTTTTTGTGGAGGGTAAGATGGATAAGTTTTCGTAGATAAGGGGACGGGGATAACGCCGGATAGTTTGAAAATGAGGGTTTTGTAGGGCAAAAGATACAATCCGGCAAAACCCCTACATTTTGGCAAAAGATATATTGCATGGAGAAAACTAAACTCTGTAACAGAACAATTATCAAGTCCTAATTGTATCATTATTGAACGGCTTTTGTTATAAACGGTTTATCTGAAATATTAATTTTCTACTAAGGAGAATATAGATATGAAAAGTAATATTTTATATCATTATTGTAGCAATGAAAAAGCATATAATATCCTTAAAGGAAAAACTATTCGTTTATCTGATATTATAAAGAGTAATGATTCCTTTGAAATGAATATTTTGTTTCCGGAATTTTTTGACGAATTGTTAAATATCTATAATAATTTTAACGGGTTTGATTATGAATTTTGTTATAATGAAAAAAGAGATAGTATTGCATGGCAGCATTTTGTAAAAGATATGGAGAAAGAGATTACAAAGTCGATTCAAAGCGGTAATATATCAACATATGTAGCTTGCTTTTCAGAAGAAGGGGACTTGTTAAGCCAATGGAGAGGATATGCTAATGATGCTCAAGGAGTTGCTCTAGGTTTTGATTTTACCATGTTAGAAAAATATGCACAGAATAGTAGTTTACTTAGGTTAGAAAAAGTAATCTATCTTTCACCAGAGGAACGAAAACAGTTAATTTATAACAGTGCCAAGGAGATTTTGTACATTATTAATACTGTGTTAAATGCAATAATGGAAGGGGATGTGATAATCGAAGATGGGTTAGAATTTGGTAATTATATATTTGAAAATATACGCTTTAATATTCTGCAACAAATAAATGAAACCGTATGTTATAAAATGGACGGTTTTAAAGAAGAGTGCGAATGGCGATTGTATTTAGATAACCCGATTAATAAGGAAACAAATAAAGTAAAGTTAGTGAGAATGCTAGGAAATGATGAGCAATGGAATCAGGTAGCTTTAGAGTTTATAAATGAACGCTTGAATTTTCAGGTGACTTCAAAGAATATAGTCCCTTATTTAGAGGTTTCATTTAGTGAAATTGATAAGACAAATAAATTAATAAAAGAGATAATTGCTGGTCCCTGTAATCGGATTAGTGAAGTTGATATGAATTTATTTTTAAAAAAGTATAATATCGTGGAATGTGCTTTCCATTCATCACAAGTAAAATATGTAAGGCGTTAATAAGTGTAACATAACGAATTTGATATAAAAATTAAGAGCAATTGACTCCATGGAGGGGATATGGAACAACAATTTTATGAACAAATAAAACATATTCTTTCAGAAGCCAGAAACAAAGTATATCAAACTGCAAACTTTGCCATGGTGGAAGCATACTGGAATATAGGGAAAAGTATCGTGGAACAGCAGGATGGCTATGAAAAAGCAGAATATGGGAGTAGATTAATAGCGGAATTATCCAAACAAATGACTATAGATTTTGGTAAAGGTTTCACACCGACTAATCTTAAATACATGAGACAGTTTTATCTGACATTTCCAAATAGTCACGCACTGCGTGACGAATTGAGTTGGACACATTATCGCCTGCTTATGCGCGTGGAAAATGAAAATGCCCGTGAATTCTATACAGAAGAAGCAATAAAATCGAATTGGAGCACACGGCAGTTAGAAAGACAAATTAATTCGTTCTTTTATGAAAGATTGTTGTCCAGCCAAAATAAAGAAAAAGTCTCAAGGGAGATTCAGAAATTGGAGTCCGCAAAAGTGCCAGAGGATATTATTCGCGATCCATATGTATTAGAGTTTCTGGGATTAAATCCGAATGACGATTTTTATGAAAGCGATCTTGAAGGGGCATTGATAACGCATTTGCAAAAGTTTCTCTTAGAATTGGGGAGAGGATTTTCTTTTGTTGCCAGACAGAAGAGGATTACATTTGATGGCCGGCATTTCCGAATAGACCTTGTTTTTTATAATTATATTTTGAAATGCTTTGTATTAATTGATTTAAAAATTGGGGATTTGACACATCAGGATTTAGGGCAGATGCAGATGTATGTACATTACTATGAACGTGAATTGATGAATGAAGGAGATAATCCACCGATAGGAATTGTTCTTTGTGCGGATAAAAGTGAATCTGTAGTAAAGTATACCTTACCGGAAAATGAAACGCATATTTTTGCTTCTAAGTATAAGCTATATCTTCCAAGTGAAGAAGAGCTGTCACAGGAATTGCAAAGGGAGTACAGAGCATTGGAATATGATAAAGAAAAATCAAATTAACTTTACTTAAAGATAGTGTAATTTTTGTGGGAGGGGTAAATTAATTCATAAAGGGGTGATTTTCCTTCAAAAGGGGTAAGAGAGGGAGAATAATCGAAGAAATCTACCCCACCATTATGTAATGAAAATATTTTTGCCATGTAGTATAAAACCTCTGTCCCACCGCATGTGGAAACTGTCACGTTTCTCGTGCGGAAAGGTTGATACTACGGGATAAAATGCTTAATATTGGACAAATTCGGTACCTAGGGCAGATGCCTGTCATTAGATTACTTGAAACCGAAAAGTAGGTTGGAAAACGGTGCTTGTTATGGATGCATTAACTTAAGTATTCTAAACTGAACACAATGAGAAATCATAATTTGGTGCAAAGGAGAGTCAATGAAAAAGAAAAATGTAATAATATGTCTTATTACAGTGGTTATTGTGATGATAATTGTTTACTTATTAATTAGACCTAAAATATTAGGTAATATGAATCATAGTTATTCAGAACAGATAACTTCAAATTCTGAAATTTCATTTTCAGGAGAGGCAGGTGACAGAATAAAGTTTTTATTTAGTTGTAATATAAAACATGGTGATTTAGACTTAGTTTTACATGATTCAGATGGTAATGTGGTGTATCAATTAGATAAAGCAAAAGAATTAGAAACTTTTCATACATTGGACAATGCAGATATATATACATTAACAGCAAAACATAGAAACTTTATCGGAAAATATAAAATTAAAATTATTAAGGTTGATTAAATGGTTTTCGGAAATTAAATTCCAGTATATTAACTTGAAACATTTTGATAAAATGCGGATATTGTTTAAGTAACTTTGTTGAGGCTTGTATTCAAGGTATCCGCAATTAGTAAATGATTATATTTATAATTATCGTGAAATGTGGGAAGAGTAGAACCTTTCAATTCTGCCACCAGTGTCGCGGAATTGGAAGGGGGTAGTGTGAAAGAAATGATTCATATATAAGAATATAAAAATTTTGTAAACAGTATGATTCCAAAATCTCATAAGTCCAATAGGGATCTTTGAATTGTATTGAGATATCGGTAAAGGGATTTGTAATAGACGGAATAGTCATGGCTGGGAAAAATGGCTGATTTGAGGTAAATATTCAAAGAGGGTTTTGCCGCGTGGCAAAACCTTTATTTTTACCAAAAGTAAAAAGATTTGCCAAAACCTATCCTCCGAAGTAAAAAGCGGACATCTGCATACCTGAAGCAGAAAAGCAGATTGAAAAACAGTTCTTGTTATAGACGCATTGCCTTACATATAGTAAACTGAATTTAGAGGGAAATCCCCAATTTATGTGGAAGGAAAAGTTGAAAAGATGTTAAAAGGCATGAAGAAAGTGCGCATTGTTTTAGCAGTATTGCTGTGTTTATCCGTATCAGGATGTGGTAATGGATTTGCTAAGGCAGAATACGAATCTGCCGAAAAGATTGCAAAAGCAGAAGACCATTATGCCAAAGAAAGATCCGTAGCAAATACAACCGATACAGGATGTTCCATTACGGTTTCTAAATTTGACGGACGTGAAACAATATGGTCAGACATGACGGATGAGGCACAGGATATGGAGATGGATTTGTAACAAAAACCGTATCATTAACGCCCGGGCAGAATAGATTGAAACTTGTGGGATATGACTGCGAAGATATTGATTTACAGATTTTATTTACAGAGTAGGCACTGGCAGTAGGATGATCCGGCGATTCATCACATTCAAAAGCTTTAATCCTAAGCTTAATAAATGAAACTCGGTACAGAAAATAGAATTAGAAAGGCGCAAAAATGATCAGATTAAGACCTTACAAAGATACGGATGTCTGTGAGATCCTATCCTGGTGTAAAAATGAAGCGGATTTTTATAAATGGACAGCAGGGATGCTTGGAAACTATCCCATTACGGAGAAAGAATTTAATTCTGTGAAATCATTGATGCCTTTTACCGCATTTGACGAATCTGGCATTGTGGGCTTTTTTACTTTTAGAAACCCTGGTAGTTCCTTAGATGAACTGCGTTTTGGATATGTGATCCTAGACCCAGCTAAGCGTGGTAAAGGTTACGGAAAAGCAATGATACAGCAGGGAGTGAAGTTTGCATTTGAAATTTACGGTGCCGGAAAAGTTTCGCTGGGAGTATTTGAAAATAACCCCTCAGCTTATCATTGCTATAGAGCAGCAGGATTTCAGGATCTGATCTCCGATCGTGTGGAGACGTATCATGTAATGAAGGAAGACTGGAAATGCTTAGAACTGACAATGGAAAGATGATTTTCTTTTCCTTTTGTAAGGCATATGATATAATATTTTGTATGTAAAGTTATTAAATACGCAATGGAATTGAGCTGCTGTATGCTGTGATAAGCCAATGCCATGACTATGGGGGGAAAGAATGTCAAATATTTTAAACCGTGAAAACACTCATGGAGAGGAGGCTGTAAAACAGAGAGAAAAGTCCATCTCCACAAGAATCACCGGGAGCCTGCTGATCGTTCTGGTTCCGTCACTGGTCATACTGATCATTATATCCTGTATCGTTGCGGCCAATAATATTTCAGATCTCAATGATGAGCTTCTGGACGTGCAGACAGATTATGCGGTTTCCATTGTGGATGATTTTTTTAAGAGTAAAACAGCAGCAGTCAGTATGTTTGAGAAGAGCGATGACCTCCAGTCTTATTTTAGAGCTGTCAATACGGCAGAAGATATTGAAAAATATAAGGAGAAGGATATAGTCCTGAAGGAACTGTCCGGTGCCCTGGAACGCATGAGGGATGAAAATGTTTTGCAGGTATGGGTCGCAGATGACAAGACTGACTGTTACCTGCTCTCAAATGGAGAGGCAGTGGCAGCGAATCTGGCGGATGTGGTATGGCGTCAGCCGGTGCTTGATGAAAAGAAGCCGGTTGTATCTGAGCCTTATCTGGATCCGGCCACAGGAGAATCCATAATCTCTGTAGTTTCCCCTGTATTTTCTGAAGACAATTTAAAGATTGAGGGATTTGTGGGGTTTGATGTCTATGTCAGCAGTCTTTCGCAGCTTCTCTCAGAGATAAAAGTAGGGGAAAATGGGTACCTGGAGGTGCTTTCCGGCAGCGCGGACTACATATACAGCGATGACCCTGCGGCTATGGGGAAAAATGTCGAAGAGCTGAACATATCAGATGACTATAAAGAAAATGTAAAGAGTAACTATAACGGAATCTTTAATTTTGAATACAGTGATACAGCCTATACCTCCATGTTCAGAAACTGCGGGACAACGGGATGGCTGGCGATTGCCACACTGCCTGTTTCAGAGGTAAATGCCACACGTAATCATCTGATCGCCGCACTGGCTGCGCTGTCTGTTATCATGATAGGGATTCTCATAATGGTTATTATGGTGATCACCCGCAGGATGATGAAGCCTTTGGTGGAAATCAGCGGCAGTATGCAGGAGTTTTCAGAAGGTAACCTGGAAGTTTCCATTAAAGAGTACGGAAATGATGAAATTGGCCGCATGGCTGTGAGCATCCGTACTTCCGTCAGCACATTGAAAGAGATGATACATGATGTCACACATGTATTGAGTGAGATTTCAGGCGGTAACCTGGACGTGACGGTGAGAGATAACTATATCGGTGATTTCCGCTTCATACGGGAGGCACTGGAACAGATCATTGAATCATTGAATTTGACTCTGGGTCAGATCAATGCCTCTGCGGAACAGGTTTCCTGCGGTTCTGAGCAGGTATCAGAAGGTGCGCAGTCTCTGGCACAGGGAGCGTCAGAACAGGCGGGAGCAGTGGAAGAACTGGCAGAGAGTATCAGCGAAATATCAGAACAGGTGTCTGCCAATGCCGACAATGCGGCAACGGCAAACAGCAGAGTGGCGGATGTGGGCAGAGAGGCTGCCAGGAGCAACACCCGTATGCAGGAAATGCTGGAAGCAATGCAGGAGCTTAAGAAAAGGTCATATGAAATCGGCAATATCGTCAAAGCCATTGAGGATATTGCGTTCCAAACCAATATATTAGCACTGAATGCCTCTGTGGAAGCTGCCAGAGCCGGGGAGAGCGGCAGAGGATTTGCCGTAGTGGCGGGCGAGGTAAGAAATCTTGCAACCAAGAGCGCGGAGGCATCCCGAGATACTACCGTGCTGATAGAAGGCTCCCTAAAAGCTGTGGAAAACGGCGCAAAGCTTGCGGATGAGACGGCGGCGATGCTGAAACGTGTGGTGGAAGGCGTAGGAGAAGTGGCTGATTCCATCGACAAAATTTCCGAGGCATCCGGTGATCAGGCTCGTTCTGCGGAACAGGTTGCCCGGGGGATTGACCAGATTTCCGGTGTGGTCCAGATGAATTCAGGTACTGCGGAAGAAAGCGCAGCTGCCAGTGAGGAACTTTCCGCACAGGCACAGATTCTGAAAGAACTGATTGGAAAATTCAAGCTGAAAAAGTAGATAAATATAGGCGAAGCCGGGAGGCATTACGATTCTTACCAGGTTCGTAAATGCCTCTTTTTATTTAAGTGATAGATAATCATATAAATTTTTCATGCTGCAGGAAGACAACTGATGATATGTCACAGAAACAAAATGAGGAGGGAACCGCATGTCCGGGGATAATCTGAGGAATCTGCTGGATTCTTTGAGTGAGACCAGTATTTATGTCATAGAGGAGAAAAGCCACCGGCTTTTGTATTGCAATCAGCGCTGCAGAAAGACCGGCCGCGGCAGAGCTGTGCTGGAAGCAAAATGTCATGAAATCTGGCCTGAGCTATGCGGTAATTGTCCGGTCAGAGCTATGGGCAGTGGGAATTCCAGCCATATTGTCTGTTATGATCCGCTGTTGAAGAACACAGTGGATGTGACAGCAGACAGAACAAACTGGGATGGAGATATCCCGGCAGTGGTGATCACATCCACGCCTCACACTCCGAATTTTGAGGAAAAGCAGTGGATACAGAATATTGAGCAGATGTATGCCCAGAGCCTTGTGACTATATTTGATGAATGTATCATTGCAAATCTGACTACGGATTATTATGTTAATTGTCAGAAGGATGTAATGTGGACGGATATACCGGAGCAGGGAAATTTCGGGGCAGAAAATTATAATTACGCAAAAAAGGTAGTACATCCCGATGATCTGGAGCTTTTTCACGAGAACTTTTCCCGGGAGGCCATGCTGCGTCTCTTTGGGGAAGGAAAAAAGCAGATATCCAGGCGTATGCGCCGACTTACAGCAGAAGGAAACTATCACATGGTGGAATTTACCGCAGCCAGGGTGGATAAGCTGGGGGAAAAGGAATGCTGGTGTATCCTGGTATTCCGTGATATACAGGAGGAATTTCTGCAGGAGCAGCAGCGCAATCTGGAAATCAGCCAGTTGGCAACAGCCGCAGGATTTGCGTATCAGATGCTCATATCTGTGAACCTGACTAAAAGGACCTACCATATGCTTGAATATGAGCGCTATTCTGTTGCTCGTCCCGGGGATGAAGGTGATTTTGATGAACTGATCGAGTCTGAGGCTGCCGGGGTCCATCCTGATCACAGGGAGAAGTTCCTGGAGAAATTCTCCTATTTTTCTCTGGTCAGCGCATTTGCCCAGGGAAAGCGTATTGTATCAATGGAAGTGCCTCATATGGGAGAGGACGGAAGCTGTCACTGGTATTTTACACAGGTAGTGAGGGTGGACAGTCCATATACAGATGACCTGGTCGAAGTCACTCTGTCAAGAAATATTGACTGGGAACGCAGGATCCAGCAGGAAACCCTTGAAAAAGAGAGAAGGGCAAAACAACTGTTGGAAGATGCGCTGCAGAAAGCGGAGAAGGCCAGTCAGGCAAAAAGTGACTTCCTGTCAAGAATGAGCCATGATATCCGGACCCCTCTCAACGCAATTGTGGGAATGACGGAGCTGGCACAGCTCCATTTAGAGGAAACGGAACGATTAAAGGACTATTTTACAAAGATACAAAGCTCCGGCGCTCATCTGCTGGGATTGATCAACGAAGTGCTGGATGTCAGTAAAATTGAAAGCGGTACCGTGGAACTGGAGGAGAGGGAATTTGACTTGAAAAGTCTGGTGGAAGAGGTGTCAGAGATTGTGCGCATTTCTCTTGAAAGGAAAAACCAGACGTTTTTCGCTGAAGTGGAAGAGGGGACTCATACCCAGGTGGCAGGAGATGCCAGGAGACTGAAACAGGTGTTGGTGAACATTTTGGAAAATGCGTCCAAGTATACAGATAAGGGAGGCAGGATTTCTCTTATTGTCCGAGAGGAGCGCAAGGAAGAGCAGAGAGCAGGGACCTACCATTTTCTGATCAAGGATAACGGCATTGGTATGAAACCTGAGTATCTGGAACATATCTTTGAGCCTTTCAGCAGAGCGGAGGACAGCCGGACCAGCAAGGTTACCGGCACCGGGCTTGGGATGACGATCGTAAAAAATATTGTTTCTATGATGGACGGTACTATTGAGGTGGAGAGCGAGTATGGAAAAGGTTCTGAATTTTTGGTCACATTGTGTATGACAAAATGTTATGGAACCGTCTCCGTCCCTACAGAAGAAAAGATGGAGGATATCTCCGGCTTTGCAAACCTCAGAGTTCTTCTTGCGGAGGACAATGAGCTGAACCGGCAGATCGCTGTGGAGATGCTGGAGCTTCTGGGGGTACAGGCAGAGGTGGTAGAGGATGGTAAGCAGGCAGTGGAGGCAGTCCTTACCCATGCGCCTCTCTATTACGATATCGTCTTCATGGATATACAGATGCCGGTTAAAAATGGATACGAGGCGGCCCGGGAGATCCGTAGTTCCGGTATGGAAAGGATCAGTGAGCTTCCCATTTATGCCATGACAGCAGACGCTTTTTCTGAGGATGTTAAAAGCGCGCGTCTGGCAGGTATGAATGGACATCTGGCAAAACCCATCTCTATAGAACAGTTAAAAAAAGCTTTGGTAAGCTGTTGTATATGGAAAAAGAAGAATCAATGGGAAGATATCGGTCCTCAGTAGCGGGACCCCTGCCAAAAACGGCAGAAAAAAATTAATGCAGCCATTACATGATCTTGGAAAATTATGGAATGACTGCATTATTTTATGTTATAATAAAAAGTAATGGTTAAAGCCGAAAGAAGTTGAAAAATGTATGAAGCTATCCCATTGAAGGGCATGGTTTTATGCGTTATATGGAATTTTGCCCTGAGTCCGCAGGAATAGAAATAATATGGCAGGGGAACATACACAGGGAGTAACGCAGTCTTTTTCTGCCCGTTATGGAAAGGTGAGTGAAAAATGAGATACAGAGAACTAGGGAAAACCGGATTAAAAGTCAGTGAGATCGGACTTGGGGCAGAGTGGCTGGAGCGCCACAACGCCCGGGAGGTCCAGGAAGTGATCCTGCGCTGTGAGAAAGCGGGAATCAATATTCTGGACTGCTGGATGTCGGAGCCTAATGTGAGGTCTAATATAGGCGCAGCCATCAAAGGCAGAAGAGAGCGCTGGATCATCCAGGGACATCTGGGATCTACCTGGCAGAACGGGCAGTATGTGAGAACCCGCGATATCGGGCAGGCGAAGACAGCTTTTTTTGATCTTATGGATCGCCTGGGGACAGATTACATAGATTTGGGTATCCTTCATTTTGTAGATGAGGAGGAAGAATTCCGGCGTATTATGGATGGGGAATTCTATGAATATGCCAGAAGCTTGAAAGAAAAGGGTATAATACGACATATGGGAATGAGTACCCATAATCCCGCAGTTGCAAAGCTGGCTGCCTTAAGCGGCAGGATCGAGATGATATTGTTCAGCATCAATCCGGCCTTTGATATGCTTCCTGCCAGTGACGATATAACAGAATATTTCAAGGAAAACTATGATGAGGGTCTGGGCGGAATTGCCCCTGAACGGGCAGAGCTGTACAAGATCTGTGAGAAAAACGGAGTGGGTATTACTGTCATGAAGGGATATGCCGGAGGACGTCTGTTCTCGGCAGAGACGTCTCCCTTTAAAACCGCGCTTACCCCTGTGCAGTGTCTGCACTATGCCCTGACACGTCCGGGGACTGCCAGTGTAATGGTGGGATATGATACACCGGAACATGTAGATCAGGCGGTGGCATATGAAACGGCATCTGAGGAGGAAAAGGATTATGCCACGGTTCTTGCCAACGCTCCGGTACATGCCTACTACGGACAGTGCACTTACTGCGGTCACTGTGCCCCGTGCCCATCCGGAATCGACATTGCAATGGTCAGCAAACTCTATGATCTGGCCGTGATGCAGCCGGAGGTTCCTGCGGCTCTTAAAGCTCACTATAAGGGGCTGTCAGCAAACGGCAGGGATTGTGTGGAGTGCGGCGGCTGCGAGAAGAACTGCCCTTTTGGCGTCAAGGTCACTGAAAAAATGAAAAAGGCGGAAACACTGTTTAAATAAGACTGCCGAGGATAAAAGGAGTTTCTGAGTATGAGAGAAAAATCACAGATGCCGAAAAAAGGCATCAGACTGCTGGTTATGCTGGCCTTATTATTTTTTGCGGTCCTTCTGCCATGTAATATGGTTTGGGCAGAAGAAAACAAAGAGGATAAGACTCTGCGCGTGGCATTTCCGGAGGTGGAGGGATTCACCGAGACAAGCGCTGACGGAACCAGACACGGTATTGTGGTGGATTATCTGAATGAAATTGCAAAGTATACCGGATGGAAATACGAATATATCAGTGCCGACGGTGAAACCCTGACAGAAAAGTTTCTGAACGGTGAATATGATCTTATGGGGGGAACCTATTATCTGGAGGGCATGGAGGAATACTTTGCCTATCCTGATTATAATACGGGATTTGGAAAATCCGTTCTTCTGGCGCGCAGGGATGACAGCAGCATCAAGGCATTTGACTGGAGAAGCATGGAGGGGAAAAGCATTGGCGTTTATGAAAATGCCCGGGAAAATATCCGCAGGCTGAAACAGTTTATAGAGAGCAATGGAATTGGCTGTACCATCCGATATTACAGCAAGGACCAGCTCCAGGACGGCAATCTCTATCCTTATCTGGAAAAGGGAGAAATAGATATGATACTCGGCAACAGTGCGGAGGACACGGAAATATTTCGTCCCGTTGCCACCTTTGACTCCCAGCCCCATTATATTGTGACTGTACCGGGGAATCAGGAAATATTGGATGGATTGAATATGGCACTGGAAAATATATTGGATTCCAATCCTAATTTTGCGGAGGAACGTTACCAGGCTAATTTCACCGACAGCGGAAAGGCCAGCATATACCTGAATGATGGAGAACGGGCGTATATTAAACAAAAGAAAACAGTGTCTGTTGCAGTGGTAAAGGACTGGCATCCGCTGTTCTGTGAAGAATATGCAGAGGAGTTTCACAACGGATTGATCGTTGATGTACTGGAGGAGGTCAGGAAATTCACCGGCCTTGAGTTCAGCTATGTCTATGCGGAATCATACGCGAAAGCACTGAAGCTGGTGCTGGAGGGGGAGGCAGACATACTGGGTGCCTTTTTGGGAACTGAGGAGGAGAGCATAGAAATGGATCTGGCTCTGACCCAGACCTACGGCAATTTGAATGATATCATAACCAGGAACAAATCAGTCAGCTTTCCTTCAAAGGGCCTGGTTGGCGCAGTGCTGGAGGGACGCCAGATGCCAGGAAGCATAGAGACTGATAAAGTGATCTATTACCGCAATGTTGCAGAGGCGCTTTCCGCTGTCAACCGGGGAGAAGCGGACTTTTTCTACGGACTCTCAGCCAATATGGAAGAAGAGATGCAGAAGCATCATTATACAAATGTAGTGCCGAACACCCTGGTAAACAACGTAAATGAGATCAGATTTGCCATGAAAAGCCCTGCGGAAACAGATCTGCTGACCGCTATGAATAAGGCGATCAACAGCATGAGCAGTGATAAAAAGGATACCCTGGTAAACCAGAATATGATGTCCGCAGGTGTCACCTCGCTGACTGTGGTGGATCTGCTGTATGCCAATCCGGTATTGTTTATTACAGTGATCGTATGTGTCTTCGTGCTGGTGGTATTTCTTGTTCTGATGGCGGCACGCAGCCGTGTGCGCTCCGCTGAAATGCAGATCAGCCTGGAAAAAGCAGAGGCAGCCAGCAAAGCAAAAGGGGAATTCCTGTCCAGAATGAGTCATGAAATTCGTACCCCAATGAATGCCATTGTCGGGTTGAGTGATCTGACTTGTATGATGGATGATGTGCCTGAGGACGTAAGAGATAATCTGACAAAGATCCGGGATTCCTCCCATTATCTTCTGAGTCTTATCAGTGATATTTTGGATATGAGCAGGATCGAGAGTGAGATGATGACCATTGACGCCGAGCCTTTCTCCGCAGTACAGATCGTGGAGGAAATACAGAATATCATGACAATGGAAGCCCGTAAACACGGGTTGGAGTTTGAGATACACAGGGATATCAGAGATGACAGATTAGTAGGGGATGCGGTGCGGCTGAAACAGGTGCTCATGAACCTGATCTCCAATGCCTTTAAATTTACGCCGGCCGGAGGCCATGTGCGTCTGTATGTGCAGCAGACAGGAAAGACAGGGCAAAACGCTGTGTATAAGTTTAGAGTAGTTGACAATGGCACCGGGATTTCAGAAGAGAACAGGCAGCGTATCTTTGAGGCCTTTGAGCAGGCGGGTACCAGTTCTGCCAGAAGCCAGGGAACCGGACTGGGACTCGCCATAAGCAGAAATATTGTGCAGCTTATGGGAGGTGAACTGAAACTGAAAAGCGAACCGGGACAGGGCAGTGAGTTTTATTTTACCATAAAAATTCCTGTTGGTGATGTAGAGGAGGAAAAGGAGGAAAGTCCGGAACAGGCAGAGGAGCTGTGCCTTGTGGATGCTCAAATCCTTCTGGCTGAAGATAATGACCTGAATGCGGATATTGCCTGTGAACTGCTGAAGATACAGGGGGCTGATGTGACCCGGGCCAGAGATGGAAAAGAGGCGGTGGAGATATTCAGCCGCAGCAGGCCGGGGGATATCCAGGCAATCCTCATGGATATTCAGATGCCTGTCATGAATGGGTTGGAAGCGGCAAGAGAGATCAGAAGCCTTGACAGGGAAGACGCAGCTGCTGTTCCTATTATCGCCATGACCGCCAATGCTTTTAAGGAGGATGTGGACGCAGCGGAAGCAGCGGGTATGAGCGGATTCGTGGCAAAACCGGTGGATGCAGAGTATCTGTACCAAGTGCTGAGAAAGGCGGCAGCACACAAGAAAGACTGAAAAACAGAGGCATTTTCCGAAACTTGATATGGAAAGTTATCGGAAGTGCCTTTGTTAAATGAGGCGGTTTATGGAAAAAATGATACACAACAGAAAAAGAGAAGCAAAGTTTACAAGGATTTTCTTTTTGGCTGCCGGCATCTTTCTTTTTTACCAAATCTGCAGGACAGTATATGAGTTAGCCGCAGGGGGCAGGGAACTCTCCGGTATTCTGTTCAGACTGGCACTCATCATTCCTGCTTCCGTTGCATTGGGCATGGCTGTTTGTATCCATAAGCAGTGTGCGGGGGAAAACCTCAGGGCACTTTGCATATTTTGGGGCACACTTTCTGAGAGGGAAAAGGAACAGGTGGACCGGTATCTGAGTCATGTGGAGGAGATATTTGGAAGGTTCAGTCTGAAAAGGCTGGCCTGTATCCTGACAGATGAGTGGATCTATCAGTGGAATTCTTATGATCTGACTCTGGTTGAAAGGATTTACAGAAAAACTATCAAAGATGTATATATAAAGAGAGAGCGGCTGTCCGTCCCTCTGGTTATGATCCGAACAGGATACAAAACAGAAAAACTTGTGGGAACCTATTGGACCATGCGCTACACATGCGGATATGGCGGACTGGTTAAGGTAAACGATGAACTTTTTCAAATTATAAAGAAAGAATTGTCTGCACAAAAAAGTGTGGAAGGAAGAGTCTGAACCATAATTGAGAAAGGGGTAGAAGAAAGAACTTGAACCGACAACTGTGAAAGGGAGAGAGAATATGACAAAAGAGGAACTGGCACTGGAAACAGTGGAGAGATTAAAAAAGGAATACCCCGATGTGGGATGTACCCTGGATTATGACCAGGCGTGGAAGCTGCTTGTCAGTGTCCGCCTGGCAGCCCAGTGCACGGACGCCAGAGTCAATGTGGTGGTACAGGATCTGTATGCGAAATACCCGGATGTCAATGCTTTGGCTGATGCAGATGCGGCGGACATTGAGCAGATCGTGAGGCCCTGTGGTCTTGGGAAAAGTAAAGCCAGGGATATCAGTGCCTGTATGAAAATCCTGAGAGATGAATATGGCGGCAGAGTGCCGAATGACTTTAACGCCCTTTTAAAGCTCCCGGGAGTGGGAAGAAAAAGCGCCAACCTGATCATGGGAGATGTATTCGGGGAGCCTGCCATCGTGACAGATACGCACTGTATCCGACTGGTCAACCGTATTGGATTGGTGGACGGTATAAAAGATCCCAAAAAAGTAGAGATGGCGCTGTGGAAACTGATCCCTCCCAAAGAGGGAAGCGATTTCTGTCACAGACTGGTGTTCCATGGCAGGGATGTCTGTACAGCCAGAACAAAGCCGGACTGTGAAAAATGTTGTCTGAAGGATATCTGTCAAAAAAACGGGGTGTGATCTTAATAGCGGTAGAGGACGCCTCAAGAATTTGGAGAAAGAGGCCGGATCCGGAACCGCTGATGCGGCAAATGCCGCGTTTACCGGAGGCAGTACAGCAGACGCTTGGAGCGGGAGCAGCTTTGGAGATACTGCGTTTCCAGTGAGCGGATATAAGTTTTTAAAAGTGATACAGTTTCCGGGGAGGCTTTTTGTCCTCCGTAGCGAATCTCCCGGAACATACGGAATATTTCAGTTAAGGCCGTCTCAGGTGTGTCAAGGGCACCGGCGGCCTTTTCTTCGTATTCAAGCAGAGTCTCCCCCTCTTCAAAGGAAATACCTGACAGCCTGCCCAGCAGAAACAGTCTGTCCATGAGGAAAAGTATTTTTTCATAGCTGCTCATGGAGACATATGCTCTGTGCCGCATAAATTTACGGAACAGAACTGCTGCCGCAGCCATAAGGCAGACGGCTGCAAGGAGAAGGATAATAGGAAGGAGCTTCAGCAGTACCTGCAGAAGGTTGGTATAAATGTCCTCCATTGTCCCGGAATCCCCGGCAGATTCGGTGCTGTGATCCTCTGTCCCGGTGACCAAACCGCTGCTGCCCGGGCCTGTGGGAATAGGAGTATCAGAGTCATCCACGGATTCTGCTTCCCAGGCAGAAACCGCGCCGGAGGCATAGCCGGGTGTGGAGTCAAAGGGAACCCAGCCCACAGGCTCCAGATAGGCCTCTGCCCATGCATGGGCGTTGGAACCGCTCAGATGGATTTCCGTCTTATCCTCACTGCATGTCCGGTCAGTGGCAAAGCCCTCCACATATCGGGTGGGAATTCCCCGGCAGCGTCCGAGGACAGCCATGGCAGTGGCAAAGGAGGTGCAGTAACCGGTTTTGGTGTCAAAGAGAAAAGAGTCGGCAAAATCCTGTCCTTCTGCTGGTGCATCCGCTGTGGTGGAATACTGGTAGTCTGCCAGATATGCCCGGATGGCTTTTAGTTCCTCCAGAGGTGTCTGACACCCCATGGTAAGTTCTTCTGCAAGATCGTATACCCGTCGGGGAAGATCATCCGGAAGGGCGGTACAGTTCTTAACAATACGGGAACGGCGGGCGCTGTCCCTTTGGGAACCGGAAGTCACGGCTAGAAGCCTTTGGAAATCCTCACTGTTATAGTTCAGCTCCAGAAACTGCAGGCTGTAGGAAAAACCAACACCCTTTGCCTTTGAGAGGAGAACATTTCCTCCTCTGGATTCGGCTTCCAGAGAGGATGGCAGTTGAAATTTCCAGGTATTTGGGGCATGGAAGAGACTCTTTGTCTTGAGGCCTTCAAATTTTATCTCCATTGTACACAGATGGGTCAGTGAACGGATTTCCTCATCACTCAGCCCGGAAACAGACAGAGATTCATTGATACTCTTATACTGTTCCAGGTATTCCTTTCCTTTTTCTCTGCCGGAAGGCTCCTCCGGCGTCCAGGAACTTCCGTCGTAAGTGTCATAGAGGGTTCCCGCCAGATAAAGGGGGGATTTGGTCTGAGTTCCCGTAACAGAGATTTGAGGGTTATCTGATTGGATCAGGCTTCCGCCCAGGGTTCCCTTTGAACCGTATCCGGAGCGGGACAGGGAATAGGTGTCTGAAGTGCCGGAAAAGAAATGATCCAGATTTATAAGCAGCGCGTTTGCTTTTTCCTGTACAGCACCTGCAGCTCTTCTCACAGTTTCCCAGCGTATGGGCGTATTTTTCACGGGGAGCAGACAGATGAAGAGGAGGCACATGAAAAACAGAGGTGCCAGGAAAAAGATATCCTGCTTTTTGATACCTCTTTTTTGACCTGCAGCTTCGGCTAAAAACAGCAGGCAGCAGAAAAATACCAGGCAGATGCTCCATTTGGACAGGGAAATCCCTTGGATTCCATAATAGATAAGACAGGCAAGCTCTGCCAGAAGGATAGGTAATGTCATAAACAGGTGCCCGGCTGCGGCCACACACAGTACGGATGCTCCGAGACAGGCGGCTTCTATTTGGATATAGGGAAGGAGTATGCCTAAGTCTCTGCCGGATAGGTGAAAGAAAATAAAAATTGCCAGATGCAGGACGAGCAAGATAAAGCCTGGCGGAAGGAGGGCATTTTTTTTGACTGCATAGTGGAAAAGGAGAGAGAAAAGTACAGCGCCTCCGATCAGAAGCATGGGGGGCCAGTGCAGGACCCAGAAAGAGTCAGCCAGCAGAAGAAGGCCTGCGCTAAGACAGGCCCCGTGAAGGCTCTCATAATATTTACCAATAAATTCCCGGTACTTTTTCATAAGCTTAATTCTCCTGCATTGATGCACAATACCTCATTACCAAGAATACGGCTCTCCTCTATGGTCCGTGTAAGTTCAGGTGACTGCGAGGAGGTGACAAGGATGTAGGCTCTGGTACCTGCCAGGCGGGCAGCATACCGGCCCCATACCTTCTCAAGGGGGAGAGGGGATTCAAAAGAAATATCTGCGCATTTCTCATAAAAGGCATCAAATCCGGTGCAGACATCTATGAGAAGCTCCCGGATTTCCGTATCCATATAGACTACCCGGACAGGAATGTTTTTCAGGCAGCAGTCCCGCAGATAGGAGAGGGCTGCCTCCAGAATATTGTCCTCTGCCTGGAGCCGCATCTCCGAATCCCCCCGGATAGGGCTTAAATCCAGCAGGAGGACTGTTTCAAAAAGTTCCTCGGGCATCTGCTTGCGCACAAGAAGCTCCCCTGTCCTGGCGGAGTTTTTCCAATGGATATATTTCCTGGGATCTCCGCTTTGATAGCGGCGAACCTGGTGATCCGGCAGGTTCTGGAGACGGGTGGTGGGGAACAGGGTGTTCTTGGGATCCTTTTTCTTAAGAGCCAGACTGAGGCGCTCCAGAGGAAGGATCCGCGGTTTGGCTGTGAGCCGTACCTGGGACATCATGGGGTAAGTGATGGTGAATAGTCCTAAAAAGTCCGTGACTGTGACGCTTTTCACACCCACCGGGTAAGTGCCTCTGTGCCTGCAGTACATTTTTGTTTCAATCCGCTTCTGGTCATGGGGGAGAAGACACAGATGCTCCGGTTCCGGGTCTGTACTGTTGTACTGCATTGTGGCCATATCCGTATAAAAATGCAGGGTTATATCTGTAAAAGGAAGAAAATCCTCATTGCCGAGAATGAGCTGATAGGGGACTTTCTGCCCTTTTACTACCAAGTGCTCTACATTCTGTACGATTTTAAAGCGAAAGTAAACATACAGAGAGTAGAGAAGCGCCAGCAGAGGCAGCAGCAGGGAAAAGTAGAAGAGCAGATAGGAAACCGCTTTGCCCTGAAAGCTTACCAACACTGTGCTGCCTATGATAAAAAGCAGACAGGCCGCTTTTTTCATAAAACGGGTACGTGTGCTGCACGCATGGCCTCCTGCAGCATTTCCCTTTCATTTTTTCCCTCCAGCCGTGCCTCGGAAGATAAGATCAGCCGGTGCAGCAGCACCGGCGGTGCAAGAGCGGCAATATCTTCCGGTGTGGTGTACATGCGGCCCTCCAGATAGGCTCGGCTTTTGGCAGCGCGCACCAAGGCAATGGCGGCTCTGGGGCTTGCGCCCAGGGATAAATATCTGCTTTTTCTGGTGTTTCTTGTGATCTCAACCGCGTAAGCCATTACATCCTGGTGTACAGCCACTGCCTTGACCTCATCCTTGATCTGCATAAGTTCGTCTCTGGTAGTGACCGGGCTTAATTTTTTCAAAGGCTCCCCGTCTACCATACGGCGCACGATATCCGCCTCGTCCGCAGGTGTCTCCGGGTATCCCATGGAAATTTTCATCATAAAACGGTCAAGCTGTGCCTCGGGCAGCCGATAGGTGCCCAGTTGTTCCACAGGGTTCTGGGTGGCAATGACCATAAATAACTCGGGAAGGGCATACGTGATGCCGTCCACAGTGACCTGCTGTTCCTCCATGGCCTCCAACAGGCTCGCCTGGGTTTTTGGGGAGGTACGGTTGATCTCATCCGCCAAAAGGATGTCATTCATTACAGCTCCGGGAACATAGGAAAATTTTCCGGTCTGCATCTGATACATGGACATGCCGATGACATCCCCGGGAAGTGTATCCGGAGTGAACTGAATTCTGGCAAAGCTGCACTGGACTGACTGAGCCAGTGCCTTTCCAAGAGTAGTTTTCCCCACCCCGGGCACGTCCTCCAAAAGCAGGTGTCCGTCGGAGAGAAGGGTGATGAGTGCCAGCTCTATGACCCGGCGTTTCCCCACGATCACGGACTCCATGTTTTGGATGATTTTTTTTAATATTTCCGACTGAGGCATATAAGACCTCCTTTGTTTTTCGTATAGTATTATAATAACAAAGCAGAGCAACAGTGTAAATGATCAAAAAAGCTTTTATCAGACAATTATTGCGCACAGGAAAAAAAGCAGGTATAATAATTAAAATACGACAAAAAACTACAAGGTGACAGTTGATATATGCGGAAGAAAAAATGGATAAAAAGACTGGCCGCTGCAGTGCTCATACTGCTTGCGCTGTTGGTGCTTGCGTCCAATATAGTAGTGGATCTGGCACTGGTGCCTGAGAAGATGGAACAGACTCAGGCATTTGAGGATATAACAGAGGACAGCTATGAAGCGCTTGTAAAGACGGATGACATTGAACAGAACAAAATGGCCAGCCTGGAGAAAACAGAAAAGTGGGTCAGGTCAGCGGACAGTGAGGAGGTATCGGTGACAACAGAAGACGGATACCGTCTGCTGGGCCGGGCTTTCTATCAGGAGGGCGAAAGCCATGACTGGGTTCTGCTTTTGCACGGTTATACCGGATGGAAAGAGGAGATGTATCCCATTGCTTTTGAATATGCTGAGAGAGGATATCAGGTTTTGGTGCCGGATATGCGCTGCAGCGGAGAGAGCGAAGGGGATTTTATCGGTATGGGCTGGACGGACAGAAAAGATAATCTGCTGTGGCTCCAAACAATACTGAAAAAGGATAAAAATGCCAGGATCGTCATACACGGACAATCCATGGGAGGTGCCTGCGCCCTGATGATGACAGGGGAGGATCTGCCTGATAATGTAAAAGCGGTGGTATCAGACAGTGCCTATACAGATGCGTACAGTATTTTTAAAAAGCAGTTAAAGGACTGGTTTCATCTCCCGGGTTTTCCCCTGGTTGATGGGGCAGACCTGATGCTGCAGATACGCGGCGGCTATAGTCTGAAAAAAGCCTCCGCCCTGGATGCGGTGAAGAAAAGCACCATTCCTCTTCTTATTATACATGGGGAGGAGGATGTGTTCGTTCCGGTGGAGATGGCTTATACGCTTTATGACGCGGCGGACTGCGAAAAGGAACTGCTGATCGTGGAAGGCGCCGGACATGCCCAGGCACCTGACAAGGCGCCGCAGGAGTATTACAAAACAGTATTTTCTTTTCTGGAGACGCATGGAATGACGGCTTTTGGATGAAAATACAAAGTGTAGGAAAAGAGAGAAGAAGAATACTGAGATATGCGGCTTGAAAAATCTCTGCCTGTCTGCTATAGTAGGTAGATAAAGCGCGTGCGAAGCGTGCTGTTGCTCACAGACTGCGTTTTTGCAGGGCGGTGGATGGCAGCGCGGTAGAAGATCACTGGAGAAATATTATGCATGAAAAAATAGAGGTACTTGGCATTTCTGTGGAGAAATGTTATGTAGAGGACGTGATGGAATACGTCAATGAGAATTGGTATAAGGAGTCACTGTCCACTTATGGAGTGCTCAATATGAAACTGCTGATGGCAGCCCAGGAGGATGAGAAGCTCAAGGAATATATCAGCATTCTGGACAAGGCCGTGGTGGATGAGCCGGAGGTTCTGAAGGCGGCAGGTGTTGAGGACCCCAGGCTTGAAGAGGAGGCAGCCAGGCACGGCTTCTTCTCCACACTGTTCTGGTTTTTGTCCCATTATAAGAACCAGGTCTTTCTGCTGGGCGAGACAGAGGAGGATACGGAAGCGTTCTATAATTTTGTGAAGGATAAATACCCGGATATTGTGATAGTCGGGAGAGACAGCCTGCAGGAGGCCCATGCTGACCAGATTGACAGAGTTATCAATGAGATCAACTCCTTCAGCCCCCAGGTGGTGCTGACATGCTCCAGAAATATGGAGATAGAGCGTTTTGTGGCGGACAACAGGAAGATGATGAATACAAAAATTTTGTTCTGCCTGGGTGAACGGCAGGAGATCCAGAAGGAAACAGGGTTAAAAAAAGGCTGGCTGGGAAAACTTCTGGAAAAGAGTACATTTAAAAAGCTGGTTTCACAGTACAATGAGGAGAACGAGGACTCAGGAAAAGGAGAAGAGTAGCATGCTTGCTGAGAAAAAAGTGAATTGGCGGGCATATGTGTATATACTGATCGGGACGGCTGTGATGGCCGTCTCAATCACTTCCATTTACGACCATATGCAGATGGTGACCGGAGGTTTTTCCGGACTGGCCATTATCATCAAAGCTTTGACTGAGAAAGTGATGCCCGGCGGGATTCCCCTGTGGCTGACCAATGCAGTTTTGAATATCCCGCTGTTCTTTTTCGGAGTGAGCATAAAGGGGTGGGAATTTACTAAGAAGTCTATCTTTGGTGCGCTTGCCCTGTCGCTCTGGCTTTTTTTGATACCGGAACTTCCCATCATACCGGATGATATGCTGCTGGCAGCTCTGTTCGGCGGTGTGATCATGGGAGTGGGAATTGGTTTTATCTTCATGGGGCAGGGAACTACAGGCGGAACCGACATGGTTTCCGCGCTGATCCAGCATAAGATGCGCCATTATTCCATTGCCCAGATCCTGCAGGTGGTGGACGGGGCTATTGTCATATTAGGTGTATTTGTCTTCGGACTACAGAGGGCGCTCTATGCGGTAATCGCCATATTTATCACAACAAAGGTGACGGACGGATTTCTGGAAGGTATGAAGTTCGCCAAGATTGCGTTTATTATTACAGACCTGCACGACGAGCTTGCAAAGAGTCTCATGGAAGAACTGGAGAGGGGCCTTACAGGGATTTCTGCCAGGGGTATGTATTCCGGTGAGGAAAAAACCATGCTGTTCTGCGTGGTCGGGAAGAAGCAGATCGTGCGTCTGAAAGAGCTGGTTACCAGAACAGATCCAAAAGCTTTTGTGATAGTCACAGACGCCCGTGAGGTCATCGGGGAGGGATTCCACAGCGGTGAAGAAATGTGAGTTTTTTCCTCTGTCTGAATCATAAAAAGAAAAGGGAAAATGTGAACAAAATGTTACATTTTGAAAAAAAGATGTAATATTTAACATTTTCTCTTTATTTTTTTTCGATTATGTATTAGTATATAGTGTAGGGTTTTTTGTTTTTATGGGATGGAAACAAGGAAATATACTATATAATGAAAGAAGGAAAGAGAATGATATCAAACCAGGTACTACAAAACACTCTGGACGGGCTGAAAAGCATATCCAGAACAGACTTCTACATCACGGACATGGAAGGGAAAGTGATGGCATCTACTTTTTCTGAGAATGTTTGTGCACAGGAGGAAGTTTTAGCTTTTGCAAATTCCCAGGCAGACAGTCAGGTGATCAAAGGGTATCAGTTCTTTAAGATCTACGATGACCATCAACTGGAATATGTGCTGGTTATCAATAGCGCCGGAGACGATGTCTATACACTTGGAAAGCTTGTGGTTTTCCAGATCCAGGGACTGCTGACCGCGTATAAAGAGCGGTTTAATAAGGACAACTTTATTAAGAATCTGCTTTTGGACAATCTGCTGTTAGTGGATATCCATAACCGGGCCAAGAAGCTGCATGTGGAAGTGGATGTGCGCAGAGTTGTATTTATTCTGGAGACCAACCAGGATAAGGACTACGGTTCTCTGGAGAATATTAAAAATCTATTGGGCGGCAAAACTGGGGATTTTGTCACTGCTGTAGACGAGAAGAGTATTATCATTGTAAAAGAGCTGACTGCCACGGACAACTATCCGCAGGTGGACAAGATCGCGAATATGATCCTGACTACCTTGGGTATTGAGAAGGACGGCAGGACTCATATAGCATACGGCACCATTGTGAAGGAGTTAAAAGAGGTATCACGCTCCTACAAGGAAGCGCGTATGGCTCTGGATGTGGGTAAGATCTTCTTCGGAGACAGAGAAGTGATCGCCTACAGTTCCCTTGGCATCGGCCGATTGATCTACCAGCTGCCGATTCCTCTTTGCAAAATGTTTATCCGTGAGATTTTCGATGGAAAATCACCGGATGACTTTGATGAGGAGACACTGACCACCATCAATAAATTCTTTGAAAACAGCCTGAATGTCTCAGAGACATCGAGACAGCTGTACATACACAGGAATACCCTGGTATACCGGCTGGACAAGCTCCAGAAGAGTACCGGTCTTGACCTGCGTGTGTTTGAGGATGCCATAACATTTAAGATAGCCCTGATGGTGGTAAAATATATGAAGTATATGGAGACACTTGATTACTGATATCCGGGGAAGCGGGTATCGGGAACACAGGAGGATATTTATGATTGATTTAAAGGGCGTGAGTAAAGCATACAGTAAGGGCCAGCCGGCTCTTAACAATGTGTCGCTTCACGTAGAGAAGGGTGAATTTGTTTTTATCGTGGGCAACAGCGGCTCAGGTAAATCCACTCTGATAAAGCTGCTGTTGAAGGAACTGGATCCCACAAGCGGGTCTATCACGGTAAACGGACAGCGCCTGGACAAGTTAAGACGGAGAAAAGTGGCAAAATACCGCAGGGGAGTCGGTGTTGTATTCCAGGATTTCCGTCTGCTTCGTGACAGGAATGTCTATGAAAATGTAGCATTTGCGCAGCGGGTCATCGAGCGTCCCACACGTGTCATCAAAAAGCGCGTGCCTGAGGTGCTCACCTTAGTGGGCCTGGCTGAAAAATACAAATCCCGTCCGGACCAGTTATCCGGCGGTGAGCAGCAGAGGGTTGCCCTGGCAAGGGCGCTGGTGAACCGTCCAAGTATTTTGCTTGCGGATGAGCCCACAGGTAACCTGGACCCTAAGAACTCTTTTGAGATCATGAAGCTGCTGGAGGAGATCAACGAGCGCGGTACAACCGTTCTTGTCGTTACACACAACAGGGAAATCGTGAACGCATTTAAGAAGCGGGTGATTACCATGAAGAAAGGCGTCATTGTAAGCGACGAACAAGAAGGTGGATATCAGTATGAGAATTAGTACAATAGCATACATATTAAAACAGGGTGTGAAGAACATCTGGAGAAACTTGAGATTCTCCCTTGCTTCTATCGCCACCATGTCCGCATGTATCTTTCTGTTTGGACTGTTTCTTGCACTGGTTATGAACTTTAGATATATCGTCCACACAGCGGAGGAAGGCGTAGCGGTTGTTGTATATTTTGACGAGGGAACAAAACAGGAACAGATTGATGACATCGGTCAGAAGATCAAGGCCCGTGAAGAGGTTGCGGATGTAAAATACATTTCTGCCGATCAGGCATGGGAAGAGTTCCGTGATGACTATCTGGGCGGCGACGAGGCACTGGCAGAGGGCTTCAGAAATCAGGATAATCCTCTCGCCAACTCAGCCAACTATCAGGTATACCTGAAGAATGTTGAGGAACAGAGCCAGCTTGTAGAGTATATTGAATCTCTGGACGGCGTGCGCAGTGTCAGCCAGTCACAGTCAGCGGAGAAGACCCTATCCACGTTTAATAAATTGATCGGATATGTGTCTCTGGCAATTGTATTTATACTGCTGGCAGTTGCATTCTTCCTGATCAGCAATACCATTACTATGGGTATTTCTGTGCGGCAGGAAGAGATTGGTATCATGAAACTGATCGGGGCAACTGACTTCTTTGTAAGGGCACCATTCGTCATCGAAGGTATCCTGCTGGGTATTGTAGGCGCGGCGATCCCTATGGGAATTCTCTATGTGCTCTATAATAAGGTGATCGAGTTTGTTATGACAAGATTCCATCTTCTGTCAGGATTCCTGCAGTTTTTGGATGTATCCCATGTATTCCGTATTCTGCTTCCTGTAGGTGTGGGACTTGGAATCGGTATTGGTTTCATAGGAAGTATGATGTCTGTAAGGAAACATTTAAGGGTATAATTTATAAAGTACAGAAGAGATGCTGCTGAACAGATGCTGCCTCCCCGTTGGCGGGAGGACTGTTTGGCGGTGTCTCCTTTTTATTTTGAGTGTGGAAAGGAACTGAAAAAGTGGACAGAAAGAAATATATCAAAGGGTTTCTGCTGGGTGTTCTCTGTACGGTGCTGATAGGCGGCGGAGTGTCCGGTTATCTGTGGTATCAGAACCAGAAGGGGGTTGTGAATAATTCCACTGTGAAGAAGGCCAAGTTGATCGAGGGGATCATAGACGAATATTATCTGGAGGATATAGATAAGGAGGAACTGGAGTCCTATCTGTATAAAGGACTGGTGGCAGGACTTGGTGATCCTTATTCCGGATACTATACCTCGGAGGAATATACAAAGCTCAACGAGAGCACAGGGGGCGAATACCTGGGTGTGGGAGTAGTGCTTCAACAGGACGCCAAGACAGGGATCGTCTCCATTACCAGATGTTATGAGGGGGCACCGGGAGCCAAGGCAGGACTGCTGCCCGGAGACGTGATCTATAAAGTAAACGGGGAGACCACCACAGACAAGGAACTGACAGAGGTGGTAAAGATCATCAAAGCCTCAGAGGACAAGACAGCCCACCTGGAGATCGCCAGGGAGGGTGAGAGCGATTATCTGAGCCTGGATATTCCCCTGGAACATGTGGAAGTCCCTATGGTGGAGCATGAAATGCTGGAGGACCACATCGGATATATTCAGATCTATGAATTTGCAGAGGTAACTGCAGCCCAGTATGAATCGGCATTTCAGGACCTGCAGAGTCAGGGGATGGAGCGCCTGATCGTGGATCTTCGCGACAATCCCGGAGGGCTGCTGATCTCCGTGTGTGATATTCTGGAGCAGATACTGCCAAAGGGTCTTATTGTCTACACAGAGGATAAGAATGGGGGCAGAAAGGAATATACCTGTGACGGGGAACATGAACTGCAGATCCCCCTTACCGTTCTTGTCAATGAAAACAGCGCCAGCGCGTCGGAAATCTTCTCAGGTGCCGTGCAGGATTACGGGATCGGAAAGCTGGTGGGAACTACCACTTATGGAAAAGGTATTGTGCAGATGCCCATTCCTCTTACAGACGGAAGTGCGGTTAAGCTCACTATCGCCAAGTATTATACACCAAAGGGCCGCAATATCCATGGCACGGGAATCCAGCCGGATGTGGAGGTGGAGCTGGATGAAGGGCTCCGCCAGCAGGTGAAAATAGAGCAGTCAGAGGATAACCAGCTTCAGAAGGCGATCGAGGTGGTCAAAGGAATGTAAGGGGAATTCAGTTGAAGAGACGGCCGATTCGTGGTAAACTGTTTAAAATGGAAAGTGAGGGAGACAGCGTATGAGTGATTATGTGATCATGACGGATAATACAGTGGATATGCCCTTAGCATGGCTGAAGGAACACCAGGTGGATTATCTCTGCCTGTCCTGTAATATGGACGGGGAGATTTATGACAAGGAGCATGTTATAGAGGATAAAGAATTTTACAGGCGTATGAGGGCAGGCTCTATGCCCACCACATCGCAGGTGAATCCCACAGCAGCAGAGGAGATTTTTGAGTCTGTGCTGAAAGAGGGGAAGGATGTTCTGTATCTGGCATTCTCATCCGGACTCAGCGGTACTTACAATAGCTGCCGTGTTGCGGTGGAAGAGCTTAGAGACTCCTATCCTGACAGAAAGCTGGAGGTGATCGACACTCTGGCCGCGTCCATGGGAGAAGGCCTGCTTGTGTGGTATGCTGTTAAGATGAAGGAAGAAGGAAAGTCCATGGAGGAAGTGGCGCAGTGGGTCAAAGAAAATATTCTTCATACCGGTCATGTCTTCACTGTGGATGACTTAAACCATCTATACCGTGGCGGACGTGTGTCAAAGGCAACAGCGGTTCTGGGAACACTGGCGAATATCAAGCCTATGCTCCATGTGGACAATGAAGGAAAGCTTATACCAGTTGGAAAAGTCAGAGGACGGAAAAAATCCCTGGCAACCCTGGTGTCCATGATGGAAGAGAGAGTGGGAACTTACCGGGATAAAAATGAGATCGTCCTGATCAGCCATGGAGACTGTGAGGAAGACGCGGCGTATGTGGCAAAGCTTGTAGAAGAAAAGTTCGGCATTACAAATGTAATGATGAACCCTATAGGAGCCACGATCGGCGCCCATGCCGGCCCGGGTACGGTGGCACTGTTTTTCCTTGGGGAATACAGGTAATGTATTAAATCTTTTTTATTATTTCATATAGCGCTTGACAGTTTTCTGCAAGAGAAGTTAAACTGATAGAAGTGAAGGATTTACCAAGGAAAAAGTGTATGAAAGGATTAATGCACGATGGACAATAGACATGGGAGTTCTTCTGAAGTCTTTCGGGAGGAGGCATTGGGGCGTTTATGAACAACAGACAGACAATTTTGATTGTAGATGATGTGGAAATGAACCGTGCGATTTTGGATGCTACCTTTTCGGAAGATTACAGAATCTTAGAAGCTGAAAACGGAAAGCAGGCCATGGAGCTTATCATGGAGCAGCAGGACAGGCTGGCCGCCATACTGCTTGACGTAGTTATGCCTGTTATGGATGGATTTGAAGTGCTGGAAGAGATGCAGAAGCTTGAGCTGACGCATAAGATTCCTGTCTTTTTGATAACAGCAGAGAACTCTCAGGAAGTTTTAAAAAGAGGGTATGAACTGGGTGTTGTGGATATTATCGGAAAGCCGATCATTCCCTTTTTCATCCGCCGAAGGATCGGCAATGTAATACGGCTCAACAACATTGTGAATGAGCAGGAAGCGCTGCTGAGGGAACAGGCCCAGGAGATACGGGAGCTGAACAGTTCTATCATCGAGACGCTCTCCACGGCCATTGAGTTCAGGGACTGCGAGTCCGGTGAGCACGTTACCAGGATTCGGGACTTGACGCTCATTCTTCTGCGGGTCATCAAGGAGATGGACCCGTCCTGCTGTATTGAGGAGGATGACCTGCCAATAATAGCAGATGCCGCAGTCATGCATGACGTGGGTAAGATCGCCATTCCTGACGGCATTCTCAACAAGCCGGGCAGGCTTACAGCGGAAGAATTTGAGATCATGAAGACACATACCATACGTGGCTGTGAGCTTCTGGACAGTGTGCCGCGGTTCCGCGAGAACCATGTGTACAAATATGCGTATGATATCTGCCGCCATCACCATGAAAGGTGGGACGGACGGGGATATCCGGACGGGCTGAAGGGAGATGAGATATCTATTCAGGCACAGGTGGTGTCTGTGGCAGATGTCTATGACGCCCTGGTCAGTGACCGTGTATACAAAAAAGCATATCCCCACGATACAGCGTATGAGATGATACGCAATGGGGAATGCGGCTGCTTCAGTCCTCTCTTGATGGAAGGACTCAGCAGAGCCAAGGATAAGATGAAGGCTCTCTATCAGAGAGAAAAATAAAAAGGCGCATCCGCGCCGGCGCTGTCAGGGCACCGGGCGGATGTGCCTTTTTAATGGGATACAGGTTCTTTTAAATGGCGGTAACAACGGGGAGACATGCCGTAGCGGGCCTTGAATATTTTGTAGAAATAACTGAAATTGTGGTATCCCACATGCAGGCCGATATCTGTCACAGTGAGGGAAGTATTCCGGAGCAAGTGGGCTGCCTGGTTCAGTCTTTTTTCCTGGAGCAGATCCTTG
This sequence comes from Blautia coccoides, assembly GCF_034355335.1. Lineage (NCBI taxonomy): Bacteria > Bacillati > Bacillota > Clostridia > Lachnospirales > Lachnospiraceae > Blautia > Blautia producta. Next base: position 1,222,606 of record NZ_CP136422.1, read on the forward strand.
TAATTTTTTCCTGTCAGCCGCTTGATGACGCGGCTCAGCCAATAGAGATCATAGCCCAGTTCCTGGGCCAGCGCGGACAGTTCCCCGTCGCTGTAGTGCTCCTCGATATATTGGAACACTGTGAGCAGCAGCTCCTGCTCATAATTTTCCTGTCCGATCTCAGCTTTGTCAATGTAATTCATGAGCTGCAGAAAGAGCAGGCCCATGGTGACTTGGTTGGAACTGCGCTTGTTGGGCTGTTTGTTGTGCAGCGTCCAAATGAGATTTTCCACAAGGTTTTGGATCGGTAGGATATCCGCAGCTTTAAAGTGAAGATAATGGATATTCTGGCTGCCGTTCTTCAGACACTCGATGATAAAGGTGCGCAGCATATTGTCCTCTGTGCCGATCATACCAAGGGGCTGGCCGAAAAATTCCGGCAGGATGATAAAATTAACGGCAATGTCGTCATATCCCGCGGGATATATTTCCTGGGTGGCAGTCTGGCTTAAAAAGAGGAGTTCCCCGGTGCCCAGAAGGACCTCTGAGCCGTTTATCAAGTGGCGGGTGCTGCCGGAGCACATATATATCATTTCCACGTAGTTGTGGTTATGCTTGGGAAAGTGGACAAAACGGGTATGGGGACGGATCTCCAGGAGCTTTCCGTGTTCCAGAAGTTTTTTGTTGTCAATGGTCATGGAGTGTTCCAGATTGTAGAGGGAGGGATTGATACATTTCTGCCCGTCTAACAGGGCCTGTTCCTCCGCTGTTATTTTTTTCAGTTCCTTCAGAAGTTCTTGATTCATGGTATCCCCCCTTATGATCCGATCCGGCAGTGCGGCGTTTTCCTGCTCTTGTCTGTGCGGAGCAGTTCTGACTTTATCTTAATACGGTGGAGAAAAAAATGCAATCGGCAGACTGCAAATAAGGTTATAAAATTATGCAAACAGTGTACTTTTTCTTTCCCTCCTTTTTCGTTAAGATAGAGGCATAAGGAGGTGGAAAATGATGACGGAATATTATCTTGCAGTGGACATCGGAGCGTCCAGCGGACGTCATATTCTGGGGCATATGGAGCAGGGCCGCATGGTGATGGAGGAGATCCATCGCTTCCGCAATGGGCTGACCATGAAAGACGGGGAGGCCTGCTGGGACCTGGAGCAGTTATTTGAGGAGATCAAGACAGGACTGAAAAAGTGCGGAGAGTCCGGGAAGATACCTGTGAGTATGGGGATTGATACATGGGCTGTGGATTTTGTGCTTTTGGATGAGAATGGCAGGGTTCTGGGCAATACGGTGGGATACCGGGATAAGAGAACAGAGGGGATGGACCGTCTGGTCTATGAAATCCTTCCGGAAAAAGAACTGTATAGAAGAACAGGGATCCAGAAACAGATATTCAATACCATTTATCAGCTCATGGCAGTGAAAGAAAAGCATCCGGAGTATCTGGAAAAGGCCGACGCCATGCTGATGATACCGGATTATTTTCAATTTCTGCTGACCGGAAGGAAAGCGGCGGAATACACCAATGCCACTACCACACAGCTTGTAAGCCCCCGTACAAAGGACTGGGATATGGAACTGATTGAAATGCTGGGATACCCCAAAGGGATTTTCCAATCTGTGCAAGATGCGGGTACGGTGCTGGGCGGCTTTACAGAAGAGATACAAAGAGAAGTGGGATTTGACTGTCAGGTTATCCTGCCGGCTACCCATGACACGGGTTCCGCGGTTTTGGCTGTGCCGTCAAAGGATGACAAAGCTTTATACATAAGTTCAGGCACCTGGTCTTTGATGGGGGTAGAGCTTGGGCAGGCGGACTGTACGGAGAAAAGCCGGAGGCTGAATTTTACCAATGAAGGCGGTTATGCTCACAGGTTCCGTTACCTGAAAAATATTATGGGGTTGTGGATGATCCAGTCCCTCAAAAAAGAACTGGGAGATGTCTATTCCTTTGCAGAGCTTTGTCAAATGGCAGAAAAAGAGGAGATTCCGTCCCTTGTGGACTGCAATGACGGCCGTTTTCTGGCGCCGGTGTCCATGACAAAGGCTGTGCAGGAATACTGTGAGGAGACAGGGCAGCAGGTTCCGGTGACCCCGGGACAGCTTGCAGGGGTTATTTACAGAAGCCTTGCAGACTGCTATGGGAGAACAGTTGGTGAGATTGAGGAGATGACAGGCATACAATACAGACATCTCCATGTAGTAGGCGGCGGAGCCAACGCCGCGTATCTGAATCAGCTCACTGCTTCCAGTACCAGAAAAACTGTTCTGGCAGGCCCAACGGAGGCCACTGCTGTGGGCAATCTGATGGTGCAGATGATGGCAAAAGGCGTTTGGATAGACTTAAAAGCAGCCAGGCAGTGTGTCTATGACTCTTTTGAAATTCAAGTATATGAGCCGTGAAGATGAAAAGTAACGGCAGCAGTAACGGCAACAGGAACAGAAAAGGTGCACTGTCTGTACGGAGTGTAAAGACACGGGACAGCTGCGGTGACCATAAAGTCAGGAGGAAAAATATGACTACAGCACAGAGATATGAATCAGCCAGGGAAATTTATAAAAATATGGGGGTGGACACAGACAAGGCAGTGGAGACACTGAAAAACATCCACATTTCCATGCACTGCTGGCAGGGGGACGATGTACAGGGATTTGACCACGAAGGTCCTTTGTCCGGCGGTATCCAGACAACAGGAAATTACCCAGGAAAGGCCAGAACACCGGAGGAGCTGATGGAGGACATTGACAAGGCTTTGAGTCTGATCCCGGGAAAGCATAAGCTGAATCTGCATGCCAACTATGCCATTTTTGAGGACGGCTGTTTTGCGGACAGAGATGCCTTAAAGCCGGAGCATTTTAAGAGATGGGCAGAGTTTGCAAAAAAGAGAGGTATGGGCATTGATTTTAATCCCACCTTCTTTTCTCATGAGAAGGCGGAGAGCTTTACCCTCTCAAGTCCGGATGAGGAGATCCGTCAGTTCTGGATCCGCCATGGACAGGCCTGTATCCGCATATCCCAGTATTTTGCAGAGGAGCTGGGTCAGCCCTGCGTCATGAATATCTGGATCCCGGACGGCTATAAGGATGTGCCGGCTGACCGTCTGTCCCCAAGAGCCAGGTTCAAGGATTCTCTTGATCAGATATTGTCCGTTGACTATGACAGATCAAAAGTCTATGTGTGCCTGGAATCAAAAGTATTTGGCATCGGCATGGAGTCCTACACGGTTGGTTCCAGCGAATTCTGCATCAACTATGCAGCCAACAACGGGATTTTAAGTCTCATGGACAACGGGCATTATCATCCCACAGAGGTGGTTTCCGATAAAATTCCGGCTATGCTCTTATTTAATGAGAAACTGGCCCTGCACGTGACAAGACCGGTGCGCTGGGATTCCGATCATGTTGTGCTCTTCGATGACGAGACAAAAGAGATCGCAAAGGAAATCGTGAGAAACGATGCCATTGACAGGGTATTTTTAGGACTTGATTTCTTCGATGCCAGTATTAACCGCGTCAGCGCATGGGTGGTGGGAATGCGGAATATGCAGAAAGCATTTCTGTTTGCCCTGCTTCAGCCAAACAACAAACTGAAAGCACTGCAGAACAGCGGCGCCTTCACAGAGCTTATGATGCTCCAGGAAGAGCTGAAGCTGTATCCTTTCGGGGATGTATGGAATTATTTCTGTGAACAGTGCGGCGTTCCTGAGAAAGAGGACTGGTTTAAAGAAGTGCAGCAGTATGAAAAAGAGGTGCTGAGCAAACGTTCCTGAAAAAGCGCAGACACGCCCAGACAAGGAGAGAAATCCTCAGCACAATACAGAAAGGAACAGAAAAATGAAAGTTTTGGAAGCAAAATTCGTACAGGGTTTTATGAGAATGGCAGATGACGGCTGGAACCAGGGATGGCATGAGAGAAACGGCGGAAATCTGACTTACCGCATCAAAAAAGAGGAAGTGCAGTCTGTAAGGGAAGAGCTGTCAGAGGACGGGGACTGGAAGGAGATCGGTACAGCGGTTCCGGCTCTGGCGGGAGAGTATTTTCTAGTGACAGGAAGCGGGAAGTATTTCCGCAATGTTATGACAGATCCGGAGGACTCCCTTGCTGTGATCGAGTTAGATGACAAGGGAGAGAATTACCGTATCTGCTGGGGCCTGGTAAACGGAGGAAGACCTACCAGTGAACTGCCCTCCCATCTGATGAACCATGAGGTGAAGATGCAGGCTACAGGCGGAAAGCACAGAGTGATCTACCATGCCCATACGGCAAATGTGATCGCCCTGACCTTTGTGCTGCCCTTAAGGGATGAAGTGTTCACAAGAGAGCTGTGGGAGATGGCAACAGAGTGTCCGGTGGTGTTCCCGGACGGTATCGGTGTTGTGGGATGGATGGTGCCGGGAGGAAGAAAGATCGCTGCCGCCACCAGTGAACTGATGAAAAAATACGATGTGGCCATTTGGGCACATCACGGTATGTTCTGCTCAGGGGAGGATTTTGATCTGACCTTCGGGCTTATGCACACAGTGGAAAAGTCCGCGGAGATCCTTGTAAAGATGTTGTCCATGAGACCGGATAAGCTGCAGACCATCACTGCGCAGAATTTCCGGGATCTGGCGGTGGATTTTCATGTGGATCTGCCGGAAAAATTTTTGTACGATAAATAAAAACTACAGCGGCAGATGTTTTGCGCCCGGCATGAGAAATCGTGCCGGGTGTTTTTTTGAGGTGGGAAGGAATGGGAGAAGAGGATTGCCAAGTGGGCAGGCAGATAATATAATAGAAAAAAAGGGTGATAAGGGAGGGGTTTTTAGTGATTTGGCCGGATATTCAGAGGAATCTGGGGGAAGTGTTTGAAGGGGGGATCATGCCCACAATGGTTTACATAAATAAACAGAGAATCAATAGAAGCAGAGTGGACAGACCGCTGCACAGTCATGAGTCCATCTGTGAGATGCTGCTTATTTACAGGGGTACAGGTATTTATACAGTAAATGCTGTAACTTATCATCTGGAAGAAGGGGATGTGCTTTTTTATAATCAGGATGATCTGCATGAAGTATCTTCAGGAACGGAGGAGGAGATTGGGTCTTATTGTGTGGGAATCACGAATCTCAGACTCAAAGGGCTGCCAAGGAATCATCTTGTGGGAGAAGAAGGACCTTATGTGCGGAAGGCAGGACAGATGTATCCCCTTTTAAAAGAAATGTGCGGGCAGATGTATATGATGCAGGAGACAAATCAGACCGGCAGGCTGGCCGCACAGCTTTTGTGTGCTTCATTGGTGGTGATGGCAAGCCAGTTGGAGGCTTTTCCCCAGGCTGTGGCAGATGGTACGAAGGAAGAACAATTTGTGGCTAGGATATGGAATTATCTGAACAAACATTATACGGAGGAGATAAGCCTGGAAAAAATTGCAGAAGCTCTGGGGTGCTCAGCTCCTTATGTGTCTCATGCATTTAAGAATGCGACAGGAAGTACCCCTATTCAGTATGTGATACGGCGGAGGATCGGACTGGCACAGACGCTGCTGATCTCTACAGACATGACCGCCACACAGATTGCTACTACGGTGGGGTATGACAATACCAATTATTTTTGTACTCTGTTTGCAAAGGTAGTGGGGATGACACCGATTCGTTATAGGGGACTTTATTTGGAGGAGCTTAAAGGGGTTCGTAACCAGTCATGAAAGGATGAAGATCAGTAACCGTTCAGTAAATAAGTGTGGAAGAGAAAGCTTATTATTTAGGCTTTGGCTTCCACACTTATTTTTTTATATTAGGGGAGTATCAAATTTGGAGGGGTTTTGAAGGATTCAGGGAGACAGAAGAGAAGAAGAACAGGATAGTGAAGTATGCTGAGGAAAAAAGGGGGAGGCTGAGAGGAGTTTCGGGGATTTGGCGGGGAAGATGGTACAGGATACTGAAGGCGTGCTTTTAGCGGGTGGGATATAATGGGAACATAAAAGAGCACAGAGAAAGCACACAGAAATAGCACACAGAAAAAGGAGGAAATAGCATGAGTATGAATATTTGCGGGGCACCGTGCTGCTGGGGAGTGGATGACGTGAAAAATCCATATCTGCCGGCTTGGGAGAGGGTGCTTGAGGAGGCCGGACTGGCAGGATACAGGGCAATTGAACTGGGGCCTTATGGATATCTGCCGGTTGATGCAAAGAGAGTTTCCCGGGAGCTGGAAAAGAATGGACTGGCTATTGTGGCAGGGACTATTTTTGATGATCTGCTGAGTGAGGAGAATTATGAAAATGTACTCAGGCAGACAGAGGAAATATGCAAACTGGTGACAGCGCTTCCGCCGCTGCCGGTACATGAGGGTCAGCATTTTGCGGCACCTTATCTTACAGTTATGGATTGGGGGCATGATGAAAGGGATTATGCAGCGGGACATCCGGATGCGGCGCCAAGGCTGAATGAAAAAGAGTGGGGCATTATGATGGAACATATCAGAGGGATATGTAAAAAAGCAAGGATATATGGAGTACGGCCTGTAGTCCATCCCCATGCGGGAGGGTATATTGAGTTTGCAGATGAGATAGAAGCTCTGGTCAGAGATATTCCTTATGAATTGGCAGGACTTTGTCTGGATACGGGGCATCTCTATTATTCAGGAATGGACCCGGTTGAATGGCTGAAAAAATATGCGGGACGTTTGGATTATGTACACTTTAAGGATGTCAGTGAAAAAGTATACAGGGATGTGCTGAATAAGAAAATCCGTTTCTTTGAAGGATGCGGAGAAGGGGCTATGTGTCCCATTGGAAAAGGGTGTCTGGACTATCCGGGAATCAAAGCAGCATTGGAGGAGATCGGATATAGCGGATATATCACGATCGAACAGGAGCGGGACCCAAGAAATTCAAATACCAGTCTGCGGGATGTGAGAGAGAGCGTAGCATATCTGAAAAGTGTTGGATACCAGATTTGACGGAACAGAATAAAGATAAAAAAGGAGAATGAGAATATGTATTACGGAGAGAAGAAAGTTGAGAATCCAATTCGCTGGGCAATGGTTGGAGGAGGAAAAGGAAGCCAGATCGGTTATATCCACAGGTCTTCCGCACTGAGAGATTTTAATTTTGAGCTGGTGGCCGGTGCCTTTGATATTAATCCTGAGAGAGGGAAGGATTTTGGAAAAAAACTGCATGTGAGTGAAGACAGATGCTATCCCGATTATAAGACCATGTTTGCCAGGGAGGCAGAGAGAGAGGATGGTATCCAGGCGGTATCTGTGGCTACGCCAAACGGTACCCACTACGAGATTACAAAGGCAGCGCTTGAGGCAGGACTTCATGTGATTTGTGAAAAACCTCTTTGTTTTACAACAGAACAGGCAGAGGAGCTGGAAAAGCTGGCAGTCAGGAGAAATAAAGTGGTGGGTATCACCTATGGATATGCCGGACATCAGATGATCGAGGAGGCACGGCAGATGATCGCAGATGGGAAATTGGGTGATATCCGTATCGTTAATATGCAGTTTTCCCACGGGTTTCACAATGTGGCGGTGGAAGCCACCACAGCGTCTACAAAGTGGAGAGTTGACCCCAAAGTGGCAGGACCGTCTTATGTACTGGGAGATGTGGGAACACATCCGCTTTATCTGTCAGAAGTAATGCTTCCGGATATGAAGATCAAACGGCTTATGTGCAGCAGACAGTCTTTTGTTAAATCAAGGGCACCTCTTGAAGACAATGCTATGACAATTATGGAGTATGAGAACGGAGCAGTGGGATATGTATGGTCTTCCTGTGTGAACTGCGGTTCTATGCATGGACAGAAAATAAGGGTTATCGGTGAGAAAGCATCTCTGGAGTGGTGGGATGAAAGGCCGAACCAGCTCACCTTTGAAGTACAGGGGGAGCCGGTAAAAGTTTTGGAAAGAGGTATGGATTATCTGCATCCCTCAGCAATGGCTGATGACAGGATCGGAGGGGGACATCCGGAGGGTCTGTTTGAGGCGTGGAGTAATCTATACAGCCGTTTTGCACAGGCAATGACTGCTGCGGATGAAGGGAAAAGTGTAGATTTCTGGTACCCTAACATTCATGCCGGTGTAGAAGGTGTGCGCTGGGTGGAAAACTGTGTGCGTTCCGCAGATCAGGGAGCTTCCTGGGTGGACTACAAGTAAAAGAGATACAAGGAGATGATGAGATGAAAATTGCATTTGACGTGGATGTGCTGGCAAAGCAGATGGATATAAACAGAATGGTACACCAGGTGGCTGACTGGGGATATAAATATATAGAACAGTCACCACATCCCAGGATCAATCCCTTTTATAAACACCCCCTATTTTCAAAAGAATGTGAAGCGGAGTATCGTAAGGCACTTGGTGAAACAGGGGTGGAAATATCCTCTTTTATCGTGGTGTACCGCTGGTCCGGCCCCACGGAGGAGGAGCGGCAGTTTGCAGTGGCAAATTGGAAACGGATGATAGAGATCGCTGTGGATATGGGAGTTCAGGTTATCAATACAGAGCTTTCAGGAGATCCCAATCAGCAGGAGATCTGTAATGGCATGTGGTTCAGATCCATGGAGGAACTGCTTCCGATTTTTGAGCGGGAGGGAATCCGTGTGGAGATACAGTCACATCCTTATGATTTTTGTGAGCTGAACAACGAGACCTGTGATATGGTAAAATCCTTCCGGTCAAAAAATCTTGGTTATGTGTACTCTTCGCCTCACGGATTTTTTTATGATGAAGGCAGAGGTGATGTGCGTTCCATGCTGCGGTATGCGGGTGATGAACTGACACATGTGTTGTTTGCAGACACCTTTAATCAGACCTTGGACTGCCGTTATATTGCTAATCCGCCGTGGCTGAACAAAGGGGGAAAAGCGGACGTGACAATACACCAGCATCTGGCTATGGGAGAGGGAGATGTGGATTTTGAGGGGATTTTTCAGACTCTAAGAAAAATGGAGTTCGCGGATAAACAACTGAGGAAGGACGCGCCCAAGGCAGGCGGTGACAACATTGCATGTGTCTCTATGTTCGGGTTTCCGGAGAAGATGGACAGGCAGGCACCCCAGGCACGGGAGCGGATCGAAAGGGAACTTCTGGGAAAATAAAATCGGATATAAGCGATAGATAAAAGGATTGGGAGGACTTTATTGTGGAAAAGGAAATGGGGAATGTACCCTCTGCGGGGGCGGAGAGGGGGAAACTATCTTTTGCTGCACGTGTTTCTTACGGGTGCGGTGATACTGCCTGTAATGTTGTTTTTGGTATGATCAGTACGCTGCTGACTCTGTTTTATACAGACTATGTGGGGGTAGCTGCGGCTGCAGTGGGAATGGTAATGCTGATCTCCCGTGTGTTTGATGGATTCTCAGATGTGGTTATGGGACTTCTTGTGGAGCGGACAAACTCCAGATGGGGAAAATCAAGGCCATGGATATTATGGATGGCTGTACCTTATGCGGTGTCAGCAGTGCTGTTGTTTACAGTACCCCATACAACGGGATTAGTTCAGTTTCTGTACATATTTGTCACTTATAATTTTTGTACCACAGTTTGCTATACAGCTATCAATCTTCCGTATGGCAGCCTTTCCGCTATGATGACGAGAGAGTCAGGGGAGAGGGATATGCTCAGCATTGTGCGCATGGGAATGTCGCCATTCGGCCGAATTCTGGCGGTCACTTGTACTATGCCTCTTGTAAAGCTTTTTGGGAATGACCAGGCCGCATGGGTAAAGACTATGGCGATCTGGGCGGCTCTGGCCTTGGGACTGCTGCTGATATGCTTTTTTAGGTGTGAGGAGACTGTAAAGATCGAAGCACAGGCAAAGCAGGAGAAAATACCTGTGGGGAAATCTTTTAAAGCCCTGGTATGTAATCAGTATTTTTGGGCAGTTCTGATATTATGGATGATGCAGAATGTTATTTATGGACTGACCGGCACCATTCTGCCTTACTACTGCAAATACATTTTCCACAATGATACGTGGATGTACAGTGCTTTGTATCTAACAGAAACACTGACCATTGTATCCGCTACTTTTGTCTGCCCGTTTCTCCTCAAACGGTTTGGTAAGAGGAATATGTCTTTGGCAGGGGCAGTATTGGCTCTGATCGGCCAATGTATCTTTTTTATCAACCCAGATCATTTTCAATGGATGCTCCTTTGCTGTATCATTCGGGGGATTGGCCTGGCACCTCTTAATTCCGTTGTTTTTGGGATGCTGGGGGATGTGGTGGAGTTTGGACAGTGGAAGACGCACATTCGTCAGGAAAGTCTTATTTTTGCAGGCGGATCAGTGGGAACCAAGATTGGCTCCGGGCTGGCGTCTGCATCCATGACAGGGCTTTTGTCCCTGGCGGGATATGTCAGCTCTACAAATGGAAATATAGTACAGCCGGAAAGTGCTGTAGCTATGATACAGAAAATATACATGTTTGGCCCTTTCCTTGTATGGAGCGTAGTGATCGTTACGCTGGTTTTGTACAGACTGGATAAACGGTATCCTGACATTATGAAAGAACTGTGCAGAAGAGAGGCCTCTGGCTTTTTGTAATACAGACAGAAAAAATCCGGTCCTGTTTTCCATCAAATTGGAAGGCAGAGCCGGATTTTTCTATGGTATCCTACAGGATTAAATGTTACAATGATAACAATAAGGATTTTTGGACGGTCAAAGTACCGGTTCTGTAAGGAGATTATCATATGTATGAAGAAATGCAGCAGAGAGTGGAGGCATATGCCTCCCTGATCCTGAGAAGATATTTTTGCGAGTCAGATGTGGAGTTTCTCATATCCACATTTGATGATGATATCGTATGGCTGGGAGCAGGGCCGCAGCAGAAGGCAGAGGGCAAAGAGGCTGTGGCAGCCTGCTTTCGGGAAGGAAAGGAGGATCTGGCACCCTGCCATATGTACGGCGAGCAGTATGTGACCAGGGCACTCACAGAGGAATATTTTTTCTGTGAGGGGGAGAGCTGGATCCAGCCAAGGGAGGAAACCGGTCTGTATTTTAAGACGCACCAGAGGATCACTTTTATCTTCAGGCTGGACAGAGATAAAAATGAGCTGATAACGGTTCATATTCATAATTCCGTGGATTTCTCCGATATACAGCAGGGAGAGCTTTTCCCGGTCCAGGCGGGGAAAGAGGCGTACAGGAAACTGGAAGAAACTCTGGCCAATAAGGACAGACAGATAGAGCTGATGCTGTCCCAGCTTCCCGGGGGAATGCTGATCTGCCGGGAAGATGAGCAGTATTCTGTCAAATGGATCAGCGACGCCCTCTGTCATCTTCTTGGATACATAGGGCCTGAGGAATTTGATGAGTTTACCGGGGGCTGCTGCAGAGGGTTTATACTTTCTGAGGATTATACCGCCATGAGGCAGCAGGCGGAGGCGAGTCTGGAGGAGAGAGGAACCTATAATGTGGAATACCGTGTTGCCAAAAAAGACGGCAGCCAGTTCTGGGTATCCGATATGGGAAAAAAGGTTACGGATGAGGAAGGGGAGGACGTGATCTACTGCTTCATCGGTGATATATCAGAGAAGAAGGAGCGGGAGCAGCAGGCTCAGCTTGCAGGCAGAGAGGCAGCCAGACAGGCGCGTTTTCTCACCCAGCTCTACAACTCTATCCCCTGCGGCATTCTGCAGTTTGAGCCGGAACCGCCTCACCACATTGTCAATTTCAACCGGAGAGTCTGGGAGTTCTATGGTTATCACTCAGAGGAAGATTATATGAAGGAATTGTATAATCCTCTATTGATGGCTCTGGAACATGATCGGGATAAGATTGAGTCAAAGATCCGCAGCCTCCGTGTGGGCAGCGGCATCATCACCTATACAAGAGAGTCCAGGAAAAATGACGGTTCGCCTATGTGGGTCAGTGTGATCATGGAACGCCTTATCAATGCGGATGGTCTTGACGTGGTCCAGGCTATTTTTACGGATATTACGCAGATGCACCTTCTGCAGGAGGCCCAGGAACAGGAGCAGCGGATCGAGAACCAGTCCCTGCGGGCAGCCACCTGTACAGCGTATCCATTGATCATGAGTATCAACCTTACAAAAAATACATACAACTGTTTCATTGAGGAACAGATCTGTCCTTATGAGAGAAGCGGGATCTATGATGAACTGCTGAGGATTTCCACCCCTGATGTCTACCCTTCCTACCGGGAGGATTTTGAAAAGTTCACATCCAGGGAATCTATTATAAAAAGATTCGCAGCCGGTGAGCGTGAGCTTTACATGGAACTGCAGGAAAAGGGATATGACGGGGATTACCACTGGATCTCCATACAGGTCATCTGTGTGGATAATCCTGTGGGGACAGACGTGCTGGCAATCGAGCTGGTAAAGGTGCTGGACAGCCAGAGAGCGGAGCAGGCCAGACAGGAACAGCTTCTCAGAGATGCCCTGGCAGGTGCCAAGGCAGCCAACAGCGCGAAATCTGACTTTCTCTCCAGAATGAGCCATGATATCAGAACGCCCATGAATGCCATTATCGGAATGAGCACTATCGGCCAGATGAAAATTGAGGATACGCCCAGAGTACAGGACTGCTTCAGAAAAATTGACGCCTCCTCCAGATACCTGCTGTCCTTGATCAACGATATTCTTGATATGTCCAAGATAGAGACGGGTAAAATGGAGATCAACAGCAGAAAATTCAATTTCGCTGAATTGTATGAGGAGATATCCTCTATTATTTATCCTCAGGCTGTGGAGTCTATGATAGGCTTTGAGGCCAGACAGATTGAGCCTATGGAGCATTATTATGTGGGAGATGCCCTGAGGGTCAAACAGATACTCATGAATCTGCTCTCAAATGCGCTGAAATTCACACCTGCCCAGGGAAAGATCCTGGTGAGCACCCGGGAAGAGAAGCGTACCAATGGCTATGCCTATGTGCAGATCACTGTTGAGGACAGCGGTATCGGTATGTCTGAGGAATTCAAGGAGCGTATATTCCAGCCTTTTGAACAGGAGAGCGCAGAGAGTGCCAGAAACAATGTGGGAAGCGGTCTGGGACTTTCCATTGTATTCAACCTGGTTCAGCTTATGGGAGGCAGGATACAGGTGGAGAGCCAGAAGGGAAGGGGCAGCAGATTCATGGTTTCGATCCCTCTGGGGCTGGTGGATGATGACGAGGAGGAAGAATTCAGGCGGAAAAACAGGGAGCTTATGAAAGATGTGGAAGTCCTGGTAGTGGATGACGACGAGATCGTATGTGAACAGACCTCAGTCATTTTGGAGGAGATAGGCGCGCATTCTATCTGGGTGTCATCCGGCCGTGAGGCTTTGGAACAGGTGAGCATTGCTGTATCCCAGGGAAGGACCATAGATGTGGCCATGATTGACTGGAAAATGCCGGACATGGACGGCATAGAGACAACGCGCCGCATCCGTGAAATCACCGGGACGGAAACCATGATCATCATTATATCAGCCTATGACTGGAGCAGCATAGAGGAGGAGGCCAGAAAGGCGGGGGCCAATTTCTTCATACCCAAACCTCTTTTCCGCTCCACCATTTACAATACGTTTTCAAGGCTGGGGACAGTCTGCGGCAGTGACAAGGAGCCGGAGGAAGAGGAGACAAATTTCGGAAAACGGCGTGTGCTTTTGGTGGAAGACAATGACCTGAACAGGGAGATTGCCCAGTCTCTTCTGGAGATGCACGGGATACAGACGGATACTGCCGTGAACGGAGCAAAAGCCGTGGAGATCTATACAGAGGCACCTCAGGAATATTATTCGGCGGTTTTGATGGATATCCGCATGCCGGTCATGGATGGGCTGGAAGCCACCAGAAGGATCCGGGGTCTGGAAAAGAAAACAGGGGGAAAGATTCCGATCCTGGCTATGACGGCAAATGCCTTTGATGAGGACAAGATACAGGCTTATGAAGCCGGAATGACAGGGTATCTGGTGAAGCCGCTGGAGATGAAGGCACTATTGGATGAGCTGCAGATCATATGGCAGTAGAAATCCCAAACACTATAAATGTATAGTTTTTACAGGAGGTTAAATCTATGGAGATGAAGCAAATCAGAATGGGAATTGTGGGAGCCGGTACCTGGGGACAGACGCATGCGTCTATTTATGCAGAGCATATCTGCGCCATCCCAGTGGCCATCTGCGACAGCCGGGAGGAAAGGGCCAGGGAGATCGCGGACAAATATGGGATCGCCAAGGTGTATACAGACTATCACAGCCTGGCAGCAGACCCGGAGGTGGACGCGGTGGCCATAGTGACACCGGATTTTGCCCATGGGGATATTGCGGTGGCAATGGCGAATGCGGGGAAGGACATATTGATCGAGAAGCCCATTGCAACCACCAGGGAAGATATAGAAAGGATCTGCAAGGCGGTCCGGGAAAACCATGTGCGCTGTATGGTAGATCTGCACAACCGATGGAACCCTCCCTTTAACACAGCAAAGCAGGAGGTGGAGTCTGGAAAATTAGGAACTCCCTATACGGGCTATATCCGGCACAGCGATGTGAAATGGGTGGCAACCGATATGCTTTCCTGGGCTTCCAGATCCTCTATCCTCTGGTTTTTGGGAAGCCACAGCCTGGATACCCTGCGGTGGATCTTCGGGGATGAGGTGAAACGTGTCTATGCGGTAAAACGCAAAGGGATTCTGGAGGAATTAGGAGTAGACACGGAAGACATTTATCTCACCACCATTGAATTTGAGCATGGAGGCATTGCCCAGATGGAAAATGGCTGGATCACACCAAACGGAAATACCAACGTGAATGATTACAAATTCAGCGTCCTCTGCACAAAAGGAATGATCAATATGGATCTGTCCAGCCATAACCTGATTCAGGAGGTGACAGAGGAAAATACCAGCACTCCGGATATTCTGGTATCTAACCGTGTATTTGACCGGTGCAAAGGCCTGTCTTATGAGAGTATCCGTGATTTTATCGACCGTCTGGTGGACGGCAGGGAATTCCGTGTCTCCATGGAGGATGCCAGAAGAACGGCCATTGCGATCCTGGCTATCATGGAATCCGCGGAGAAAGGTATGCCTGTGGAGGTAAATTACGATTAAAATGTGACAAAGTCCCTTTCCATATTTCTGAATATAGTATATAATCTGAAAAAAATGTTATACCATTAATAGCAGCAAAGAATGCCTTTTATAAGGGCAGGCAGATACAGAATTCAGATATGGAGGACAAAATGAATTTAGACTTTAAACCGGTAGAAGCAGAAGATATAGATAGATTGACACCTCTTTTTTGCAGGAGACCCAACAAGACCTGTGACAGCGTGTTTCTTGACAGTTTTATTTGGAGCAAGCTTTACGGCGTTCAGTTTGCGGTCAGCGATGGCAAAGCGATCCAGTGGCTTATGGAGAATGACGGCGTGGCTGGGACAGCCATGCCTATCTGCAGTGAGGAAGATTTGGAACATTATTTCAATGAGATCGTGGAATACTTTAATACCGTACTGAAAAAGCCTTTATATATCCATCTCGCCGATGAGGAGGCAGTTATGGCCCTGGGGCTTATGGAGCAGACGGACAGATTTTTAGTGAAAGAGCAGGAAGACTTAAAGGATTATCTCTATGACGGAGATGCCATGAGATCCCTCTCAGGGAAGAAACTGCATAAAAAGAAAAACCATCTCAATGGATTTAAGAGGGATTATGAGGGCAGGTATGAGTACCGCCGGCTCTGCTGTTCTGACAGAGGGGATGTATGGAAGTTTTTGGACCACTGGAGAGAACAGAAGGGCGAGGAAGTGGAGGCACATCTGGACTATGAGGTGGAGGGAATCCACGAGATCCTAAAAAACTGCTCCAATCTACAGGTCCGCATGGGCGGAGTCTATATTGACGGAAAACTGGAGGCATTTACCATCGGAAGCTTTAATCCCCTGGAAAATATGGCCGTGATCCATATAGAGAAGGCCAATCCTGAGATCCGGGGGTTATACCAGTTCATTAACCAGCAGTTCCTCCTGGCCGAATTTCCGGAAGCGGCTTTGATAAACCGTGAGGACGACCTGGGGATCGAGGGGCTTAGAAAGGCAAAAATGTCTTATAATCCTGTGGGATACGCCAGAAAATATGAAGTAAAGCAGATTGATTTCAAGGCAGAAGCGTGAGGTGCGGTATGGAAACGGCGTATCTGAACAGTTCTGAGAAAAATAGCTGCAGAAGCCTTTGGGAGGAAGCCTTCCCGGAGGATTCCGCACCCTTTACAGACTACTACATGGAAGAAAAGACGAAAGACAATAAGATCCTGGTCCTTCGCAAGAATGGCAGGATCCTCTCCATGCTCCACAGAAATCCCTATGAAGTTTATGTTAGGGACAGGCTGTGGAAGTGCGATTATATAGTAGGCGTTGCCACGGCAAGAGAAGGGCGGCGCAGAGGATATATGCGCAGGCTCATGAACAGGGCGCTGTCGGATATGAGGGCGGAGGGGATGCCCTTTTGCTTTCTCATGCCTGCGGCAGAAGAAATCTACCTTCCTTTTGGTTTTACATTTATCTTCGATCAGCCGGAATGGGAACTGCCCGCCATGCGGATGCAGGACAGCGCTGTGGCGGTTCGCCGTCTCAGCAGTCTGGACGCTGAGGCGGTCATGGAGAAGACGGGCCAATGGATGAACTCCTGGCTGAGTAAGAGATATGAAGTCTTTGCCAGGCGCGATGCAGAATATGTAAGGCGTCTTCTCAAAGAGATGGAAAGCGAGAACGGAATCCTGGAGGAGATACAGGAGGAAGGAAAAACAGCCGGCTTTCGGGGCACATGGGGATTGGAAAAACAGGAGCAGCGGCTGCTGCTGGCAGAACCCTCCCTTTACCGGGAAAAAGACGGAGGAAAGCCGGCTATTATGGCAAGGATCGTGAGCCTGCCTGATTTTATGACGGTCATCCGTCTGAAGGAGCAATCGCCTGCTGATTCCATGACTTTCTGCCTGGAGGTAGAGGATGAGCAGTTGGAAGAGAACCGGGGCATGTTTTCTTGGACGGTGGACAGGCATACCTCTGTTATCCGGCGGGTGTCACGGGAGACAGCCGCAAAAAAGAGCACAGACGGTTCCCCGGTTATAAGAATCCATATTCGTGAGCTGACATCCTGGCTTTTTGACTACCATATACCTGAAAACCTGCCTGCGGGGACAGAAGATATCTGCCCTCTCGGAGGGGTATTTCTGGATGAAGTCGTATAGAGAAGTATGGTTGGGACATATTTGAGCATAATAAAACTCCGGTTCAAAAGGTTTTAACTCCTTTTGAACCGGAGTTTCGTTTATCCGGAATTCTGTATATCCGGATTGTTCTAACGGATTTCTGTCTTCCAGAATCCGTGCAGGTTGCAGTACGCATAGGCTGCCACCGGTTTGTCGCCCTCTGTGAGGGCAAAGCAGGCTTTAGGGTCTCCATCTGCTTTTAAGCGGACTCTCTGGAGGCCTTTTTCAGTTTCCAGACAGATGAAGCCGATGCTGTGTTCCTCTGTCATAGGATGGGCTATGCTTCCCACATTGACGGTGACGACATTTCCGTTCTGCTCCACAACAGGGAGATGCTTTTCAGAGGCACCTTCCGATGTGTTGGCTTTCAGTTCAGTCAGCTCCTTCTGGCAGCAGGAAAAGCTGGCTTTCGGATCTGCGCAGAGCACCTCGATCAGAGTGCTGCATTCTTCGCTGCCGTAAAAACGCGGTTCATTCATATTGTGTTACCTCCTTTTCTGCATTATAGTCATTCCCGCGAATTGTGATGTTTATGTGCAGTGCCGGAGGTATAACTTTTCTGATTTTATAGATAATAAGTGGTAAATGAGAGGAAGGAGTGATCACAGATGGATAAAAAAATAAATCTGCCCACTGCCAATGAAGAGGGATGTTATGAGATTCGTCTGGAGAGTATAGGCGGATTGGGGGCAAATCTGTGCGGAAAGCTTTTAGGTGAACTGGGGGCGTCTTACATGGGGCTTAACGCATCCAGTTTTTCCAGCTATGGTTCTGAGAAACGAGGTTCACCGGTAAAAGCATTTATCCGCTGGTGCGTACCGGACAGAGAAATCCGTATCAGCAGTCCGGTGGAAAAGCCTCACATCCTGGGACTCTTCCATGAAGCCCTTTCCGGTAAGCTGCCGGTTACGGCGGGCGTTACGGAGGAGACGAAGATTGTGATAAACTCTCCGGACTCTCCTGGCAGGCTGCGGGAAAGGTTGAGACTTTACGGAGGCAGCATCTACGCGGTGGATGCCCTGAAGATTGCTATGGAGAGCAAAAGCCGTGTGAACATGGTCATGCTGGGGGCAGTGGTAAAGGCTGCGGGGTTTATCCCTTTGGAGCTGGCGTATGATCTGGTAAGGGATACACTGGGCAGAAAGTATCCCGCACTTCTGGAACGGAATCTGGAGGGCGTGAAACGTGGATTCGAGGCGGCTAAGGAGGAACATTTTACTCCTGATGGGAAATATGAAATGGTCCATTATAAGGAGGTGCAGAGCCGGTGGGGGTACAAAAATGCCCCGGAGGGAGGCGTCAATACCCGTTACGGAAGTACGGTCTCCAATGACCTTTCAGCGTCAAGAGAGGGATATATTCCTCTTTTTATCCAGGACAGATGTATCAACTGCGGCCTGTGTGATTCCACATGTCCTGATATGGTATTCCAGTTTGAAAAGGGAGAGTATAAAGGCAGAGAGGCAATGGTAAATAAAGGGCTTGACTACCATCACTGCAAGGGATGTCTGCGCTGTGTGGATGTCTGTCCTGTGAATGCCCTGGTGCAGGGGGTGGAGAGAGAGCATCCTGACCCGAATTGGTTTGTGAGAAATAAGGATCTGATCACAGACCATCTGGAATTTGAGGATGCAGGGGCGAATTCCTGGGTGACCAGTGATTCCTACCTGGAAGAACGGAGAATTGACGGAGGGCTGGTTTGATGGAGAGACAAAAGGTATTGTTTGAAAGCGGAAATGAACTGGCAGCTTTTGCGGCAAAACAGATCAATTATCATGTGATGGGATATTACCCCATCACTCCTTCCACACAGATTGCGGAGTTTCTTGATCTGATGAAAGCGGAGGGGGAGCATGATATTTCCCTCATTGCCGCGGAAGGAGAGCACAGCGCGGCGGGAATCTGTTACGGCGCGTCGGCGGCAGGTGCCAGGGTGTTCAATGCCACAAGCGCCAATGGTCTTCTGTACGCCTTAGAACAGCTTCCAGTACAGTCGGGGACCAGATTCCCCATGGTGCTCAATGTGGCGTGCAGGACTGTGTCAGGGCCTCTGTCCATCAAAGGCGACCACAGTGACATTATGTATACACTGAATACCGGATGGGTGATCCTGTTTGCAGATACACCCCAGGCGGTCTATGATATGAACCTTTGCGCCATCAAGATCGCGGAGATGGTGAGACTGCCGGTGATCGTGGCCTTTGACGGCTTTTTTACCAGCCATCAGAAGAAAAAATGCTATGTGTTTGAGGATGACTGTACGGTGGGAGAATTTATAGGAGAGTATGATGCCAGATATTCTGTGCTGGATCTGGAACATCCGGTATCCATCGGCTCCTATATGAATGAACCAGATACGCTCAATAATAAATATCAGCTTCACCTGGCCATGGAACAGGCACGCACAGTGATCCCCCGGGTGCTGAAAGAGTATGAAACCCTATCCGGGAGGAAATATCCTCTTGTTGAGGGGTACAAGAATGAGGACGCGGAGGTGATCTTGTTTCTGCTGGGTTCTTCCTACCATACAGCCAAAACAGCAGCCGACCGGATGCGGGAGGAAGGCATCAAGGCGGGTGTGGTCACACTTCATACCCTGAGACCCTTTCCCGCCGAAGAGCTTTACGACCTCTGTAAAAGTGCGGTGACCATACTAGCTGCTGACAGGCAGGACAGCTACGGTGCGGGCGGAGGAAATATGACCCTGGAACTGAAAGCTGCCCTTAAGGACCACAACAGTAAGGCAAGGGTCATAAGCCGCATTTACGGGCTTGGAGGAAGAGATTTTTATGTGCAGGATGCACTGGAGCTGTTCAGGCAGTGTCTGGACGGACAGGCTGCCGGATTTGACTATCTGGGTATCTATCCGGGGGATGAGGAACTGGAGGAGAAGCAGTATTTTGCACCTATCAGCCGGGAGGAGGCAAGCCCCGGATATATTTCCGGTGAGGCAGATGAAAATGGCCGTGTGAAAGTATCCGGAGGAAGGGTAAATGAGAGCACAGTCATGCCAAAAAGACTGGCTCCCGGACACGGTGCCTGCCCGGGATGCGGCATTCCAGTCAATGTGAATCTGCTGTTAAAAGGAATAGAGGGAAACGTAGTTCTGCTGTTCCAGACAGGATGCGGCATGGTGGTCACCACCTCTTATCCGAAGACAGCCTTTCGTGTACCATATATCCACAATCTGTTCCAGAACGGTGCCGCAACTTTGGCCGGTGTTGTGGAGGCGTTTCAGCAGCGTAGAAGACGGGGAGAACTGCCGGATGAGGCCATCACTTTTGTGATGGTCAGCGGAGACGGCGGCATGGACATCGGCATGGGGTCTGCTCTCGGAACAGCTCTCAGGAATGACCATCTCATCATTTTCGAGTATGACAACGGGGGATATATGAATACAGGATACCAGCTCTCCTATTCCACCCCCAAAGGGGCCAAAAGCTCCACCTCCCATATAGGAAAAGAGCAGTACGGCAAGACCTTTTTCCACAAGGATATGCCGATGATCATGGCAGCCACAAATCTGCCCTACGTGGCAACTGTGGCGGAGTCCAATCCCGCGGATTTTATTAAAAAAGCCGCGAAGGCAAAGGTGTATGCCCAGCGTTTCGGAACGGCATATGTGAAGACACTCTCTGCCTGCCCCCTAAACTGGGGAGATAAGCCCAACACAGAGAGAAGAGTCATTGAGGCGGCGGTGAACTGCTGCTATTTTCCTCTCTATGAGATAGAGAATGGGATCACCACACTGAGTTATGACCCGGAGAAACGGGAGAAAAAGATTCCGGTCACAGACTGGCTGAAGATGATGGGAAGGACACGTCATTTGACAGAGGAGTCCTACAGGCAGACAGCGAAAGAGATACAGGCGGAAGTGGACAGACGCTGGGAGCGGCTGAAAGCCAGGGCGGAACATCCCCTTCTTTAACGGGTGTTTGTAATCTGTCGTTATCAGGAATGGATTTCAAGCACACACTTTATCTTGACTGTATGGTATATCCATCATATTATAGATATTGACGGAAAATTTTGACAGAATTTGCGGCCGTTCACAGTCCCTGCAAAATTACAGTTTTGTGAACCGCAGCCGCAATTTTACAACATGAGAAAAGAGGAAAATAATATGATGTATCTCTGGCTTCTGCTGGGATTTGTCTTTCTGGTAAAGGGAGCGGATCTCTTTGTGGACGGATGTTCTTCTATTGCCAAGACCCTGCGGGTTCCATCCATTATCATCGGCCTGACCATTGTGGCCTTCGGCACCAGTGCGCCGGAGGCCTCAGTGAGTATCATGGCCTCCCTGTCAGGCAATAACGATATTGCCATCAGCAATGTCATCGGTTCCAATCTGTTCAACAGTCTGGCAGTGATCGGTGTGTGCGGCGTGGTCCTGCCCATGAAAATACAGGGAGGACTGCTGAAAAAGGAGATGCCTTTTTCTATTCTGGTCACAGGACTCTTGCTCTTATTTTGTATGTTCTCCATCGGAGGAGGGAAGGGTGTACTGCAGATCGGGCGTCTGGAAGGGCTGATCCTGCTTCTGCTGTTCGCGGGATTTCTGTATATGCAGATAAGATCAGCACTGAAGACCCGCACCGTAAGGCCGGAGGAGGAGAATATCGGCAGGAAGCTTTCTCCTGTCAGGAGTATTGTATATGCGGTCCTGGGTATTGCCATGATAATCATAGGCGGGGAACTGGTGGTAGACAGCGCAAGTGACATTGCGGCTGCCTTTGGCATGAGCCAGACCCTGATCGGACTGACCATTGTGGCAGTGGGTACTTCCCTGCCGGAGCTTGTCACCTCTGTGGTGGCTTCCACAAAAGGGGAGAATGACCTGGCTATGGGCAATGTTATAGGGTCAAATATATTCAATATCCTACTGATCATTGGAGCGTCCGCCGCCATTTCACCCATGACGATCAGCAGGGAGTCCATCTATGACGGGGCTATGCTGCTTGTGATGAGCATCATTCTCTTTGTCCTGGCGAAAAAGGGAGAGAAGATCAGCAGAGGAGAAGCGGTACTGCTCTTAGCACTCTATGGAGGATATACAGCTTATATTATAATGCGGTGATAGATGAGAGATTGTCACATTGTGTTTGCAGCAGCATGGTCAAGGCAGGCCATGCTGCTGCATTTTTTAGGGCCGGTGGTCTGCTGTGATGTTGTCAGGCAGACGCCGGCTTCTGTTGTTTCAGGTCATATTTTTCTCGAATTTTCAGTTTTTCAGAATTATATAGATGTTTTGAGACAATATGACGATGTGGACACGTGACCATATTTCTGCGTATTGAAAACTATAATGTTTTAATATAGTATAGTCACTATACAAATAGTGCATATTACACAAGAATGAAGAGAGTAAATCATGGAAAAAAATATTACCAGAAAAGATATTGCCCTGGAGGCCGGCGTTTCCGTATCTGTGGTCTCGAGAGCACTTAATAACAGTGGATATGTGGATAAAGAAAAAAAGAAGAAAATCATCGAAATTGCCAACCGGGAAGGGTACATGCCCAATCCCGTAGCAATGGCACTGCAGCAAAAGAAGACCCGTCAGCTTTTGTTCTTCTGCGGAGATTTAACAGGTGTTTATTATAATCAGATGTTTCATGGTATGGCCAGAAAAGCCGAAGAAAAAGGTTACCATGTGCTGGCTATCATGAATGAACGGGATTTTGAAATGGTGAAGACAACGCTGGCGGACGGCATCCTCTTTCCCACAGAGACAGTGGCTCAGGCCTATTCGGAGAGCATTGGGAAAAATTATTACCTTCCCACAGTCACAGCTTGCTTTGATCCGTCCGCGGTATATGCAAAACCCATGCCTGCAGTCATCATAGACAACAGGAAGGTGGTCAATACAGCGATAGATTACCTTATGAAAAATGGACACCATAAAATCGGTATGGCTCTGCCTTTTAATGAGGGGTACGCGAATCTCAGGTACAAGTATTGGAAAGAGAGAATGGCGCAGGAGATTGGCAAAGAATACAAAAAATACATATTGGATATCCAGGGGGATCTGCAGAGAACAGAATCGCCCAAGAATGACAGCAAACAGGATTTCAGCTGTGAAGCGGAAGGGTTTATTTATCTGGACCTCTTCAATCTGGGCAGAAGGGCCGCAAGGCTATACAAGGACTCAGCGAATAAGTCCACAGCCATCCTATGCTTTAACGACGATATGGCTTTTGGCATGTTGGAGGAGTTCAAAAAGCTGGGAATAAAAGTTCCGGAGGATGTTTCCATCATGGGAATAGACGGCCTGTTTACCAGGGAGAGATATGAACCAAAGCTTACCACAATAGCAATTTATCCGGAACGGCAGGGCGCTGAATGCGTAGACGTCTTAATTGACATGCTGGAAGGGAATAAATATAAATATATGAATTATTCGCCCTTTGATATTTTGGAGGGGGAGACTGTAAAAAACAGGAACGTATAGCAAGGCATAGCGCGCTGCTTTGTTATATACATAAATTTTAATCAAGCCAAATACAAGGAGGAAAAAAATGAAATTCAGAAAATTGATGGCAGTTACACTGATAGGTATGATGTCAGCAAGTCTTATGGCCTGCGGAGGAAATTCTAAAGAGACAGGAAACAAGACAGCAGACGGAAAGGAAAAAGAAAAACTGGTCATCTGGTCATGGGGAGCAGATGAAGAGAAAAAATCAAGAGAGACTATGGTGGAGGCATTCCAGAAAGCACATCCGGAGATCGAGATTGAGCATTCTGTGATTCCCACAGCCGACCATGTATGGGACCAGAAAATGACAGCAGCCCTGTCCGCCGGTACAGGACCGGACGTTATTCAAATGTCCCCGGATTACTATGGCTTATATACAGAATATTATGAGGACCTGAACCCGTATGTGGAAAAAGAAGGGGTGGATTTAAATTCTGTTGTTACAGAGGGCATGATCGAGCCGTACTATCGCCCGGACGGAAAGCTGGAGGCAATGCCTCTTCTGGAAAATGTATTTGTACTGGCTTACAACAAGGATATGTTCGACCAGTTTGGTGTGGAGTATCCTACTGCTGACTGGACCTGGGATGATCTGGCTGAGGCAGCCAAAAAGTTTGTAGGCGGAGAGGGAGCAGATGCCACATACGGCATGGTAAACCATTGGATCGATGCCGGCTTATCTGTGATCTGTAAGGGCGGAAGCGCTTATTCTGATGATTTAAAGACTTGTGAAGTGAACAGCCAGGCAGTAAAAGACGGCCTGAACCTTTTCGGAGATCTGGTACAGAGCAAAGCTATGCCTGATGACACGGCTGCCAAGAGCCTTCCGAAAGAACAGCTTTTTGTATCCGGACACGCAGCTATGTATACCCTTGGCGGTTTTGAGACAAAACTTATTGCAGAAGAAGTAGGTGATAATTTTGCCTGGGACGCAGTGCCTATGCCTAAAGTGGAAAACGGCAAAAATAATCTTATGTATGCCACCGGTTATGCCATGTTAAAAACATCAAAAAATAAAGACGCAGCCTGGACATTCTTAAAAGAGGCAGCATATGAAAATGAGGATATGGCAAAAGAGACAAGCAAGATCGGCCTGACTTCCTGTAAAAACATTGCTGAGACTTACTATAAGGATTTAGAGTACGGACCAATTAAGAACAGTGCGTTTCTTGACGGCTTAGCCGGTGCAAAACTCAATATCTGGGGCGGAGCTTTTTCAGCAGCAGGTGATGTGTATACTCAGATCTGGCAGTCAGTGACCATTGACGGCAAGTCTGCAGATGAGGCAATGGAAGAGTATTATCCCGCTTTGGAAAAAGCGTTTAATGAAGCAAACGGTAATTAAAAAGAGAGCTTTCTGACAGAGCTGGTGATACAGGCCGGGATAGACTGCCCGGCCTGTATTGGGAAAGGAATGAATGGGAGGCATGGAAAGTTTGAATAAACCAGGAAAGCAAAAGAAATATTCGACTATGGAAAGAAGAGAGGCCAGGAATTTTTATCTGTACACAGCACCCTGGCTGATAGGATTTCTCGTACTTACGCTTTATCCGATCCTGTATTCATTTTATCTGATGTTTACAGATATGAATCTTTCAGGAATCGCGAATTTTGTCGGACTTGAGAATTGGAAATATGCATTTACGGATGACCCGTTATTCAGAAAAGCATTCCTGAATACGTTAAAATATGTTGTGATGTTTGTTCCATGCAGTATCATACTGGCATTTTTTATTGCGCTGCTGCTCAGCAAGAAGATCAAAGGACTTGGTTTTTTCCGCACTGCGTTTTATATACCATATATAACCTCCGGTGTGGCCGTGACGATCTTATGGGGATGGATCTTCCAAAAGGACTATGGGATCATCAACTATATCCTGTCCCTTGTGGGTTTAAAAGGACCAAACTGGCTGGGGGATAAACATGTGGCCATGATATCCATTGTCATTTTGTCACTGTGGACCATTGGAAATAATATTATCATCATGCTGGCTGGGATCCAGGATATCCCACGGTCCTATTATGAGAGTGCGGAGATCGACGGCGCTGGTTCCATCCGTCAGACTCTGTATATCACATTGCCGTTATGTACGCCGACCATATATTTTAATCTTATTGTTACAGTCATCGCAGCCTTCCAGGTGTTCCAGCAGCCCCTTATCCTGACAAACGGCGGACCGCTCAACAGTACATACACAGCCGCAATGCACCTGTATAACAATGGATTCCTGTATGGAAAGATGGGTTATGCTTCTATGATGGCCTGGAGTATGTTTGCGGTTATCATGCTGATCACCATTGTGGTAGTATCAACATCAAAATACTGGGTATTCTACGATGACTAAAGAGGAGGAAGAGACTATGCACACGAGATCACAAAAAAAGGCAAAGCTTGCGGCAAGGATCGTGACGTATTTCGTATTGATCGCTGCTGCTGTCATCTGTCTGTTTCCGTTTATCTGGATGATATCCACATCTTTTAAACCCATGTCGGATATTTATAAAATGCCGCCTACGCTGTTTCCGGAGAACGGCACGGTTGAAAACTTTGTGGAGGGATGGAAAGGAGCCAATTTCCAGCTCTACTTCAAGAACACAGCAGTCATCACGTTTCTGGCCACAGTCGGGACTGTGCTCTCCTCCTCAGTGGTTGCATACGGTTTTGCCAGGTTTCAGTCCCGGTGTTCCAAGCTGCTGTTCATGGTCCTGCTGGGAACCATGATGCTGCCCACACAGGTGACGCTGATCCCCCAGTATTTACTCTACTATAAGCTGGGCATGGTGGACACCATATGGCCGCTGATCATACCGAGCTGGCTTGGAGGCGGGGCATTTAATATTTTCCTGTTTATCCAGTTTTTCCGGACTCTGCCAAAAGAGCTGGATGAGGCTGCAAAGATTGACGGGGCAAATTCTCTGCAGGTATTTACCAGGATACTCCTTCCCGCAGTAAAGCCGGTTATGCTGGCTGTATTGGTCATGGCTCTGGTCTATAACTGGAACGATTTTTTTAATCCCTTGATCTATCTGAATTCCAATGACAAGTTTACCATCGCTATTGGCCTGCAGTTCTTCAAGGGTTCCCAGGGAAATGTCCAGGTGGGGCAGATGATGTCCATGGCCCTGGTCTCCCTGCTCCCGGTACTGGTGATATTTGCCACCTGCCAGAAATATTTTATACAGGGTATCAAAATGTCAGGGCTGAAAGGCTGACAAAAATACAGACAATTAATACGACAAAATGGAGGACAATTTTATGAAATACAAAAATCCTGTTATTTCCGGGTATAATCCGGACCCGTCTATCTGCCGTGTGGGAGAAGACTACTATATCGTCAATTCATCATTTGAGTTCTTTCCGGGTGTACCTGTCTATCACAGCAGGAATCTTGTAAACTGGGAGCTGAAAGGATACTGTCTTGAGAGAGAATCACAGCTGAGTCTTCATGGCTGCAAACCCTCAGGCGGAATCTACGCGCCGACGCTTCGTTATCACAACGGAACATTTTTTATGACTACCACCAACACATCAGGAAAAGGAAATTTTATTGTACATACCACTGATCTGGAAAAGGGATGGTCAGAACCGGCATGGGTAGACCAGGGAGGAATTGATCCGTCCTTATTGTTCGACGATGACGGAACTGTATATTTTACCTCTACCAGTATCGATGAAGAGGGAAATACAGGAATCTTTCAGTGCCAGGTCGATCCTTTTACAGGGAAGCGCCTGACAGAGAGTATTGTGATCAGCAGGGGATGCGGAGGCAGATACGCGGAAGGCCCTCATCTGTATAAATGGTTTGGCAGATATTATCTCATGCTTGCTGAGGGCGGTACAGAATACGGACATATGGAAACGATCCTGCGTTCCGACAATCCCTACGGACCTTTTGAAGCGTGTCCCCATAATCCCATACTTACCCATAGAGATGACATGAGGGAGGAGATTTACTGTACAGGACATGCAGATATGATGGAGGACCATAACGGAAACTGGTGGATGGTCTGTCTTGCAGTCCGCCCGTGCCAGGAGAAGAGCAGCAGGGTACTGCTTCATAATCTGGGACGTGAGACTTTCCTGGCACCGGTGATCTGGACCGAGGACGGCTGGCCGGTGGTAGGGGAGAACGGTCTGATCTCCCTGGAGATGGACGCTCCTCTTCCGGGTGAGAAACCGGCTTTGGTAAACCGTGACTTCGCGGATGATTTTTCACAAAAGGACTTCAGTCACCACTATAATTTCCTCAGAAATCCTCACATGGAAAATTATGTGCGGGATACCGGAAGAAAAACCATGACCCTGACAGGAACTAAGACCACCATAAATGAGATGGCAAGCCCCACCTGGATCGGTGTACGTCAGAAAGGTTTTGAGACGGTATCCACAGTAAACGTGGGAGTCAAAGAACCGGTGCAGGGCATGCGTGCCGGCCTGACAGCATATTATAATGACTCTTATCACTATGAGATTTATCTGACAAGAGAGCTGGATACATGGAAGGTGTGCCTGGCAAAACATGTACACGATATCTTTACTACTACGGCAAGTATGGAAATTCCCACAGCAGAGAATGTTACTCTGCGGATCATTTCCGACAAGACCTTATACAGATTTTCTTTCAGCACAGACGGAGAGCATTTTACAGAGCTTGGCACCGGACTGGTGGTAGGACTTTGCACCGAGAGTACAAAATGCATGACATTTACAGGTACATATATCGGAATGTTCGCGGAGAACGGATGCGGGGAATTCCGGGATTTCCAAGTGAAGGTGTTGGATGAGCTGAATTGTACAAATAGGGAATAAGAGGGCTGAGATATGTATAAAATGCAGATTCATGCAGACAAAATAAAAGGAAAGATAAACAGAGAGATCTACGGACATTTTTCGGAGCATCTGGGCAGATGTATTTACGGCGGCATTTATGTGGGGGAGGATTCCCCCATTGAGAATGTAAACGGAATGAGAAAAGATGTGGTGGATGCCCTGAAGGAGATCCGACTGCCGGTCCTGAGATGGCCGGGCGGCTGTTTTGCCGATGAATATCATTGGATGGATGGGATCGGACCAAAGGAGAAACGGAAAAAGATAGTCAACACACACTGGGGCGGGGTTATTGAGGATAACAGCTTCGGTACCCATGAATACTTTGAGCTTTGCCGCCAGTTGGGATGCAAAACCTATGTCAATGGAAACCTGGGAAGCGGAACGATAAAGGAAATGTCAGACTGGGTGGAATACATTACCTTTGAGGGAATGTCCCCCATGTCACAACTTCGCGGTGAAAACGGATCAAAAGAGTCATGGAATATTGATTATTGGGGCGTAGGCAATGAAAACTGGGGCTGCGGCGGAAACATGACTGCAGAATATTATGCCAATGAGTACCGCCGTTATCAGACCTATGTCAGAGACTACAAAAATGACAGGAAGATCAGTAAAATCTGCTGCGGACCAAACGCTGAGGATTTCGACTGGACAAGAGAAGTGTTAGCTGCCTGCTTCCGCCACAGCCAGCCGGAACAGCATGGATTCATGGATGGACTGTCCTTACATTATTATACAGTTCCCAATGACTGGAAAGTAAAAGGAAGCGCCACTGAATTCGATGAAAAGGACTGGTATCGGACTTTAAATAAAACTCTGTTCATGGAAGAGCTGATCCAAGGCCATGGGGCGATCATGGATGAGTATGATCCGGATAAAAATATCGGTATGATCATAGACGAATGGGGTACCTGGTTTGACTGCGAGCCTGGTACCAATCCGGGATTTCTGTATCAGCAGAGTACCATGCGTGATGCCCTTGTTGCAGGAATAAATCTCAACATATTTAATCAGCATTGTGACCGGGTGAAAATGGCAAATCTGGCCCAGACAGTCAATGTGCTCCAATCCGTATTGCTCACAGAAGGGGATAAGCTGGTCAAGACACCTACCTATTACGTCTTTCATATGTATAAATGCCATCAGGACGCAACTCTGGTGGAGAGCAGTATAGAGACAAAACAGATCGGCCTGCAGGAACAGTACATGGTGCCGAATTTAACGCAGTCCGTTTCCGTTGACAAAAACGGCACTTTGCATATCACGGTCACCAACTTATCCGCTGATGAAGGGTATGATATCGAGGCAGAAGTAAGCGGAAGACAGATAAAGGAAGCAGAGGGAGAAATATTGACCGGAGACATAAGGGATGGGAATACATTTGACAATCCGGATCAGGTTAAGACACTCCCCTTTGACAGTGCGAAGGTGGGAGAAAAGGGACTTCAGTTCCACATTCCGGCGTGCAGTATCATACATTTGGAAATAAAGGAATAAGAGTTTATAGAAAACAGCCGGGGAGTTTTGGTCCCCGGCTGTTTTAGCGTTAAGAGAAAAGAGAAAGACGTGGGGGCAAAGGCTGGAAACGACTGTAGAATTCCGGTACAAAAAATGGTATACTGGATTTGCAATATATTTTATTTTGGATCAAAATGGAGAGATTTATTGAAAAACAGTACAGAATTATGCAATATCGTATATAACGTCCTGCTTAGTAAAATACAATTTGGTGTCTATGGTTTCGGTGAAAAACTGCCCACCATGGAGGAGGCCAGTGCATGTCTTCACGTATCTGTGGATACCACCCGCGCATTCCCTGGAAAAGGAGCCTGCTTCCATCCCAGAAAGAGCTTGCAGAGCAGAGAGGTGTTTCGGTAAGTACGGCCCGAGGGTGCTTGGTCTTCTTGGCTGTGTTGGGGCGGTAAAGTCCGCGAAATATGTGGGAACACGTGTCCTTCCTCTTGAAAAGGCTACGGAAAATAGCGATTTCACCAACCCTGTTTTCCGCCGGAGACTTGTGGATATGACGGAGAGCTTTCAGATCCCGGCGCTGTCCTGCAGAGAGACGTGTGTGCTCACACTTTCCTCTCTTGATGCCCATGCCATTGAACTTATCCGTAGAAAACTGAAGATCCAGAAGGAGAGAAAGCGCGGTGAAACCCTGTCCTTTCAAATGATGGATATAATCGTAAAATATGCCCCGTTTCAGACGATCCGGTCCGTTTATTCTGAGCTGCAGCAGCAGTTTTTCTGGGCAAATGCATTTCACGGCATGATCGGTAGCCAGGATACTGTCAACGCCGTCTACGGTCCTTATATGGATGTCTTTATAGAAGCTCTGGAAAAAACAGATTTTCTCAGGTTCTCTGAGGAACTGGAGGCGCTCATGATCTATGAGTTCCGAAAAACAGCGGGTTTTATGTCAAAGATTGGTATTCCGGGGACGGAAACCATATGGATTCCCAAGCCCTGTGTTTAGAGGTAAAATATCCGGAATGTGAAGAAACCGATCAGCAGTCGGTCTTCTTTTTATACATATTTATAAATAATTAAGAAACAGACAGATATAGTTTTGACCGGCAGTTGCTTTCTCTATTTGTCTTTGCTATACTTAATAATAAATTGGTATGGGAACAATCAGAAAAAAATAGAAATGATTGGCAGCAGGCATCCGGGGAGGAGCCGTACAGAGCCGGAAAGGCAAGGAGTTAAGGGAGATGCAAAGAACTTTAAAAAAGAGGATGATTCCCATAGGACGGAGTCAGCAGATAAGTATTATCAGCACGGTGGTACTCATTCTTCTGATGCTCTTTTATTTGGTCATGAACGTCAGGAATTCTGCCAGTCTGGCGGCGCAGACGGAAATCATATCAAACCATCCTTTTGAGGTGGTGATCTCTGCCGGAGATGTGAAGCTTTATGTGTCAGAGATGAGTCTGCGGACAGGACGGCTGGAACGCCATTATAGCAGTGACGATATAGAATTTGCCCAAAATAAGCTGGAGGAACTGTCTCATTCTCTGGAGAAACCGGTTGCCCGGCTGGAGGAATTGTATCTGGGCAGCAGGGAGGATGTACAGATACTCAAAAGTATTCTGGAGCTTCTGCACACAGAGCAGACAAAATATCTGGAATTTTGCCGACAGCCGGATATCACAGAGGAAAAGATAGAGGCTTATGCCCAGGAGCATCTGCAGCCTGTCTATGACACTGCTCTTCGCCAGACGGAAAGCATTATATTGACTGCCCAGGAAAAAAAGGTGGGGTATGGGATCACAGCCGAACGGCTACGGCTCATTAATCTGATCGGTTCTATTGTGCTCATGATTTTGATGGTAGGGGTGCTGCTGATCTCCCAGTATGTTCTTCAGCGCCAGAGGAAAGAACTGGTTTACCGCAGTAGACTTTTTGATGATCTGTCACGGAGCATTGACGATGCATTCATTATCCGGGATGCCAACACAGGGGATATCAGCTACCGCGGATTGAATCTGGAACGGGTGCTTGGAATCCCCATGGCAAGCCCGGAAAGCTTCTACCAGGGTCTCAATGAGGTGGACGCACAGGCGGTCCGGGAGGGCGTCAGCTCTCTTAAGTCCGATACCCCATATGAAAGACTGGTGGAGTATACAAAATCAAATAAAGAAAAATACTGGATGCTGATCCGTGTCTACCGGGTGGATGATTTGAAAACCCCGCAGCTCATCACAGTATTTTCCGACCGTACGGAAGAAGTCCGATCACGCCAGGTCCTGCAGGAGGCAATGTTGACGGCAGAGCGGGCGAATCTGGCAAAAAGCGAGTTTTTATCCAGAATGAGCCATGAGATCCGTACACCCCTGAACGCCATTATCGGCATGACCACCATAGCGGCGGCTTCTGTCCGGGAGCCTGCCAGAGTGGAAGAATGTCTATCTAAAATCACTTTTTCATCCAAACATCTGCTGATGCTCATCAATGACGTGCTGGATATGTCTAAGATTGAGAGCAGTAAAATGATACTGCAGAATGAGCCTTTTGACATTTTCGAGATCGTCAGCGGGTTTGCAGCCACTGTTTATGCACAGGCAAAGGAAAAAGGGATTGCTTTTGATGAAACTATGGAGGGATTTGGAGGCAATACCATATTTATCGGTGATTCACTGAGACTCAACCAGATACTGTTAAATCTCAGTTCCAATGCAGTGAAGTTTACCCCGCCTGGCGGCAGGATCCGTCTGGAGGTTTCTCTGCATGGCAAAAAAAATACCACTTACATACTGCGCTTCATTCTCTCTGACACGGGGATCGGTATGTCAAAGGAGGCTGTCCAGCGTATATACCAGCCTTTTGAGCAGGCTGACGCTTCCATTGCAAAACGCTTTGGCGGTACAGGACTTGGCATGTCTATCACCAGAAATCTGGTTACGCTGATGGGCGGTCAGATCCAGATAGAGAGTGAGCCGGGAGCGGGAACTACTTGTATTGTGGATCTGCCGTTCAGAATAGGGCAGGAGGACGGCGTTTTGAAGCCTGATTTTGAACAGCAGGGGCTGCGGGCATTGATCGTGGATGATGAACAACAGGTTTGTGAACAGACTGCTGTTCTCTTAGAAAAAATAAAGATCAGCTCTGAGTGGTGTCTGTCAGGTGCCGAGGCTGTAAAACGGGTGAAGGAGATGCATCGAGAAGGTCAGGACATGGATCTGTGTCTTATTGACTGGAAAATGCCGGGCATGGACGGTATTGAGGTGACACGCCGCATCCGTCGTGAGGTGGGAAATGATGTTCCTATTGTCATGATCTCGGCTTATGACATTGCGGAGGTGGAAAAAGAGGCACGGGAGGCAGGGGTCAATGGATTTCTGCCAAAGCCGCTTTACCGTTCCTCTGTCTATTCTGCCATCAAGGAGATACTGGAACACAGAGGCCGGCATACTGCATCCTCCGGAGAGCGGGAAGCTTCCGGCCGGCCTTTGGACGGCTTTCGGCTGCTGATGGCAGAGGATAATGCGCTCAATCAGGAGGTGGCGGCAACGCTGCTGCGTATGAACGGAGCTGAGGTAGACTGTGTGGAGGATGGGCAGCAGGCACTGGATACATTTTTAGACTCAAAGCCCGGTGATTATGACGCTGTCCTGATGGATATACAGATGCCGGTCATGGATGGGTACGAAGCCGCCAAGAAGATCCGCGCCTCCGGTCATCCCATGGCCATGAGCATCCCCATCATTGCCACTACAGCCAATGCGTTCAGCGATGATGTCTCCGCTGCGCTGGCCTCCGGGATGAATGCCCATGTCAGCAAACCACTGGATATTGTACAGCTCTGCAAAACTCTCTCAGAGTGGATTGGCAGAGGGGATTGAACCGGATACAAACCGCACATTCTTTTATGCACCGGGTTGCAGGCAGATAAAACCAGTGATAAAATAAAACTGATCTGCCGGGTGAAATATATAATTTTTAAAATCTGGCGGCAGAACAGAGACAGAAGGCGGAGGATGAGTATGTGTTGACAAGAAAAGAGATGAAGCAGAAAGCAAGACAGTCTCTGCGGAAGCATTATCTGATATTTGTGATAGTCTGTGCAGTGGCGGCCATGTTGGGAAGTGAATTTTCCGGTTCCCTCAATGGAATCAGGATTGAATCCAGAGAGAAACAGACCCATAACACCACTGTAAACGGTATTGTGGGAGGTCAGCCCAATCTTTCGGATGTGGTATTGGAAGCACTCCAGGGAAACGAGAAGGAGAGCAGGGAATTATCAAATGAATTGAAAGAACAGGAAGTGGAGGATACAAAAGAAGGGAAAGGCAATGCAGTCCTGGGCAGGAGCAGGGGAGTGCTGGCGGGATTTGTGAATGATATCTCCTCCGGCTCCATTTTGGCCACTCTGATCGCGGCAGTGAATTCTATGGTGGGGTCTGCCGGGGCAACGGTTTTTATCTTTATCCTGCTTAGTTTATTGATGAGTCTGGCGGCCTGGGTGTTTCTGTTTAACATGTATACGGTAGTTTCACGGAGGATTTTTCTGGAAGGCCGTGTGTATGAGAAATTGTCTATCCAGCGCTTTACTTTTCTCATCAGGGTAAAGAGATGGATAAAGGTGTCCCTGACTATGGCTATGACAGCCCTGTATCAGATGTTATGGGCATTGACGGTGGCAGGCGGGATCATCAAGCGGTACTCCTATTTTCTGGTACCTTACATAGCGGCAGAAAATCCTGATATTTCTCCGAGGAGAGCCATTACCCTTTCCAGAAAGATCATGCACGGACATAAGTGGGAATGCTTTGTCTTTGAGCTTACTTATTGGGGATGGGATATGCTTGGCAGCCTTACCCTGGGGCTGACCGCGATTTTTTATTCCAATCCCTACAAGGTGGCGGCGTTCAGTGAATATTATGCCCATCTGAGAAATCTGGCAATAGAAAAGAAAATAGAAGGGTACGAATATCTGAATGACAGATATTTATTTGAGAAGGCCGATGACGATGTGATCTTCGAGGTATATGGGGATACACTTGCCACACTTCTGGGGGAAGAAAAGGAGGAACCGGAGCGATTGACCGGTTTTGCGGGGCTGCTTGCCAATGTGTTTGGAATCACAGTGATCAACAGGCGGGATGAGCGGATCTATGAGGAATACCAGGAGGGGCAGCTCAAATACCAGGTGATCCGGGATGCAGTGCAGGGGAAGGCATATCCGGGAAGGCTGTTTCCCATTCAGGAGACCAGGAAGCGACAGAAGGCGGAGACTCTTCGTTACATACGCCGTTATTCTGTGTGGTCGCTTATCATGCTATTTTTTGCATTTTCCTTTATGGGATGGATATGGGAGGTGAGCCTGCATCTTATCACAGACGGTGTGTTCGTAAACCGGGGTGTACTGCATGGTCCCTGGCTGCCCATTTACGGGACAGGAGGCGTGATGATCCTGGCGGTCCTGAACAAATTCAGGGGAAAGCCCGTTGTGGAATTCCTTCTGACCATAGTGTTGTGCGGCTGTGTGGAATACTTTACCTCCTGGTTCCTGGAAATTACCCATAACGGAAAGAAGTGGTGGGACTACAGCGGCTATTTCCTGAATCTGAATGGAAGGATCTGCGCGGAAGGGCTGTTGGTGTTTGGCCTGGGAGGCATGGCTATTGTCTATGTGGCAGCCCCTCTTCTGGACGATCTGATCAGGAAAATACCGTATAAGATACTGATTCCTGTGTGTATTTCTCTACTGGCGGTATTTGGGACTGATCAGGTTTATTCCAGTCTGCATCCCAATACCGGGAAGGGAATCACAGACTATACAGGAGCGTGGATAGAAGAACAAGAAGTCCGGACATGAAAATTCGGACAGCCCTTTGTCTATTTGACAGGGGGCTGTCCAAGCCATAGCAGCAGGGGCTGGTTTTGCAGGTGTGGTAAGGCAGAGCCTGACAGTCTTTGCGGCAAATCTGGGAAGTCCGGCTGGGACTGCTGCACAGATGTCTGGCCGGAATCCGTTCATGGTGTTCGGATTTATTTTGATTCCCCTGGCTGTGTGCGGGGTGCTGGCGTTTGTTCTGCGGTTTTACAAGCTTGATGAGGAATATCCTGAAATCAGAAGAGAACTGGACCGGAGATATGCAGGGGAGGAAAATCCCACAGGATATGGAACAAAGACAATATGATTTTTGTGCTCCATTCGGTCAGAAGTGTATGTTCTGAACAAATGGAGCACTGATAAGAGAAATGATATTTTTATTTTTGCCTGGAAAAGCCCATTGCTGTCACGAAAATACCAATGAGCATTTCTCCGATGGAGAGACCCATTAGGATTCCCGAAAAGAAATCTCTGACATCACTTCCGCCGATAGAGAAGTGGACTGCAAATAGAGCGATTCCCATGGTCATGAGAATAATACCGTACAGAGATACTTTCTGGTTTTCCAGATTTTGTATTCTTTTGATCAAGTCTAAAATCTGGTCATCGTCATAAACACGTATACTGTCAGGTTCTGTTTCCTCGCCGTCCATCAATTCAGATATTGTGATATCCAGTTCCTTACATAAAGACTGGATGATGCCATAGTCAGGCATACATTTTCCTGTTTCCCATTTTGAAATGCTCTTATTGGAAATACCCAGCTTCTCAGCAAGATGTGCCTGGGTGAAATTCTTTTCCTTTCTCTTCTTTGCAATAAACATTCCGATTTCCAATTGATCCATTTTGTCGGCCTCCTCTGTATTTCATAAACACAGAATACCATTCTTGGAGCAATTTATACATCCCCTGTGGGTAGAATTTGAGGGGAATTGGCAGGGAACGGTACATTTTAATACTATTTCCTAAGATTTTCTGCAAGCTTTTCCAGATATGTTTTCTGCCACTCGTTCATTGCCGCAAGTTTCTCCATGGATGATTTCTGAAGATTCTTCAGTGTCTCTATCCCCTCTTTTGGAATGTTTGAAAAGCTTTTCAGGTTCTCTATACTTTCCAGGGACGACTGCTGTAAATTCCGCAGCGTCTCAATTCCATTCATGGCGTTTCCTGTAACAGTAATCACCTCGTCGGAGAAGCGCTTCTGGCTGACATATTCTTTACGGGCATATTTCTCTTTGACTATCTCATAGCGCTGTGCCGCCCTTGCTACGCTGTCCTCCCAGGATAGGTAAAGCGTGTTCATGGCATGCTGTCCTACCTGTGCCATCACTTCCGGATGCTCCTGTGTACGCTTTAGCAGAGAATACATGCCTTCAGCATTCTCTTCACATAGGAATCCATTCACACCATCCATGATCCCCTCTGCCGCACAACTGTCTTTTATAAGTGCACTTGCCAGTCCGCAGGCTGCCGCCTCACGAACCACAAGGCCATTTGTATCATAGCTGGAAGAAAACAGAAACAGATCTGCCCTGCAGTACCAGGCACGAAGAACATCCCTGTCATAGATTGCCCCTGTAAAGATGCATTGGTCCCTGATCCCTGCTTCTTCCGTATACTTTTCCATTTCTTCTTTGTCTTTTCCTTTTCCGATCAGGACCAGACGAAATGGTTTGTGATCTTCTTTTAATCTGCGCAGTCCGTCAAATACAATTTTTAGGCCTTTGTACCACATCATTCTTCCAACAAAGAGATAAACAGGTACACCCTCCGGCAGATCCGCTCCTTTGGCTGCTTTTTGTATATCCTCCTGTGATACACGGCCTTTTGGAATATCAACGCCATTCTGCATTACAATGTAATCACCTTTATATCCAAGGGAACGAAGGTTTTCTCCGGCCCCTTCACTGACTGTCCACACTTCATCACAGGCATTGATATTATCTACGATCAGGCTTACTGCCTGCTTCTGCAGGATGCCGGACTTGATCGTTTTGGCAATGTCTATATCAAATTTTGTGTGGTAAGTAAATACAAGCGGAACGTCAACATGTCTGCGCAGGATACGTGCCAAAACAGTGGACATAAATGGACAGTGGCTGTGGATCAGATCACAGTTTACCTCTTTTAAGTCCTTCATTGCGCTGACAGAGAACGGATAGCCTGCCCGGTAATTCAACAGCTCTGTTGTATCAAAGCTCCGGTAACGGATGACCGGGAATGGAAACTTCTCATCCTCAGCATCAGGATGGTATGGAACCGCTACATAGGCACGTCCGAAGTTTTTCTGGTAAAAAGCTGCATAATTGGTCACCGCGTTGGCAACTCCATCGATCAGTGGAGGAAAAGAATCGTTCATTAAACATATTGTATTTTCCTTTGACATAGTAATCTCCCTCTGCTTTTTTATTTTGTCCTTTGTGAGAAATGTTGTATCAGGCTGCTTAGATTTCCATATGGGGGTGATTTGGATTATCAGCATACTTTATGAATAGTATCTGTTTATTTTTTGTTTTTAAAGTATATCATGTTTATTGTGAAAGATATAGATAATTTGGCGGATTCTCTTCAATTTAGGTTGCTATTCAGCTTATAGGCTTCATAGCAGCAAAAATATGTATACAGACTGCAAAAACCACAGTCTGGCGCGTGGCCGCCTTGGGATTGCCTTTCAAATACAAGGCAGCGTCTCGCGGGACAGTGGAAGGCTGAACTGTTACCAATTTGGTCCTTTTTACTCATTATCCGGTTGCATTTAAAAGGTATTTCTGATAGAATAAAATAGAACATACGTTCTTGGGCGCTGTAGTTATTTTTAGAAAGAATATTACCGGTTGACAGCCATGTGAAAGTTTTAATATGTCCCGGTTTGTGTTATACTATATTAATATATTTCGGCCAGCTTTGCGTCACAATTTGTCCCAATGGATTTTCAGACACATTCGGGAATACCTGAACACAAAGATTTTACTAAAATCATAGTCCATAAAGAACTCTGGCCACCCAGTTTTATGTTTCTGCTTTGTATTAAAAATTTTGTTGTATAAAGGAGCACTATGACAGAAACCTATTGGTTGATAGGTAAATATATAGTTGAATGTGAACAAGAGGGGAATATTAAAGCGAAATGCGGAAAAGGACTGCTGACAACATCATCGAAAGAATTAACATTGAGATTAGGAAAAGGATATAGCCGACATAATTTAAACAACATGAAAAAATTTATTTAAAATATCCAAATTGTCAGACAGTGTCTGACAAATTAACTTGGTCTCATATATGCGAACTGATTAAACTTGATGATAGTTTGGAGAGAAACTTTTACGAGAAACAAACTGTAAATGAAAAGTGGAGTGTGCGAGAACTTCAACGTCAAATGGAGTCAGCGTTATTTATGCGGCTTGCAGTAATGCTCCAATCGGGATTATTTTGAGTAAAAATAAAGATGAACTACTTGTAGAATATGCTACCTACGGAATGGACAGTAATTTGTTTGTTTCAAAATATGAATTGTATTTACCGAATAGAAGAGAACTGGAACGATTAGTAAAGAACAATATTGAAGATGATAAAAATCATAGATAGATTCACAAGGAGAACATATGGACCATTTTAATTTAGTATCAGAATACTCCCCAACCGGCGACCAGCCCCAGGCTATCCAAGCCTTAGTAAAAGGCTTCAAGGAAGGCAACCAATGCGAGACTTTGCTTGGTGTTACCGGTTCGGGTAAGACGTTTACGATGGCAAACGTTATACAACAATTGAATAAACCAACGTTGATCATTGCGCATAATAAGACTCTGGCGGCGCAGCTATATGGAGAGTTCAAGGAATTCTTCCCGAACAATGCAGTAGAGTATTTTGTCTCCTAGCATGAGAAAGTCACAAAACAGGTGGTATTTTGTGGTATGTGGGTGGTTGAACATCCAGATGTTGTGGAAGTGGTAGTGGTGAGAGTATAGGTGAAAAGCGGGTGGATGAAGAGGTTTTGTGACTTTTCATTTCCTGCTTTTTCGGTTATAGAATGCAAAAAATTGATGTATAGGGGGTGAAAAGTTGGTAAGATAGATCGGGAGGTGTGAGAAGTAAATGGGAATAAAAATAAATGGGGTATCAATTCCGGTAGGTGGGATATCTTGGGAATATACTGAGTCTAAGAAAAAGGGTATACAAGAGATGTTTTATTATTTGGAATCAAAGAGAATTTTAACCAATCCAATGGAAATGGAGATCAAAGAGTGGAGTGAAAAATCAGCTATAGAAATAAAAAATAAACTGGTAGAAATACTTTCTAAATATGAGTATGATCGGATTACTGTAAAAATTATCAAAGCAATGATTGATACATGTAACGAATTTTTAGATGATATGCAGAAAATTGATGCAAGTGGAATTATATATAAAAATTCACAAAAGGATTGGTGTGATATGCGTTATTCTGCTGCAATGAAGAAATTTCGTAAAAATTTTAGGTATAATATAAAATTGCTTACAGAAGAATATGATATAGAATTTTTGAAAGAAATTCCAGAAGAATATTAAATAAACGAAGATGTAGAAAATGAAATAATTGGTAAATACAATTTGTGAAAGATGAAGGTAAAGCGATGCAAGATATGATGTGGCCTAGACAAGATGCGAATATTATGGATTATGGCAAAGAAAGTTTATACAAATTCAATTTAAAATGTTCGGGGAATGTAAGCGAGAACTTTTCAAAGTTTGGAGACGTTTTTTTTAAAGCAGCACATGTGATTACGGAATATATATTGGAAAGACAGAGAATTGGTGAATTAGATTGTTATTTTTTCCCAGTGGCATATTTATATAGACACAGTTTAGAATTGAAATTGAAAGCTATTGCTTTTAAATATATTGAAGATTCGGGAGAAATATTTATTAAAGAAACTTTTCATAATCTTATTAAAATTTTAGAGTATATTGAACCTTTCATAAGAGATGAAATAAACACTGATGAAGATGCATATTTATGGATGAAAGCTCTTTTTGAAGATATGAATCCTATTGATAAAGATTCAGATGCTTTTCGTTATCCTTTTAAAATTGAAATAAGGAAAGATGAAGTATGGGGAGACAAGCAGTACACAATAAAGAAGTTTTTTGAGGGACAAAAACACATCAATTTAATTGCGTTCGCAAATAAGATGGAAATAGTATTTGACATATTGTGTTCATATTATGAGAATAAAAAGAAAAGATATGAAGAGTATAAAAAATATAATACAGTTTTTTTAGAAGAAGGCGGGGAGTATTATTGCCAAAGCGTAATAGGATATGATTATAGTAAAGCATTTTATGGACCTATGGTAAAGGGATACTCTGAATCAGCAGAATATTTGGGAGATTTAATAATTGGTGATTCAAAGTTAAAAGAAACGTATTTTTTCCCAATGTGCTATCTATACAGAAATGCATTGGAATTAGAATTAAAACAAATATGGTTTGAAGAGTGTGCTTTTGGATTTCAGGAAAGATGTAAAAAGTTATCGAAGAGTAAGCACTCATTTGAAAAATTGTGGAATATGATAAATGAAGACTTAATTCGCCATTCCCAAGGAGAGGGAGATAAATCTGTTATCACATATGCAGAACGATATATATTACAAATAAATGCGTTAGATTCCTCCTCAAGTGTGTTTAGGTATCCAGTAAATAAATATGGAAGATATCATTTTGTAAAGAATAAATATGTTGATGCAAGAAATGTTGGTGAATTTTTTAAAGAAATATCTGAGTTTTTGCAGTGTGTTGATATGATGATGGATGATCATAATCAGTGTTTAGCTGATATGGCAGCTGAATATGCAGACTACTATTAAAAAATCTTGCAATATAATACATAGCCGATTGGTTCACCAAGAATCAGTCGGCTTTTTCATACCCATTTTTATACATAGCCAGTCCCGTAAAACGGATTGGCTATTAAATTTTTCGAGGAAGGAGGAAATCATATGACCAAGTGTAAAGTAATTGCCCTTGCAAATCAGAAGGGAGGAACAGCCAAGACCACAACAACATTAAATCTTGGAATTGGTCTTGCACATCAGGGGCGAAAAGTATTATTGGTCGATGCTGATCCACAGGGAGATTTAACAACTGCATTGGGGTGGACGAATGCGGACAGTCTTCCGGTTACATTGGAAACGCAGATGAAGAAGATATTACAAGATGAACCATTTGTGTATAATGAAGGCATTTTGCACCATGAAGAAGGAGTAGATATTATTCCGACCAACATTGAATTATCGGGCATGGAAATTTCACTGGTAAATGCCATGAGCAGAGAGCAGACTTTAAAGCTGTATCTGTCAGATTTGAAAAAGGATTATGATTATATTCTGATTGATTGTATGCCTAGTTTGGGAATGTTGACTATCAATGCATTAGCTGCCGCAGACAGTGTAATTGTTCCAGTGCAGGCTCATTATCTTCCATTAAAGGGTATGACACAGCTAATGAAAACAATCGGTAAGGTGCAGAGACAGTTAAATCCTAATCTGAAGATTGATGGAGTATTGCTGACACTTGCAGATATGAGAACAAAACTTGCAAGGACAACAGAGGATAGCCTTAGAGAAAATTATGGAAAGCATATCAGAATTTTCAAAACGGTTATTCCAGTGGCTATCACAGCGGCAGAAAGCAGTGCAGCAGGACAGAGCATTTATGAGTATGACAAAAATGGAACTGTTGCAAAGGCGTATGCAGAATTTACGAGGGAGGT
Source organism: Blautia coccoides (assembly GCF_034355335.1). Lineage (NCBI taxonomy): Bacteria > Bacillati > Bacillota > Clostridia > Lachnospirales > Lachnospiraceae > Blautia > Blautia producta. Next base: position 1,265,193 of record NZ_CP136422.1, read on the forward strand.
GATTCATTGTGGCGAAAAACAGAGAAATAAACATGAATCTTCCTTCAGCAGATGACCTTTTTACAACGCAGGAAGAAAGAGACCATAAGGATCAGGAGTATGTAAAAGATATTTCTATTTATGAAATTACAGATTTCCCGAATCATCCGTTTAAGGTAAAAATGGATGATAAGATGTTGGAAACTATCGAAAGCGTGCGTGACCATGGCGTATTAGTCCCAGCACTTGTCAGGGAAAAGCCAACAGGCGGGTATGAAATGCTTTCTGGACACCGTAGAAAAATGGCAAGTGAACTGGCTGGAAAAGAGACAATGCCATGCATTGTAAGAAATCTTAGTGATGACCAAGCAGTCATTGTCATGGTTGACAGCAATCTTCAGCGAGAAGAAATCTTACCATCCGAAAAGGCATTTGCTTATAAAATGAAGCTAGATGCTATGAAGAGACAGGGACAGAGGAGAGATTTGACTTCTGTGCCACTGGCACAGAAGTTTAAAGGTAAAACTTCAAGAGAAATATTAGGTGAACAAGTTGGAGAAAGCCAAGACCAAATCCGTCGCTATATCCGCCTTACGGAACTTATCCCGGAAATCCTTGAAATGGTCGATGACAAAAAGATTTCTATGCGTCCGGCGGTGGAGCTGTCCTATTTGACGAAGGAGGAACAGGAGATATTGTACGACACCATGGAGTCGGAGGCTTGTACCCCAAGTCATGCACAGGCAATTAAAATCCGCAAATTTTCAGCAGAAGGAAGGTTAAATGAAGATGTTTTACTGTCGATTATGGCAGAGGAAAAGCCGAACCAGGTAGAGCAATGGAAAATTCCAAAGAATCGACTGAAAAAATATTTTCCATCGGGAACTTCACAGCAGAAAATGGAGGAAACCATTATCAAAGCACTGGAATTATACCGGAAACGGGAAAAAAGCAGGGAACGATAGGCATTTTGACACCAAGGGAGAAGTCTATCCGTTGGTGGTCAATGAAAAATCAGCGTTTTCCTGTTTTCCCCTCCCCACACCCTACCCCTTTGGTTTACCAGCAGATTACCAGCCGAAAAGACAATAAGGAGCCGGGAATCTCTTTTCTTTCGGCAGGTCAGAAATTCCCACATCCTGCATGGCAGCAGGGAGCAAACAGCATAAAGCAACATCAGGCGTTCCAGACGGACGTCTTTTTTGGATTGAAAAGAAAGGAATTGTAAAAAATGAAGAAGATATGGAAACGAGTGTGTACAGGGATTCTTGCCCTGACCACGATTTTAACTGCATTACCGATCACATCGGTTCAGGCAGCGGAAACACAGTATTGGACGGAATCCTCAGAGAGAGTCGGATATATTGAACATGTGATGAATGATGGAACCATTCATTCGACATTCAATGAAGGTCACATGCGAGTAGAGGGCGAAACCGCCTATTGTGTAGATATTAACACTGGATTCAAGAATGGATATAAAACCAGACATGATGCAAGTGATAGCATGAGTACTGCACAGATCGAAGATGTGGCATTGTCACTGGAGTATGTAAAGCAGTATAGAGGCAGTCATAGTAACCTGAATGGAAATCAGGGATATCTGTTGGAACAGTGCGTGGTATGGCAGAGACTTAGTGAACAGTTAGGATGGCAGTGTGATAATGTCAGAGCTGCATATTCTGAGATTTCGCAGGATATTCAGAATGAAGTGTATACAGGAGCGAGAGCATTTGTACAGGCAAACAAAGGTCGTTATAAATGTGGCGGATATATCTATACTGGAGAGGGACAGGATCTCGGACAGTTTTGGGCAGAACTGAATGTCGGAAATGCGAAGGTAAAAAAGATCACAGCAAATGAAAGTATCACAAAAGCAAATGCAATGTATTCCATTGCGGGAGCAACTTTTGGCATATTCTCAGACCAGAATTGCAGTAATCAGATTGGAACACTTACAACAAATGAAAATGGTGAGACAAATGAAGTTGAAGTGACTGCAGGGACTGTTTACATCAAAGAACTTTCTGCACCGAAGGGATATAAGCTGGATACGACAGTACACAGTCTGAAAGTTGAAGCTGGAAAAACAGCTACATTAAATGTTTCCGATGTTCCGAAAGTGACAGAGACATTGGTAGACCTGTTCAAGATTGATATGGAGACAGGAAAAGCAACTGCACAGGGAAATGCAGCACTGGCAGGAGCGGAGTTTACCTGGCATTATTATGACGGACTTTATACAAAAGATAACTTACCAGAGAGAGCAACACGTACCTGGGTTACAAAGACGGTAGCTGAAAAAGACAGTAATGGAAATATTCATTATGTGACAAAACTGGCAGATGCTTACAAAGTATCAGGAGATACATTTTACACCCAGAATGAAAAAAGCGTATTGCCACTTGGAACACTGACTGTTGAAGAAACCAAAGCACCAGACGGATATTTACTGGACGGAGCTTATATGCAGGCAGGGGACAGTACAGAGCAGATCAAAGGAATGTATCTGACACAGATCACAGAGGACGGAGAACTTGCAGTTCTTTCCGGAAGCAACCAGTATTCCGTATCTGATCAGGTAATCCGAGGTGGTGTGAAGATTCAGAAACGTGATATGGAGACAAAAGACACTAAGGCACAGGGAAGTGCTACATTAAAAGATGTAGCATTTGCAATTATTTCTCTGAACGAGAATCCGGTTCTGGTAGAAGGAAAACTGTACAAGAAAAATGAGACAGTTAAGACAATTCAGACAGGAATTGATGGAGTAGCAACAACATCGGCAGATTTACTTCCATATGGTAAATACAAACTGGAAGAAACCAAAGCACCGGAAGGTTATCTGACTGACGGGGCAAAAGCGATTGAATTTTCGATTACGGAAAATAGAAAAATAGTGGATTTAACAGGCGAAAGCCATTCCATTTACAACCAGATTAAACGTGGAGATTTGGAGGGAGTAAAGATTGGAGCAGGCACACATAAGAGACTTGCCAATGTTCCTTTTAAGATTACGAGCAAAACAACCGGAGAGAGCCATATCGTAGTAACAGATAAAAACGGTCAGTTTTCAACTGCTTCCGATTGGGCGTCTCATAAGAAAAATACAAATGCCGGAACATCCAGTGAGGACGGTATCTGGTTCGGAATTTCTGAGCCGGACGATAGCAAAGGTGCATTACTTTATGACACTTATGAGATTGAGGAGTTAGCTTGTGAATCCAACAAAGGTATGAAGCTGATTCCGGCATTTGAAGTTGTTGTCAGCAGAAATAAAGTAACCATCGATCTTGGAACGCTGACCGATGAGTATAAAAAAGAGATTACCATTCATACAACCGCAGCAGATAAAGTAACAGGTGAGAAGGTAATTGTTGCAGGAAAGAAAATAACAATTGTGGATACAGTTACTCTGGACGGTCTGGAAGAAGGCAGAAAGTATCAGTTAAAAGGCTGGCAGATGCTGAAAGAGGAAAATGCAGTACTGCTCATTGATGGAAAGCGTGTGGAGAGTGATTACACTTTTGTTGCTGACAGCGAGAAAATGAAAGTAGAAGTTTCTTATACGTTTGATACATCAGAACTTGGCGGACAGAATCTGGTTACATTTGAAGAATTATATGACCTGAAGAATCCGGAAGAACCTAAAAAAGTTGCAGAGCATAAGGACATTGACGATGAAGGTCAGACAGTCCTGATTACAGAGCGAAAGATTTCGATTCATACCACAGCAACGGATAAGAACGGTAAGAAAGAGATGGAAGCCGGAAAAGATCTGACGATCGTGGATACGGTTACTTTAGAAGGACTGGAAATTGGTACAAACTATAAGCTGTCTGGTTGGCAGATGGTTAAGGCAGAAAATGCAAAGCTGATCATTGATGGCAAAGAAGTTACCAATGATTATGAATTTACAGCGGACAAGGAAAACATGGAAGTGCAGATTGAGTTTACTTTCGATGGCAGCACTCTTGGAAGAAAACAGCTTGTAACCTTTGAAGAACTGTATGATATAACAAATCCGGAAGAACCGAAAAAGGTAACAGAGCATAAGGAAATCAACGATGAAGGTCAGACTGTAACCATCAAAGAAGTACCGGAAACACCAACCCCAGAGACACCGGGTACTACTACAAAAACCAGTAACCCTCCGAAAACAGGAGACACTGCAAATGCAATTTTATGGATAGCCATTCTGGTATTATCAGCAGCCGGAATCACAGGAGTTCGTATCTGGAATAAAAAGAAACAGGTTAAGAGATTAGGAATTGAAGAAAAGAAAGAAGAGGAGGAGTAAAACAGAGGGCGGCGATAAGCTGCCCTTTGATGATGAAATGGGAAAAAATCAGAAAGCAATAAAAGTATTACAGCGTTTATTTGATGCCGGATACGGAGCGGAAAAGGAGATTGTCAATATGGCGATGGATGAAATGCTTGCTTTGCCGGGAGTGAATGTAGCAGATCTGTGCATTATCAGTGAGCTGCAGAAAAGCATTAAGGCAAACAAAGTGATAAGCTATTTGTCAGGGAAAAAAGAAGTAAAGGAAGAAACGAAAGGAGCAGATTATGGTGGAACAACCTAAATATTTGGAAATGACATTATCACAATTGAAATCATATGTGGAATCTTCAGAGAGTAATATTTTTTTGGTTGTAGAATTTCCAAAAGGAGATCAGAAGGATGGAGAATGAATTGGAAGTTGTGAATATCCGTCTGGTAAAAGAGCCGTCTCTTTATAGTGAGCAGACGTTGGACAGTCCACAGGCTGTTGTAGAATTGATGGCGAAGGAGTTATCGCAATATGACAGAGAAGTATTTTGCATCCTGAATATGAAAAATAATGGACAGGTAATCAATATGAATCTGGTCAGTGTTGGAACAATCAATGCATCTTTGGTAATTCCCAGAGAAGTTTTTAAGAGCAGTATTCTGGCAAATGCTTCTGCAATCATTGGACTTCATAATCATCCCAGTGGCAATGTGAAACCGTCAAAAGAGGATATGATTGTTACGAGAAAGCTGCAGAAGTGCGGACAGCTACTGGGGATAGAATTGCTGGATCATATCATTGTCGGTGGAACTAATGGAAAGATGCTCAGCTTCCGAGAAGAAAAGATGTTGAATGTGACAGGAAGGATGGATTGGGAGAGATAGAAGAAAAAAGAATTAGAAGTTTTTATTTATTGTAATATTTCATGTAGCGGCATTAGTAAAATAGTGTCGCTACAAAAATTTGACTTATACATTGATATTATATGCATAACTCAAAATAAAATTGTTAAAAATAGAAAAAGAAACAATATATAACGAAAAAATCTCTAAATAAGAAAATTTACATTGACTGAGAGAAGAGTAAAACATATAATAAAGGTGGAGGTGTATAAGAATGTTAGTAAAAGTAAGTGTTGAAAATTTTAAATCTTTTGATAAAGCAGCAGAGCTGACAATGATTTCCTCAAATAAAATACGAACAAATGCAAATCACAGGTTAAAGATAAAAAGTACCCAGTTATTAAAATATGCAGTAGTTTATGGAGCAAATGCATCTGGAAAGACCAATCTGGCATTGTTCTTTAAATTTTTTAAAGATAGTGTCTGCAATGGTATTCCGATAGAAGCTACACAGATGTTTTGTAAGAATCGGCAGGAGAATAAGGAACGAGAAAGTAGTTTTGAAATTCAGATTACTGTAGGTGACAAATTTTATGCCTATGGTTTTTCTGCAGTTTTAAGCAGACGAAAAGTAACCGGAGAATGGTTATATGAATTATATCAGAATGGTTCAGCAAAATGTCTCTTTGAACGAGAAGGAAGCAAACGTCCGGTGTTAAATGATGGCATTACGCTGACAAACACAGAAAAAAATAAATTTGAAACCTATGCAGATGATTTTGAAGGAAATGAAACATCTTTGTTCCTGACAGAAATGAATCGCGGGAAAAAATATAGCACACGATCTAAATTATTGTTCTTCCGGGATGTATATGACTGGATTCAGAATCATATTTCAATCATTACACCGGATACGCCATTGATTGATCTGGAATATTATTATGATGATAATTCGCTGAAGCTGATTAACAAATTGATCAAAACATTTGATACGGGTATCAGCCAGGTAAAAATTGAAGAAATTACATTGGATGAGTTATCAAATGCATTGCCGAAATCAGTATTTGATAAGATGATGCAGCATGTAAAAAATAGAATGGAAGAGCAGGAAGAACCATCATTCAGAATGACGATGAGGTCGAAGGAAACTTTCTTTAATATCGAAGTTGAAGGACATTCTGAACCGAAGGTCACAACAATCCGGTTGCATCATAATAAGTCATTTTATGAGTTCGGTTTTGATGAAGAGTCTGATGGAACAAGAAGATTATTCGATTTGATGGATATGCTGTTGAATAAACGAGAAGATGTTCTTTATGTTGTGGATGAATTGGAGAGAAGCTTACATCCGAAACTGACAGAACGATTTTTGCAATTGTTTATGCAGCTACATGATGAGCAGCGTATGCAGCTATTGTTCACTACACATGAATCATCCATTATGGATCAGGCTATTTTTAGAAGGGATGAAATCTGGTTTGTAGAACGTAACGCAGAAAATGCAAGCTCTATTTATTCCTTAGATCGTTTCAAGGAGAGATACGATAAAGTTTTGAGCAAGGCATATCTGGAAGGCAGGTATGGTGCGATACCAGTATTTTCAACATTTGATTTTGCGCGTGCAACGAGTCAGACGGATGTGCTTGCACAGACACCTGACGACTGCCGCGACAGTGCAGAAAGTATTTCTGTACCGAGAGAGGAGGAGTAGCCTTGGCTCCAGTAAGAAGTTATACGAATTGGAATAGTAGAACTACAGATGAAGAAGAACAGATTGAGCCTTATCGTAAGTACTTTTTCATATGTGAGGGTGCAAATACTGAAACATGGTATTTCAAAAAGTTAATTGATATCCGAAAAGAGTTAAATATTCATCCATTGATCGATATCCGGTTACTTGAAAAAACAGAGGGAGACAGGGACATTTCATTTCCAAGACGTTTGATTGAATTTGCAGAAAATCAGAAAGAAAATCCGGAAATAGCATTTGATAAAGAACGAGATAAGATGATTGTTGTATTTGATGGAGATATTTTTGAAGAAAAAGTACTTGATTATGATGAATTGGTAGCAGAAGGTGAGAAGAATAATATATTAGCGGTTAGCAATCCGGCATTTGAACTGTTCCTGTTGTTGCATTATAAAAATTCATACGAAGATGATATTGAGCCAAATGCTGAACAGATTATCAAGAATGAAAAAGATGGACATCAGACATTTATCTATAAGTTGTTACTTGCTAGAACAGGAATCAATCCGAAGAAAAATGCTGCGATTGGAGAACTCGCGAAAAATATAGAGATTGCTATTGAACAGGAAAAGAAAATCAATGAGGATATTCATCAGTGTAAAGGACAGATTACATGTAATATAGGCCGGATTATTGATGAGATTCGGAAGGATGATGGAAAATAAGTTGTTAGATGAAAAATAGGGGTGGAAAGATACAGTATGAAAGCAGATAATATAAAAAACATAATCAGTGACATAGATCATCTACCGTATAGAGCAATTTTATTTGATGGAACATGGGGAATTGGAAAATCTTATGCGGTAAATGAGGCATTAGAAGCAAATCCCAATGTTTGTAAAATATCAATGTTTGGTTTGAAAGACACTAGGCAAATATATCATGAAGCTTTATTTCAATTGGCTTTAAAGAATAATATTGGTGGGAAAATAGGTGAAATAGCTAATAATATTTTAGATGGCGCATCAAAAATCTGGGATAAAGTTGGTCAGGCAAAGGAAGCAGTACAAAGTATAGTCAATGAAAGAGAAATGTTTCTATTATTGTCAAAAGAGTTTACTTCTGTTCATATTATTGTAATAGATGACTTGGAAAGAATGAGTGATGACATAAATTTGGAAGATATATTTGGAATTATAGAAGAACTCAAGCAATGTAATTATGTAAAAGTTATTGTGATTGCGAATACAGATGAAATACAATCGGACAAAAAAGTTGTATTTGAAAAGTATAATGAAAAGGTCATTGAAAGAATATATCATATTACAGAACGTGCAGAGAAAGTGACATGGAGTAAAATGAATATCCATGCAGACTTTGTTGAAAAATTCTTGGAAATCCATAAAGTCAAAAATTTACGGACGCTCGAAAAGGCGCAACGTTTTTTTGAAGATGTAAAATTGTTTTGTAATAGTGACATGAGTGAGCAATTTAAAGAAGAATTAAGGTTAATATGCTTTGCTGTTGTTGTGGAGAGTATAGAAAACTTGTACTATAAAGAAATTGATTCTGATAATACTGATTCTGTAGAAAAAATGACAAATACGATTGGAAATATGCTTCAGCATAGAATTGGCAGATATCTTTATGGAATAAAGTGTAGTACAAATTTGGTAGAAATGATACTGAAATATTATGAGGAAGGGGTACTAAATGAAGAACAATTGGAGGCTGAATACAAGTTATTTCTTAATTCAGGAGATAAGCCTAACTATTATAAGTCAGATGAGGAAATAAGGAGTGTATTACCTATTTTAAGAGAGAAAATGCTTGAAGCAAAGAGTTTGGCAGAATTAAATGAATTTGCAGATGCGTATGTTGTTTGGAGTGATGTTTTAGAGGAAAATAATGAAAGTGTTTTATCAGAATATAGAAATATTTTAGAAGAAATGCTGGAAAAAACTGTCTTAGATGGGAAAGAGGAAATGCTATCGTATTCATATGATTTGTTTCACATGTCATCGGAAAAGACAAAAAGAATATATCAAGAAGAAAATAAAGAAACGATGAAATTTTTAATAGAGACATATGTGGGATATTTGAAAAAAACAACTCATGGGAAAAAGGCTTATGAGTATTCATATAAACTTAGAAATAATTTTGATAGTAGTTATTATCATGATATTATCATATCAGAGATAGACAATTTGTATAATAAAATTTCTTTTCCAGTAGACAATGTGGATGAGGATAGATATCATACGTGTTATAATATTATGTATATTTTGTATCATTCAGATGCTGAAAAATTCTTGCAGTATTGTGAAAAAATAAAAGAAGATTGTGATAATATGTCAAGGCATAGAATAGATGTTTTGATTGAGGAGATAGTAAAAAAGTAAAAGTAAATTTACATAGCCAGATGGTTCCAACTCAAGGAATCACCTGGCTATTTTCATGCCCGGATATTACCCCCAATAATATCAATCTAAGGCAGGGAAGGAGATGAAAATTATGCCATATATACCACCATCGGTCGTGCAGGAGGTCAAGCGGATGGACTTGCTCACATACCTGAAAAATTATGAACCATACGAATTAGTTCACTTTTCCGGTAACACCTACACTACCAGAACACACGACAGTTTGAAAATATCAAATGGGAAATGGATGTGGTGGAGTCAGAGAACCGGTGGCAGATCAGCACTGGATTATCTGATTAAAGTAAGAGGATACAGTTTTTTAGAGGCGGTTGAATTGCTTGCAGAACGGGCAAATATTCAGCCGCCTCTTTCTGTATCTGAGAATGTTCCGATGGAGAAACAGTTACTGTTGCCAAAGAAAAATCAAGATGATCAAAAAGTGATTGCGTATCTTTCAGGACGAGGGATTGATAAGGAAATCATTCAGTTTTGCTTAGAGTCCGGAAGAGTTTATGAAAGTGCATTTCATCACAACGCGGTGTTTGTAGGGATGGATGAGAAAGATAATCCGAAATATGCAGCTATTAGGGGAATCGGAACCAGTTTTATCGGAGAAGCAAATGGAAGTGATAAGAACTATTCTTTTTCCATTTTCACAGAAAAATCATGTGATACGGTACATCTATTTGAGTCAGCCATTGATTTGTTATCTTATGCGACATTGGTGAAATTGGATGGGAAGGAGTGGAGAATAGAACATTTATTGTCACTGGCAGGTGTCTATCAGCCAGCAAAAGAAATTGAAAAAAGTAAAGTACCAGCAGCGTTGGCAAGAGCACTAAAAATGCATCCAGAGGTGAAGACAATCGTTCTGCATTTGGACAATGACCGTATTGGAAGACTTGCCACAAAAGCAATTTCTACAGTACTTTTGAAGCAATATCAGGTAAAAGATGTACCACCAAAACAAGGAAAAGATTACAATGATCAGCTCTGCATCAAGCTAAATCTGGCAATTACAAAGCGAGAAAAAAACACTAAAAAGAGTATGTCTGGTCATGAAAAATATGAGAGATAGAAGGTGAAAAAAGATATGAAAATTGCAAGATATGAGCTGAAGGTCGTGCATAAGAAAGAGCTGATTTTGATGATGGAAGACGATGTAGACAGCGAAGAACTGTTGAAGTTTTTTTGGGAAACACAGTTGAAAGAAGAAAAAGAACCGAGTGAATTACTTGGAATTATTGCTGAGAAAGTGTCAGAAGAAAGCTGTACGGAGCAGTGTGAAAGTTGTCAAAAGTATTGTCCGGCAAGTGAAGAATGTATGGCAACTGATGAAAATGTACGATGCACAAAGTGTGAATACTTGTGTGAAACTTGCGGGATTTGTGAACTGAAAGAATAAAAAAAGCAAGTGCTTTTTCGGCAAGTAAATCTTCTGATACCCGGAACAGTGAGACGGGTGCAGAAGAATACACAATACCAGCAAGCAACGCCTTTGGATTGCCACACAGGTTTCCTGTCTGGCAGTCTGCGGCAGCTTGTCAGGGGAATCCCTGAAGCCCTCAGAAAATGAAAAAGGAGAAAGTAACAATGTTGAAGTTTATTTGTGGAGTATTAGTAGGTGGCATTATAGGAGTAGTGTTGATGTGCCTGTTGCAGATTAACAAGATTCAGTAGACAAAAAGAAAGGAGATACAAGATGCAGGTTGAAGTATCAATGAAAGACAAGAAGAAAGCAGAAAGACGGTATCAGGAATATTTAAAGAAAATGAACAAGAAGAAGGGAGAACAGAAGAAATGATTGCAAGAGAAATGATAGCAGAAAAGGTGTTTGCGGAAAGTGTAGCAAAGGACATCAGGAATTTTCTCCCAGAAAAATATGAGAATGCAGAATTTCAGGTAATGCAGATGAATAAAAATAATGGAGTCCAGATGATAGGAGTACAGGTAAGACTACAGGAAGAAAATGTGTGCCCAGTTGTTTATGTAGGGTCGTTTTTTAATGAAATACGTTTGGGTGAACCTGTTGAGAAAGTGATGAATGAAATTGCAAGATGTATGGAAGAAGCAGGCAATGTCCCATTTGTGGACTGTGGTATCAACCCAATGGATTATGATTCAGTGAAGGAACATCTGGCAGTGATGCTTGTAAACACCCAGGCAAACAAACGAATGTTACAGGAAATGCCTCATGAAAATATCGAAGATCTGTCGGCTATCTGTTATGTGGATTTTCCGGTAGAGTCTAACGATGGAAAAGCGACTATGAAGGTGAAAAATGAACATCTTAAGATGTGGAATGTGGATGCAAAGGAAATGTTCCAGCAGGCCAGAGCAAATATACAGCCTGTAAATACACCGATTCTTCAGTCAATGGACGAAATGTTGTTGAGTATTTTTAATGAAGAAGGACATGCAACAAACCTGTTAGATGAAAATGTTGATTTTGGACTTCGTTCACATGATATGCTGTATGCACTTACGAATGTAGAAAAGCAATATGGAGCATCTATGATCACGCAGCCAGAAGTTTTAAATAAATTGGAACAGCTTTTTCCAGAAGGATTTTATGTGTTACCGTCATCTGTGCATGAAGTTCTGATTGTTCCGGATAATGGAGAGATGGAACCGAAAATGCTTGGTGAAATGGTACGGGAAGTAAATAAAAATGAAGTGGAACGGCAGGAGGTTCTCTCAGACAGAGTTTACAGTTACGATAAAGAAAAACACCAGATTCGCCAGGAACCAGATTCTATACAGAAAGTAAAGGAGATGGAGCGTTGAGAAAACGTAATGTAGCAATCCTTTTCCGATTGAACAAAAAAGAAGCAGAGGCATTGGATAAGAAAGTAAAGAGAAGCGGACTGAACCGGGAAGCTTACCTGAGACAGTTGATTTCTGGTGTTGTTCCAAGAGACGTAACGCCGCCAGATTATTATTCTATGATGCGGGAGCTGCATAAGATTGGAAATAACTTAAATCAGATCGCACAGAAAGCACATGTGTTAAATGTGGTAGATGTGCAGCGTTACGATAAGGAAGTGCGGAAGTTCAATGAAGCAGTCCGTAAGATTACAGAAGCAGTGATACTTCCAGAGAAAAATGAATCATGGCAGTGACATCAATCTGGAGCATCAAGGGGTGGATTGGAAAAGTAATCAATTATGCGGAGAATTCGGATAAGACGAAAGAGAACAATGAAGGGCGAATATCTGAGAATCAATCACGATCCACACAAGGACTTAATGATGTAATTACCTATGCGGTGAATGCAGAAAAGATCAGACGGAGGCAATTTGAATCTATGGAAATGGAACTTGTCGGAGAAGCAGAAGAACTGATGGAACAGTATGTATCTGGAGTGAATTGTGCACCGACAACCGCCAGAGAAGAAATGATTGCGGTCAAAAAGCGTTTTGGAAAGGAGGACGGAATTGTTGCGTTTCATGGCTACCAGTCTTTTGCACCGGGAGAATGTAATCCGGCAATGGCACATGAGATTGGAAAGAAGCTGGCAGAAGAATTGTGGGGTGGTCAGTATCAAGTGCTGATTGCAACTCATTTGGATAAGGCAAATCATTTACACAATCATTTTGTGGTGAACTCTGTTTCATTCCTTGACGGGAAAAGATACCACAGGACAAATCAGGATTACCGGGATATGCGGATGGTGTCAGACCGTTTATGTAAAGAATACCAGTTATCGGTTGTGAGGCAGCCAGAACAGGGAAAAGGAAAACATTATGCCGAGTGGCAAGCAGAACAGGATGGGAAGCCGAGTTATCACAGCATGGTAAAGGCAGATGTTGACGAGGCAATCCGAAAGGCGAGGACTGAAAAACAGTTCTTTTTTTATTTGCGGGAAAAAGGATATTCTTTTAAGTTCGGGAAAGACATTACCATTCGTCCGGAAGGGCGGGAGCGTGGTCTGAAGTTAAAGCGGAATTTTGGAGAGAATTATTCACTGGAAGCAATCAGGGTTCGGATTCTAGAAGAAAATGAATTACCTGCCGAGAAGAAATTTCCGGTTCAGAGGCATTACCGGATTCGGGTATCCGGCAACTTCAAGCAGACAAGAAAAATCGGAGGACTTCGGGGATTGTATCTGCATTACTGTTATCTTTTAGGAATCCTACCGAAGAATCGCCCGTCAATATCTGCCAAACAGGTGCATGTATTGTTCCGGGAGGATTTGTTAAAACTGAATACCATTTCAAAAGAGACGAAGCTGCTCTGCCATTATCACATTGATACTGCGGAGCAGCTTTTTTTGTTGAAAGAAAGTTTGCAGAAGAAAATGGAGCAGTGTGTGGAGGAGCGGAAGCACCTGCGTTATAAGATCCGGGCAGACAGACCGGAAGAAGAAATACAGGAAATGAAGGAGCAGATAAAAGTTCTGACAGAGAAAATTGGAACGCTCAGAAAGGAGGCAGCACTTTGTGATGGAATCGCCGCACGTTCCAAGGTAATCGAAGAAAAATTTAAGATGGTGCGGGAAGAAAAAGAGAAGAAGGAGGAACAAAGCCATGAACACATCAGGCGAAGCCGCTGATCAGGTGGTACGAATGTCGTTGGAAGTCGGTGAAGCAGCATTGAAGATCAGTGGCACAGGAGCGAAGCATCTGGCAGTGATGCTGTATGCAGTCTTAAAAGAGAAGAAAAAGACAAAAGGCAGAGTAAGACTTGAAACACTGGTCAAATCAGGTAGACCACTGACGGTATTTTCAGTGAAAGAAAGTGATCTGAAACAATTTGTTCAGGAAGCAAAACGATATGGCGTGTTGTACTGTGCAGTCCGAAATCCAAGAGGAAGCAGTGACGGATTGGTAGATGTGATTGTAAAGGAAGAAGATGCACCAAGAATCAACCGTATCGTAGATAGATTCCAGTTTGCATCTGTAACAGAAGCAGCGAAGATTAAGACGGAAATTGAGCGGACACGTGCAGAAAAAGCAAAAGCCGGAAAATCAGAGAAGCAGGAAAAGAAGCCGGAAAAAGTACAGGTTCAGCAAGAAAAACAGGGACAGGCAGAGCCGGAAAAAGATTATCCGCAGAAATCCAAGGAGGATCAGCTTATGGACGAGTTGTTTGGAGAGTCGGTGAAGAAAGAGGGTAAGGAGCAAAACCCCTCTTTGGCAAAGACGACCAAATCCCGTCTGTCCGAGCCTACCTCAAAGAAGCAAGAGAAAACCGCAGAGGGTACTTCTAAGTTATTTACCCCGGAAAAACCAGAGAAACCATCGGTCAGAAAGGAACTTCGGGAAATACAGAATGCAAGGAAGAAAGAAGCGGAGCGGCGTGAGAATAGAAATGATCCGGTGAGAAATCAGGGAAATAAAGACCGGAATCAGATTCTCCACCAGCAGCCACAACAGAAACGAAAACCAAGGAAAGGGAAAGAGAGGTAAATTTTATGGATAATAGTTTTGATTCTTTATTAAATGCATCGGCTGTACCACAGGATGAAAAGGTACAGGCATTTATTGCAGAAAGCAGAAATAACAGGAATCGCTGCTATGAGTTGTCAGAGCAGGTAACCGCACAAGTGGCAACGGATGGGAAAATGCTGCAGAAGTATCTGGATGTACAGAGTACCTTTGATCGATATACTACCAATAATGCACTTCTGATTCTGGCACAAAGACCAGATGCACAGAAATTAGGTGACTATGGATACTGGAGAGATCATGGATTTTATTTAAAACGTATGGAACGACAGAATCCAGTTCTGATTTTAGAGCCGGGAAAAACATATAAGCGTGAAGATGGTACAGTTGGAAATTATTATAATGCGAAAAAGCTATATGATATTTCTCAGACAACAATGTCCGATACTACAATTCAAAAGTCAGAATATGAAGAACATGATTTAATCCGGGCGTTAGTCAGTACCCCTCCGGTAAATATTGTTGCAGCAGAACCAGAACAGATGCCGGATGAAAAAGGAGCATTTTTTAAACCGGAAGAAGGTTGTATTTATGTAAGAAAAGGGATGAGTGCACAGGAAATCTTTCAGAATCTTGTGCCGGAATTGGTATTTGCCGGATATGCGGATGGGAATCCGCACTATGATAAAAATGAAGATGCATTTCATGTATCGTGTGCGTCTTATATGTTGTGTAAAAAATATGGAATAGATACCAGTCGATATGATTTTTCACATGCACCAGAGTTCTTTGAAAAAATGGAGACTCAGGAAGTGCGGGCGGAACTTTCCAGAGCCAGAGATGCAGCGAATGCAATTTCTGCAAGAATGGCAAAGGTACTAGATCAGAATCGGAATGCAACTTACCGACAGTCAGAGACTGAAAAAACCGGACAAGACAGTTCTGAAAAGGTGAAAGATAAGAAAGAAAATCCAGAGCCTGAAAAGAAAGAACAGAAATCCAGAGGACAACATAGAAAAGAAGCACGCTAGAAAAATCAGGGAAAGGAGAATGCAAAATGAGCAGTGATACGATCACGTTAGAACTGGACAGATATGAGAGCGGTGTAGTGTTCCATTCCCTGAAGGACAAGCGGAATCAGATGCTGAAAGAGGGAAAAGATACGGAGCTTGTCGATGACGTCTTAATGAAAGTCATTGAGAAAATCGAAGTACCGCCGGAGAAGGAAAAGCGAGGACGCAGAAGCCATGAAGAACGATGATGAGCAGAGTGGTCTGATACTGGCAGTAATTGGAATTATCCCGGTTATCTGGTTTGCGTTACTTGTCGCACCTTATCTTTCGTCTGGTCTTATGGGGATTCTGGAAGGAGTCCCGGAAGCAATGAACCACCCGTTTTCGATTCAGTTATGTGGGGACAGTGTAAAAACTGTCCTTATTTTTTGGCTGTCTTACGCCATGGGAATCGGGATTTATATTTCTACCAGGAAACATTACCGACGAGGCGAAGAACATGGCTCTGCCAAATGGGGAAATGTGAAAAAAATCAATCGCAGATACAGGGAGAAGCGATTTACAAAAAATAAGTTGCTGACCATGCATGTACGAATCAGCTACAATATGCGGAAACATTTGCGAAATGTATTGACGGTTGTGATTGGCGGTTCCGGTTCAGGAAAGACCAGATTTTTTGCAAAGCCGAATCTGATGCAGGCGAATACCTCTTTTGTGGTTTTAGATCCAAAAGGAGAGAACTTGCGGGACACTGGGTATCTTCTGGAAGAAAAAGGATATGAGGTAAGAGTGCTTGACCTGATCAATATGGAAAAGAGCCATTGCTATAACCCGTTTGTATATCTGAAGGATGATAACGATGTGCAGAGACTGGTGACGAACCTGTTCAAAGCGACTACACCAAAAGGCAGTCAGTCCAACGATCCATTTTGGGATACCGCAGCTTCCATGTTGTTACTGGCACTGATTTTCTATCTGAGATATGAAGCACCAGAGGAGGAGCAGAATTTCCCGATGGTAATGGAAATGCTTCGTGCCGGAGAAGTCAGAGAGGACGATGACCAGTACCAGTCACCGCTTGATGAATTGTTTGAGCGGTTGGAAATGAAGAACCCGGAACATATCGCAGTAAAGTATTACAAAGATTATCACTCTGGTAGTGCCAAGACATTAAAATCCATTCAAATCACATTAGCCGCAAGACTTGAGAAATTCAACTTATCCAGTCTGGCAGCACTGACTGCAACAGATGATTTAGACCTGCCATCACTGGGAGAGCGGAAAGTGGCTTTATTTGCGTTAATCCCGGACAACGACACCAGTTACAACTTTCTGGTGTCAATTTTATATACCCAGTTATTTCAGCAGTTGTTCTATCTGGCAGACCATAAATATGGTGGAAGACTTCCAGTTCATGTGCATTTCCTCATGGACGAATTTGCAAATGTTTCACTGCCTGATGACTTTGATAAGATTCTGTCCGTTATGCGTTCCAGAGAAGTGTCAGTCAGTATTATTTTGCAGAATCTGGCACAGTTAAAGGCATTGTTCGAAAAGCAGTGGGAAAGCATTATGGGAAATTGTGATGAATTTTTATATTTAGGCGGCAATGAGCAGGGAACACATAAATATGTCAGCGAACTTCTTGGCAAGGCAACGATTGACACGAACACCTATGGAAAGTCAACAGGACATTCCGGGAACTATTCCACCAATTATCAGAATACAGGGCGGGAGCTGATGACACCCGATGAAGTTCGCATGTTGGATAACCGATATGCGATTCTTTTTATTCGTGGAGAAAGACCAATTTTAGACGAGAAATTCGATATTTTAAAGCATCCCAATGTGGGACTTACGACTGACGGAAACGGGAAACCATATCTGCATGGTACGGTTGGCCGGGCGGTGGCAAGTATCTCATTGGGAGACAGTTTAGAAGGTGAACTTACAGACGATTCACTGGAATCGGAAGATTACGAATTATTATCCGATGAAGATCTGGAAGAAATCATACAGAAATATCAGTAAATCCAAGAAAAATATATAGGAGGCTATCAAAAATGAAGTTAGATATGCGAAAGAAGCAGGAGAAGAAAGAAACCACAAAAGTAACGAAGAAGCTGCCAATGACAGCAAAAATGAAACGTGCCATGGCAGTGTATATTGCAATGGTACTGTTTATGACAGCAGGAGCAAGTACCGTATTTGCGGCAGACGATCCACTGACCGTTATCAATAATCTGTCCACATTTATTTTTGGATTGATTCGTGCTATCGGAATGATTTTATTAGGATTTGGAATTGTGCAGGTTGGTTTATCACTGAAATCTCATGATCCAAGCCAGAGAGCAAACGGATTTTTAACGTTAGCAGGCGGTGTAATCATTACATTTGCAAAAGAAATCCTGAATCTGATTACAGGTTAAGAAGAAAACAAGAAAATGGGACGGTGCAGGCCCGAAAGGAGCCGCACCGACCCGGCTAAGACAGGAGGTGTTTAGAAAGTGTCAGATAACTGGGTAGTACAGAACTTGCAAAATGCCCTGGATACCTGGAACAGTAAACTTGCGGAAATATGGCAGATACTCACACAGTCACCGGAAAACTTTAAAGGTGGCGGTATCTGGCAGGTGATTGTGCAGATCCATGGAGCATTGCAGGCAATCGGCTATGCTTTGTTAGTGCTTTTCTTTGTAGTCGGAGTGGTCAAGACTTGTGGAAGTTTTACAGAGGTAAAAAGACCGGAACATGCATTAAAAATATTTATCCGTTTTGCGATTGCAAAAGGCGTAGTCACGTATGGACTGGAGCTGATGATGGCATTATTCAATATCATACAAGGAGTGACCAGTACAATTATGCAGACCGCAGGATTTGGAAGTACAGAAGATACCGTTTTACCGGACGAAATCATAGAAGCGGTAGAAGATTGTGGATTTTTTGAAAGTATTCCTCTATGGGCGGTGACGTTGATCGGTGGACTTTTTATTACAGTTCTGAGCTTCATTATGATTATGAGTGTATATGGAAGATTTTTTCGATTATTCCTATATACAGCAATTGCACCGATTCCGTTATCTTCCTTTGCGGGAGAGCCGAGCCAAAATATTGGAAGAAGTTTCTTGAAATCCTATGCAGCAGTGTGTCTGGAGGGAGCAATCGTGGTACTTGCCTGCATTATATTTTCATTGTTTGCATCATCACCGCCAGTAGTCGATCCAAATGCAGCGGCAGTGACTATGGTGTGGAGCTATATTGGAGAATTGATTTTTAATATGTTGGTACTGGTCGGTGCGGTGAAGATGTCAGACAGGGTAGTGAGGGAAATGATGGGATTGTAAAAAGGACGCCCGAAAGCATCCTTAAAATTTATTCTACAATGTTGTTGCTATTGTTATACCGCATATTCCCCTGAGAATCAAAATGGACAGAATCTAAAGGAATCCCTCTTTGTCTGGCACGAGAAATCTGGAAGGACATATCGTCTTTCATAGCTTTGTAGTATTGATGTTCCTGCCACTTGCGTCGTAGAGCAGAAATCCAGCTAAGAACAGAAAAGGCAGTCAGCAGATAGAGGATTGCAAATGCTAGTTTCTCATGGCTTGCTGCCCATGGATTCAGAATCGTGGAAACAGCAAGGAAGTATAACAGCGGTAAGGTCAGATTTAATCTGGCAGCAATCCGAAACAGCAGAGAAATCAGGAATAGAGCAACGGTAACAACAAGTGAAATCATAACAGTGATTGGCATAGGTCAGTCCCCCTTTCATTTACCCAAAGTGTAACAGAACAGGAAAAATATAACAAATGTGCGATTTGGAGGTGTATCGTTTTGGAAGTAAAAATTAACAAGGAAATCAGGGATTACACAGAGGCAATCTTTTTCGGATTGTCCCTGAGACAGTTTATCTTTTCAGGATTAGCCTGCGGGATTGCCGTTGGGCTTTATTTTTTGCTTCACCCATACATGAGTATGGAAACAGTGAGTTGGATTTGTGTACTGGGAGCTGCCCCATGTGTAGTGTTCGGGTTTGTAAAATATCATGGAATGACAGCGGAGCAGTTTATCTGGGCATGGATAAAATCAGAAATCCTGATGCCGAAAAAACTAATGTTCCGGTCAGAAAATCTTTATTTTGATGCGGTAGAACCAATCATTAAAAAATATGAGAAAGAAAGTCTGAAGAAGGAGGGACGCAAGAAGAATGATAAAAACGCTGAGTAATATTTTCAAGCAGGATAAAGAAAAATTTGTAATTCCAAGAAGCGTACAGCAGGTAATTCCCATCGAGACTATCTGGTCTGATGGGATATTTAAAATCGGGAGAAATAAATTTGCACGTACTTATAAATTTACGGATATCAACTATGCGGTGGCAAGCAAAGTAGATAAGGAAACCATGTTCCTGGAATATATGGATTTATTAAATTCTTTCGATTGCGGTGGAACAACAAAAATAACGATCAATAATCGCCGCTTGAATAAGGTGGATTTTGAAAAAGCAATTCTGATTCCGATGCAGGAGGACGGACTGGATTTATATCGGAAAGAGTACAACAATATGCTTTTAGATAAGGCAACCAGTTCCAACAGCATGGTGCAGGAAAAATATGTGACAGTATCCTGCTATAAGAAAACAATCGAAGAAGCCAGAACGTATTTTGCACGAGTGACAACAGAGCTGAACAGTCATTTTGCAAGATTGGGTTCCAAATGTGTAGAGATAAATGGAGAAGATAAGTTACGGATTCTGCATGATTTTTACCGTACAGGAGAAGAATCTGGTTTCCATTTTGATATTCAGGAGAATATGAGAAAAGGACACAGCTTCAAAGATTATATCTGTCCGGATACCTTTGAATTTGAAAAAGATTATTTCCGCATGGGAGATCGTTATGGAAGGGTACTTTTTCTTCGTGAGTATGCTTCTTACATCAAAGACGATATGATAGCAGAACTGACCGACATGAATCGAAATCTGATGTTGAGTATTGATGTGATTCCGGTTCCGACTGATGAAGCAGTACAGGAAGTGGAAAAACGTCTGCTTGGTGTGGAGACAAATATCACGAACTGGCAGAGACGGCAGAATGCAAACAATAACTTTTCTGCAGTGATTCCTTATGATTTGGAACAGCAGAGAAAAGAGAGTAAAGAGTTTATGGACGATCTGACCACGAGAGATCAACGCATGATGTTTGGAATACTGACTATGGTGCATACGGCAGAATCAAAGAAACAGCTTGACGCAGATACAGAAACACTTCTGACAATTGGACGGAAAAAGTTATGCCAGTTTTCGATTCTAAAATTTCAGCAGATGGACGGACTAAATACAGCACTACCCATCGGACACCGGAAGATTCCAGCAGTCCGCACACTGACTTCGGAGAGTGTAGCAGTGTTGATGCCATTCCGGGTGCAGGAGATTATGGACGCAGGAGGTATCTATTGTGGAGAAAATGCAATCTCCCATAACTTAATCATGTGTAATAAAGAAAAACTGTTGAATCCAAACTCATTCCTTTTGGGTGTGCCGGGAAGTGGAAAATCCTTTAATGCAAAAATGCAGATTGTATTTCTGGCACTGGCAACGCAGGACGATATCCTGATTTGTGATCCAGAGCGAGAGTATGCATCATTAGTTGAAGCAATGGGCGGAGAAGTGGTTCGCATTGCTGCAGGAAGCCGGGATTATATCAATGCAATGGATATGGTAGACGGTTATGGAGATGGCGGTGATCCAGTGATTGAGAAGTCACAGTTTATTTTATCTCTGTTTGAACAGTTGGATAAAAAAGGAATCAATGCAAAGGAACGTTCTATTATTGACCGATGTGTGGGAGAAGTTTATGAGGAATATCAGCATGGCGGAGCAGTGCCGACTTTGCGGGTGCTGCGTGAAAAATTTTTAGAACAGGAAGAACCGGAAGCACAGGATTTGGCACTGGTATCAGAATTATTTACCAATGGAAGTCTGGACGCATTTGCACATGAAAGTAATGTTGATGTGAATAACCGTATCATGGTATACGACATTCTGGATTTAGGAAAACAGTTAAAGACCATGGGACTTCTGGTAATCACTGATGCAATGTTGAACCGGGTAACGGAGAACTGGAAACAGGGAAAGCGAACCCATATTTTCTTAGACGAGTTTCATGTAGTATTTGAAAATGAGTATTCCGGAGCATTTTTTAACTCTGCATGGCGAAGATTTCGTAAGCGTAATGCATTTCCGACAGCAATTACCCAGAACGTGGAATATTTGTTAGATTCTGTTCTTGCAAGTACGATGATTTCCAACAGTGCGTATATCGTGATGCTTAATCAGGCAGAGCCGGATAGGGCAAAACTGGCAACACTTCTAAATATCTCCACAGAACAGATGGGATATATCACAAATGCAGATGCCGGTTGTGGTCTGGTGAAATACGGAAGTTCGCTTGTACCGTTCGTCAATAGATTTCCAACCAATACAAGGTTGTATAAACTGATGACCACAAAGCCGGGAGAGGACAGTATCAACCGGGGAAGAATGTAAAATTAAAAATATTTTGAATAATGAAAAGCAAGGCACTGGAAATCGTCACAATTTGTGGCGTTTTTTAGTGCCGGAAAAGGAGCCAAATATGTCAGAAATCAGATTTTCATCAAAGGAACACGAAAAGTTTTTTTATCAGATGTTAGCTAAATGCGGAAAGCACGACAGTTATTACAGTTCATTTTTCTATTGTGTGGGAATTTCTGAAGATACCAGAAATCATGTTGATCGCATGTTTGATTTTAAAGAGCGTTTGATTAAACCAGAAGCATTGCATGAAGGGTGGCAGACAGGCGGTTCGGCACGATTGACCAGACTGGCTTTCAACTTGTGGAATGGATATGTGGAGAAGGGAGAAGAAAGCTTGTCTACTCCATACGAGATGTTCGATTGTGGCTATGCACCATATTTTTATGAAGCAATCCGCATGAAATACCCGGAATACTGCCGGGAACTGCCACAGGTAAGTAAAAAAGAAACTAATCATGAACGCTAGATAAAGATTCAAATGGAGGAAAGCGATGGATCGTAAGATAAAAACACGCCAAGTCCATAAGGATATTAAAGTATTAGATAAGACGGTTACAGTGACAGACCATATTAAGCAGTCCTATGTCAGAACAAAAGAAAATGTCATGCAATCGACAGAAAGACCTAATGACAGAGAGAATAATCCAGTGGGGTATGCAGAAGATGCGGCCAGCGAGTATGCTGACCGCATCTTTCACGAAACAGGGCATCAGGTACGCAGACAGGCAGGAAAGATTATTGAACGGAAGAAAGAGAAAGCTTCTGTTTCTTCGACAGGCGAAGAAACAGTTTACCCGCCGAAAGAACAAATCCGACCAGCACCGCCTTCAGGCAGAGAAAAGACACAGGAGCAGGGAAAAGAACTTGCTGTCAAAAAAATCAAGACCATTGAACGAGATACAAGAACCATCAAGACCGGGAGAGCATCGGAACAGGTAGTAAAGAATACCGGAAAAGGTACTATCAAGACTTCTGGAAAAGCGGTCAAGACTGCAGAACAAACGGCAAAGACCAGTATCAAAACATCGGAGCAGACAGCAAATGCTTATGTCCAGGCAATGCATTATTCCATGAAAAAGGCAGAAAAAGCAGTGCAGACAGCAAGACAGACAGCACGAGATACCACAATTGCAGTGAAAAAGACAGCAAAAGCGATAACACATGCGATAAAAGCGTTGATTGAAGCTACAAAAGCATTACTGAGTGCATTGACTGCAGGTGGTTGGATTGCGGTTATGATTTTGATTATCGTCATTTTATTTGGTGGTTTTCTATGCATGACAGGTGGGGATAATTCCAGTACGGTTTCTTATGTCAGTGCAGAAGTAGAAGCATACGAGCCACTAATCCGGCAATATGCAAATCAATATGGTATTGGAGAGTATCTGGAACTAATCAAAGCCATTATGATGCAGGAATCTGGCGGAAGAGGACTTGATCCAATGCAGTGTTCGGAAGGAAGCTTTAATACAAAATATCCCAGACAGCCGAATGGAATCACGGATCCAGAGTATTCGATTTCCTGTGGTGTGCAAGAAATAAAAAGTTGTCTGGAACGTGCAGGAGTAAAAAATCCTCTGGATATGGAAAATATTAAACTGGCATTGCAAAGTTACAACTACGGAAATGGATATCTGGAATGGGCGAAAGCCAGAGGTGGATATACTCTTGCAAATGCAGCAGAATTTTCTGATATGATGGCACAGAGAATGGGGTGGAGCAGTTATGGGGACAAACAGTATGTACTACATGTGCTTCAGTATTATGCATTTGGAAGAATCCCGACGGGAATTGGCAATCAGGCAATCGTTCAGGTGGCAGCATCGCAGGAAGGAAAAGGCGGAACAACCTACTGGAGCTGGTATGGCTTTAGAAGTCGGGTAGAGTGGTGTGGCTGCTTTGTGTCCTGGTGTGCAGACCAGAGCGGTTGCATTCAGAGTGGGGTCATTCCGAAATTTTCTCTTTGTTCGGACGGTGTGAAATGGTTTGAAAGTAAAGGAAGGTTCCGGGATGCCAGTTATACTCCGGCGGCAGGAGATATTATTTTCTTTGACTGGGGAAATAATGGAACGATTGACCATGTTGGAATTGTAGAGAGCGTCAGTGGTGGAACTGTAAATACCATTGAAGGCAATAGTGGGGATAAAGTGGCGAGACGAAGTTACAGTATCGGAAGTAGTAATATTTATGGATATGGTGTTCCGGCATATTAGAGAAAAATGTTGTTTGGAATAATAGCGGAGATATTTATAAAAGTAAATCTCTTTTTTAAAATGAAAAGAACCAGTGAGAGAATCATTAAACTTCACTTACTGGTTCAATTCGTTTCAAATTTCTCGGACAACTCTGTCAGTTCTTTCACCGTTTCCTGGGTGTGATGCAGCAGGGTGTCACGCATTTCTGGCGGACAGCTGGAATAAAGCATTTTCATCTGATTGACACCCTCATCCTCCAGAGAAACATCTGGATTTATAAGTGTATCTAAAGAGATATGCAGGACCTTGGCCAATGCTCTCAAAATCAAATAAGAAGGATTCATTTTCCCCTTTTCGATATTGGCGATTTGCTTTACAGAAACATGGCTCAAATCAGATAGCTCCTGTTGTGTTAGTTCTTTATTCTTTCGGGCTTCCCGCATTTTTTGCCCCAAAGCAGTTAAATCATCAATCGGCATAATCATTCACCTCAATAATATTGTATCGTTCCGGTTTGTGCAAAGGAATAACCTTATTATGCTTGATGAACAGCAAGATTATGCTGATTTTTGCAGAGCAATAGATAGGGATAAACTTGTATTCTTCGAGTAAACGAAATATAATATTTTGGAGGTGCTAAATGGACTACATAACATTAAAAGAGGCAAGCCAAAAATGGAATGTTACGCCTCGCCAGATAAATTATTTATGTGCATCTGGGCGCATCCCCGGTGCTGTAAAAATGGCGACGATTTGGCTTATTCCTAAAAATGCAGAGAAGCCAGTAGACAGGCGGAGAAAAGAAAACAAATCTCAGTGAGGTTTCTGTGACATTTGGGTGCTACACTGAAAATGAAGGAGTGTGATACCATGCGAATTTTAGTAGTCGAGGATGATCGACTTTTGAATAATACTTTATGCTATAACTTGAATACTGCGGGTTATGCGGTTGATTCTGCACTGACAAAATCAGCGGCCGGTAGTTTCTTGACGAAGCAGGACTATGACCTGATTGTGCTGGATGTAAATTTGCCGGACGGGAACGGTTTTGACTTCTGCCGGGAGGTAAAAGAGCGCCGCCCCGATACCGCTATTATCTTTCTGACCGCAAATGATATGGAAAGCGATATGCTCAAAGGGTATGAACTGGGCGCAGAGGATTATGTGACAAAACCTTTCCCTATGAGCGTCTTTCAAAAGAAACTGGCGGTGGTGCTGGGGCGGCTGACAAAACAATATGGTGGTGATACTTATGAGGATGGCACACTGACCATCAATTTTTCAGAGATGAGTGCTGCCCTGTCAGGAAAGCTACTTACATTCACCCCACTGGAATATCGACTTTTGAAAATCCTGATGAAAAATCCACAGATCGTTTTGACGCGGCAAGTCTTGTTGGAAAAACTGTGGGACGCAGACGGAAATTTTGTGGATGAACACGCTCTGACTGCGGCTATCAGCCGGGTACGAAACAAAATCGAAACACCCGACCGTCAGTACATCAAAACGGTATATGGTATGGGCTATATGTGGATCGGAGGGGCGCTGAAATGAATGTGCGAAAACTTTCCGTCAACAAAGCCTGTATCTTTTTAGCTGTTCTCCTGCTGGCGGCAATGGTGACGATTTCAGTGGCTTTATATGCGTTGACCCAAGATATAACCGCTGTTTGGTATGTACTATTGTTCGGCATTTTTGTGCTGTTTTGCTCTATTTGTTTTATGGTGCTGGTTCGCCGTAAATTGGCGATGTTCTCCGATGCTTTTTGCAGTTTAATGGATGATATGTTGTCCGGGAATATGCAGCCGAAACAGACTGTGGAAGAAGAAAGTCTTTTCTATAAAATTGAATATCGGTTGAACCGTTTGTATGAAGTCATGCAGAAAAACAAGAACAGCATTGCACAAGAGCGGGCTGACTTGCAAGAACTGATTTCCGATATTTCCCATCAGGTCAAGAACCCGATTGCGAACTTGAAAATGATTAACAGCACCCTGCTTGAAAATGAAGTCCCTGTGCAAAAGCAAAAAGAGTTTCTTACAGCACAGGCCACCCAACTTGATAAACTGGATTTTCTCATGCAGGCTATGATTAAAACCTCGCGTCTGGAAACAGGTGTCATTTCTCTGGAAAAGAAAAGACAGCCGCTTTATGATACGCTTGCCGCCGCATTGGGAGGTATCCTTCTGAACGCCGAGAAAAAACAGATCAATGTTCAAGTGGACTGCCCGGAGAGCTTGATCGTTTCTCATGACAGAAAATGGACAGGTGAAGCGATGTTCAACATTTTGGATAATGCGGTGAAATATACGCCGGAGGGCGGTCAAATCCGGGTTTCGGTTGAAAGTTGGGAAATGTATGTGAAAATTGACATTGCTGATACAGGCATTGGCATCTCAGAACAGCATCAGGGGGCAATTTTCAAGCGGTTCTATCGGGAGGACATCGTACATGATGTAGATGGAATTGGTATTGGTCTGTATCTGGCTCGTGAGATCGTAACCTTGCAAGGCGGTTATATTCGGGTAACATCCGAGGTTGGGAAGGGGTCAACCTTTTCTGTTTTCCTGCTTCGAGAACAGAGTAAGTGCGCCGAAGAATAAATGTCACAGGCTTATGACATTTAGAACCGAATTGTCCAGAAATAATTTATAGCTCGTGACATTCCTGTGAGGTTTGGTCGTTATAATGGGCTTAACGAAAGAAAGGATGGTGTTCTTTATGAGCATTTTGCAAACGACTGAACTAAAAAAATATTATGGTTCAAAGCCCAATATTACGAAAGCACTGGATGGCGTGACCCTCTCCATTGAGGATGGGGAGTTCGTGGCTATTGTTGGTACTTCTGGCAGTGGAAAATCCACACTTCTGAATATGATGGGAGGATTGGATACGCCAACTTCCGGCAGTATCAAAGTAAAAGGAAAAGAATTGTCGAAATTCAAGGATGAACAGCTTACCATCTTCCGCAGACGCAACATCGGTTTTATCTTTCAGAATTACAATCTTGTTCCTGTGCTGAACGTCTATGAAAATATTGTTTTGCCGGTGGAGCTGGATGGTGATACCGTTGATAAGCATTTCATGAATGAAGTCGTGAAAATGCTGGCTCTCGATGAAAAGCTGAACAGTATGCCTAACAATCTGTCCGGTGGTCAGCAGCAGCGTGTAGCGATTGCCCGCGCCCTTGTTTCTAAACCGGCTATCATCCTGGCCGACGAACCTACTGGAAACCTTGACAGCAGAACCAGTAGCGATGTATTGGGTCTTTTGAAAATGACCAGCCAGAAATTTCATCAGACCATTGTGATGATTACTCATAACAATGAGATCGCCCAGCTTGCCGACCGCATTATTCGTATTGAGGACGGCCGGATTTCCGAGTAAAGGGGGCGAAAACATGACAGATATTTTATTTGGGAATAACAACAGACCTGTCTTGAAACTTCTGGCAAAGCGCTCGTTGAAAGCTCAAAAAAATACGATTGCGGTATTGGCAATCATGCTTGCTACGTTGCTTTTTACCAGTTTGTTTACGATTGCCATTAGCTTGCAGACTGCTATGCAGGAAAGTAATATGAGGACAACCGGCACTTCTGCCCATGCTGGTATCAAGCGTTTATCATGGGAAGAATATGAGAAGCTATCATCGGATACAGGAATAAAAGACATCGGATATTCAATTATCATAGGAAATGCCGTGGGCGATGATTTCAATAAGACGCCGACGGAACTGCGATATGGTGATGAAACTTATTCGGAACTGACCTTTATTACTCCTGATACCGGACATCTGCCGGAACAAAAAAATGAGATCGCCACCAGCCGTATTGTTCTGGATGCGATGGGACTGCCGGATAAAGTCGGCACACAAATGAAGGTGACCTTTACAACCGATACGGATACATTTACCGATACCTTTACGCTTTGCGGCATTTGGGATGGGGATGCTGTGGCGTACCGTCAAACAATGCTATTATCCAAAGCATATACGGAACAGGTAGCTCCGGTCATCCACGGGGAAACGGACGGAACAACCCCACCTGTGGGAACCGGTTATATTGATGCTGTTATGATGATGCCTACGGCATGGAATATTGAAAAGCAGGCATTAGATGTGACTTCCGAATACGGTTTAGATGAACGGGTAAGTATTAACGACGCTTACGGAATGGCAACGGTCAATCTTTCTTCCATGCTGCCCCTTGTGGCCGGTATTGCGGTTATCTTTATCGCAGGTTATCTTCTAATCTACAATGTGTTTTATATTTCTATCGCGCAGGATATTCGGTTTTATGGAATGTTGAAAACACTGGGAACCACCGCAAGACAAATAAGGAAAATCGTTTATAGAAAAGCAATTAAGCTATCTATTATGGGTATTCCTATTGGACTATTGTTGGGATGGCCGATTGGTCGGTTGTTGCTGCCTGCGATTGTAAATATGCTAACTGATGATATAAGGATCGTTACTACGGTAAATCCATTGATCTTTTTGGTAGCGATTTTCTTTTCCGCAATTACAGTTTTCATTAGCTGTCAAAAACCTGCGATATTGGCGGCTAAAGTTTCTCCGATGGAGGCACTGCACTATATTGAACAGACTGGTGGAAAGAAAAAGCAGCGGCGCAGTAAGCATATCAGCACAATGATGATGGCAAAGAACAATCTGACTCGAAACAAGAAAAAAGTAATGATCGTTACTTTGTCTTTTGCCCTTAGTATTGTTCTCTTGAATAGCGTTTATACCTATGTGACCTCCTTTGACTTTGATAAGTTTGTGGCTGATTTCAGCCTTACAGATTTTACAGTTTCCGATACAACAGTAATCAACAATTATGCGCCATATAACACAGCGAATGTAAGCCAAGATTTTATTAGCCAGACAGAAAGTTTGAATGGTCTTGAAGATATAGGAAATATCTACTTATGGACTTCCAAACAGCCGCTTTCTGAAAACGACCTCGCCCGATTACAGGAACTCTCTGCTTCTTCCAGTGATATTGCAAATGAACTGGAAAATTATAGGGTTCGACAGGAACATGGTGTGAATGTATATGGCTTGGATGATTTTTCGGCAGAATATGTACAGGTGTTAGACGGTGAACTAAACACGGAACAGTGGAAAGCCGGGACCGGCGTGTATGTAACTCCATTGCGAATGATGGGTGATGGGTCTCTTTGCTTGTATAAACCGGGCGATCAAATTAGCGTGACACAGTTTGATGGTACAAATAAAGTGTATGATGTGCTGGCTGTGGTAAGTATTCCAAGCGCATTACAAACTCCTTTGCAGGTAGACATGGGATTGGACTATATTTTCCCAACCAATGAACTTTTGGGAAATATGGTATCCGCTGACCAGCCGGCCATGAAAACAATCTTCAATGTGGATGAAGAACACCAGCTTGCCACAGAAAACTGGCTGAAAAATTACACTACGAATACGGACACTGCTTTGGATTATCTTTCAAAAGTGACCCTACGGCAGACCTTTGACGGGATGATCAATATGTATCGTCTTGTGGGCGGTGCTCTTTGTGCGATATTGGCTCTGATCGGTATACTGAACTTTATTAACTCCATAACAACGTCTATCTTGTCTCGGTACAGAGAAATTGCAATGCTGCAATCGGTAGGTATGACAGGACGGCAGGTTAAGCAAATGTTGATATATGAAGGGATTGGTTATTCTATCTTGGGCCTTTTAGGTTCTCTGATACTTTCCGTTATAGCAAGTCTAACGGTGGTTCGGATGATGGGTGCAGAATTAACCTATTTTACATGGCATTTTACTCTGCTTCCGGTATTTCTCTGTATTATCCCTCTGATCCTCATTACAGCCATTGTTCCTTTGGTTTGCTATAACAAAATGGCACAAAAAACGGTGGTAGAGCGGCTACGCATTGCTGAATAAAATACGCAGACACGAAACGGTCATCCGAAAGGGTGGCCGTTTTCAAATGTCACAAAAATGTGAATTTTTAGCCGACAAAATGGGGCTGACGGTGACATTTCTGTGAGGTTTCTATTTTATGATGCTATAAGACAAAGAAACTCGCACACAGCGAGTATCATCAAAAGGGGGTAATATTTTGGATTATATTCTCAAAGCCGAGAATTTGACGAAGATTTACGGCCACCATAAAGCATTAGACAATTTTTCCATACACATTCCGCAGGGGGTTATCTATGGATTAGTAGGAAAAAATGGTGCTGGCAAAACAACCTTGCTTCGGATAATTTGCGGACTGCAAGAAGCTACTTTCGGGGATTATTCCCTATATGGAATTAGCAGCCGAAAACACGAAATCCTGAACGCAAGAAAAGAAATGGGGGCCGTGATTGAAACACCGGCTATCTATCTGGATATGTCGGCCACCGGAAACTTAAAGGAACAGTATCGTGTGTTGGGACTACGATCATTCGATACCATTCCTCAACTTCTGAAGATGGTGGGCTTGGAGGGTACCGGCAGGAAAAAGGCAAAGAATTTTAGCTTAGGTATGAGGCAGCGATTAGGAATTGCGATTGCTCTTGTGGGAAATCCAAGGTTTTTGGTGTTAGACGAGCCAATCAACGGACTCGACCCGCAGGGCATCATTGAAATGCGGCAGCTTCTTTTGAACCTCAATCAGCAGTATGGTATTACCATTTTGGTATCCAGCCACATTCTCGATGAGCTGTCCCGTCTTGCTACGCATTACGGCTTTATCGACAACGGAAAGATGATTAAAGAAATCAGTGCGGATGATTTGGAAAACTCGTTCCGCAAGTCTATCCGAATTGAAGTAACAGATGGCAAAGCGTTGGCCGCCGTTTTGAAGCAGACAGGCCAACCTTACAAAATGCCTGCTCCCAATGTGGCAGAGATTTATCACAGATTAAATATTTCCCAGCTTACATCTGCCCTGGAGAAGTACCATTGTGATCTGCTGTCCATTCAGGAACAGGAAGAAAATCTGGAAAGCTACTATGTTGATTTAATCGGAGGTGTTAGCCATGAGTAGACTGTTGGTATCAACATTTATTCGTATGCTGAAAAAAGTTATATTTTGGTTTTTTGTGCTTTGTATGTTTGCATACGGAGTGTATACTGCATTAAATATAGCTTCGGAGGCTCGTATAGGATTTGTGCTAGATAGATGCCTTTTTGAGTGCTTACCACTGATGGGGCTTATATCTGCAATCTTTACGAGCCTGTTTATTGGTTCCGAGTACAGCGATGGTACAATTCGCAATAAGATAATAGTCGGCCATTCTCGAATACGGATTTACTTAGCAAATCTTATTGTGTGTGCGATTGCCAGTGTATTGATTTCGCTGTCCTATACCGTTGGAGTTTTTGTAATAGGAAACATGAATGGCGGTGAACTGATAACAGAAACAGCTACAATTTTTCTGTGCATGATAAGCAGTCTTATGATTTCTATAACCTTCGCCAGCATTATGACGCTACTTGCTATCCTGAATACAAATAAGGCAGGCAATGTAGTTGTGAGTATGATACTGGCTTTGGTTCTACTGGTATCCGGTTCTTTTATCCATCAGAAACTTGGAGAACCAAAACTATACGATAACTATGTGACTGTCAATGAAATGGGTATCCCTACACAAGTTGAACAGCTTCCGAACCCTCAATACATTGAAGGTACACCACGGATTGTTCTTGAAGTTCTTAGCGATCTGCTACCCTCTGGACAGGCCATCCAACTTGCAGATGCGTTTGACACAGAGGGAATGACGGATGAAAGCATAGCAAAGGCCCCTTACAGATGGATGGGATATTCTCTGTTGGTGACATTTCTAACTTCTGTTTTGGGAATTGCCCTGTTTCAGAAAAAAGAAATTCGATGAAGAAAAGGCAATAAATTTTCAAATCTCACAGGTTAGTGAGATTTCAACCCATTATTTTGTCGAAACAGAGAATGTCAGTGACATTTCTGTGAGAATTGCTTGTTAAGATAAGCGAAAAAGAAACAACCTGCCGGACGACGGCAAAAGAAAAAAAGCCGTCGTAGAGCAGACAATTTGACACGCTCATTTAAAACGGCGGCTTTGATTTTCAGAGCCGCCGTTTCTTTGCGTTTACACAAACCTATGACGACTTGCAGGGACACGGTAGCCGATTGGAGGTTATTTTGTCGTGTCTCGTTTGCTTTTTCAAAGCTCACATGATCTACATCAGTTAAAAAAAGCATTACTCCTCCTCCGGGCAAGTATACCATTGCATCGGCACTATCGTTCCATGTAATTCAGTATAATAGTGGCTGTTCTTGGCGCGCCAGTTTTCCATCGCGGAAATCTGGCGTTTTTTGTTTCCAATTTTTAGAAAATACTCGGACAATATGTCGATGTCGTGCCCCGCCTACTGATCTGAATTCAAAAAAATTCAGATTGGAGGAAAGGACATGGAAGGCAGACAGCCCAAAAGAAGAAAAGATAAATACAACCCATATGAAATCTATGAGAAGGACGGAAAATATTATGTTTCATTTCGCAATGGTGAAAAAGAGTACAAGGATTTGGAAATAGGAAAGAATGTATATGAGGCTTTTAATACGTTTGAATTGCAGGACGTGTCGCATATGAATATTGTGGACAGGCATTTGGAACAGTCAGAAATCTGGGATTCCAGTTTATATGAACGGATATTTCAGAAAGAAGAAAGTGTAGAGGATACGGTTCTGAATAAACTGGACACGGAACGGTTACATAGTGCAATCCAGCAGTTGTCGGAAATTCAGAGAAGACGATTGATGAAGTATTATTTTGAAGATAAGAATTATGAGCAGATTGCACAGGAAGAAGGATGCTCTTTTCAGATGGTAGCAAAGTCTGTAAAAGCAGCAATCAGAAATTTGAAAAAGATTTTGAGATAGTGGGTTGAAAAATAGCATTTAAGTGAGGAAACAGGTGGAAAGAGAAATATTCTGATCCGCCTGTTTCTTCTTTTATCACAAAAACTGGGGAGCAGGACGAACCTTGACAAATTCATATACATTCATCAGGCACATTCCTGTTGTTATCGTGATGAGCGTAAGTCACATTAACAGATACGCTATGACACAGGCTGGGTAAAGACAGCGAAATCCCACCCGTATACTTCCTTTTGGTTTCAGTTTGTATTACCCGGACTGTTGAGCGAAAAATATCTGGTTATAACTGTCAGATTGCATCTGGCAGGGCGATGACAGACAACAGGCATAATGATACTCCTGTCCGGTCATAAAGTCGTGTATACAAAATATTTCTTTGATGCCGCAACAAGTGAGGGCAGCTTCAGGAGATCCCTGGAGAGGAAAAATCCCAATCCCATATATTTATTTTAAATAAAATCCTGTGGAGCTGATTAGCAGTCAGCCGTCTGATGATTTCCCAATTACAAGTCGGGACGTCGCGGACAAATAGGCTTGTATTTTACATATTTAGGGATAACAACAGTTAGAAAGTCGAGAGGAGATAAAGCAAAGATGGAAGATAGAAACGTCAGGCGTGGGGATATTTATCACGCCGACCTCGATCCTGTATTTGGAAGTGAACAGGGCGGTTATCGTCCGGTGCTGGTGATTCAGAATAATATAGGAAATCAATACAGTCCGACAGTGATCGTGGCAGCAATTACAAGTAAAGAAAAAATGAAACTGTCAACACACATTGCAGTCCCGGAAATGGAAGGTTTGGAAAAGGATTCTGTAGTGCTACTAGAGCAGCTCAGAACTTTAGATAAAAGACGGTTGGAAAATTATGTGTGTACCTTAGATCGTACTGAAATGGAGAAAATCAATAAAGCAATCCGAAGAAGTACCGGAATACCGAAAATTATTGAAAAACCGTTAGTCGTGAGCTTGTGCAGAGTATGTGCAGGCAATTTTTATGAGGTGCCGGGACGTTATATCCGGCGGGTGAATCCGGAGCAGCGATATAAGGAATTATGTATGTTCTGCAATGTCCGGAATGGGTACGACTATTATATAGGAAGAAAGAACAAGTAACACGTAAAAGTCAAGTGTGCGATTTGAAAATTCGCACATTGGACGATGTAGACGAAAATGGATATCTTAGTGGTGTACCGTTTTTAGATGTTACACAGCTAAAAACTACCGGTAGTAAAGCGCAAAGATTAGGACGAGGAGGATAACGTCATGGCAATGATAGAGAATGAAATGGAAAAGAAAGTATATAAAGTAGAAGATGTTCAAAATTTGCTTGGGCTGGGACGCTCCAAGGCATATGAATTTATAGAAAATGTTTATTATGACAGAAAACCATTCCGGGTGTTGAAGATTGGCAGATCTTATCGTATCCCATGCAATTCTTTTGATAAGTGGCTGAATGGAGACGAGGAGAGAGAAAGAGTGAGAGCAGAATGAAACAGAAAGAAACGCAGCAAGAGACAATGTCAAAGGAAAAGAGAGTTGTCTTTTTTGAAGGAAAATCATGGTATCACAGAACCAAAGAGCTGCAGGACGATCTGACGACAAAATATGGGAAAAAAGGTGGCTTTGAAACGCCGGAAGAAGCAGAGAAAAGTTACTGGGAATATGAAAAAAGATACCAGAAGAAGCAGAGAGATCTCCAGATTGCAAAAATGCAAAAGACAGATGTGATGCTTGGGGATTATCTGGAATACTGGTTTGAAAATATTTTCAGTCCGAGAATTGAGACAACCACGAGAATGGTTGGAGCATATACCTTATATAATCTGATTCTTCCGAGTATGGAAGCGGATATCAAATTAAGGTATGTTTCAGTAGAGTATTTAGATGCTCTACTGGAACGTGTCGCGAAAATCTGTCCTTCAGCGGGAAATAAAGGGCGGGAGCTTTTGAGTATCGCCATGAAAGATGCAGCAAGAGATAAGTTCATAAGCTATAATCCAATGCCTGAGACAAAGCCATATCCGAGAGCAAAACCAAAGGTAAGGGTATTAGGCAAAGAAAAATTGAAGGTTTTTCTTGAAGCTGCGAGCAAGAATCCTTGGTATCTGGAAATTTTACTGGGACTGTTTTGTGGATTACGAAAAGGAGAAATCCTTGGATTGAAGTTTCAGGACTTTGATTTTGAAAAGCAGACGGTCAGAATCAGCAGACAGATTGTCGGAAATCTTAAAGTGAAAGAACAGGAATTTACGATTACGGAATATGCTGTTATCGAACGGAATCCAAAGA
Organism: Blautia coccoides; assembly: GCF_034355335.1. Classification (NCBI taxonomy): domain Bacteria; kingdom Bacillati; phylum Bacillota; class Clostridia; order Lachnospirales; family Lachnospiraceae; genus Blautia; species Blautia producta. The sequence continues at coordinate 1,300,747 of NZ_CP136422.1, forward strand.
CGGAGAACAGTTACCGGATATTAAGAGTTCCGAAAGTGGTGATGCGGGAAGTGAAACACAGACAACAGTTAATTGATAAGCGTAAAGCAGATATGGGGGTAGCGTACAAGGATTATGATTATGTATCTTGTCAGGAAAACGGCGAACCCCGATCATTAACGGCAATGAATCAGGCACTTACGAAAATCTGTAACAGAAATGGATTGCCAAATATCACCGTACATGGACTCAGACATATGTTTGCGACCATTTTAATTGAGCTTGGAGTTCCATTGTTTAAAATATCTGGTCTGTTAGGTCATAGTTCCGTTCATACGACTTACGAATATTATTGTGAGATTATGGACGAGCAGGATAAGATTATTGCGTTTGTAAATAATACATTTGTACCACAACAAACCGGAACGGAGGGATAGCCATGCATAAGACCTTTGATTTTAAGAAATATGTAGAATATAAGGTCTATTCGGTGACAACAATCAAAAATGGATATGGATTTCGTGTGTTGCTGACGTTTGCAGACGAAAGTAAAAAGACACAGCAACATGCGGGATTCACAACCAAAAGAGAAGCCAATGCATTTCGTGATGAAGTAATCGGACAGCTACATACCGGAACCTATATTGTGTATGGAAAAATCCGGGTAGAGGAGTTTATGATCTTCTGGTTGGAAAATATTATGCGTCCCCGAATAACAGACGACACTTATACAACTTACAAAAGTGCCATTAAGAATTACATTGTTCCACAGATTGGAAAGATGTATATGTCTACACTAAATCAGGGGTATATCAGAAAATTATATAATGCAGTTGCAGAGAAGTATGAATCAGTTGCGAAAAATGTCAGGACGATCATGAAAACATCATTGGAGTATGCATTTAACAAAAATGTACTGGCAACAAATCCAGCGAAGGGAATCAATTTACCGAAGAAAATAAAAAAGACAGAGTATCGCGTCCTGAAAATTGACGAGAAGAAAACATTGACACTTCCGCAGGTGCTTCGGTTGATTGAGGCGAGCAAGGAGACATCGATTCATATGCAAATTCTGTTTGCGGTATTGATGGGACTCAGAAGAAGTGAAATAAATGCTCTGAAATACAGTGATGTCGATTACATTCACAGGACGTTGAGAGTAGAGCGTCAGTTGGGAAAAAAGCCAAACAGTAAAGCAGAAGACTGTGCACCTAAGATGCTGACAAAGCAGGAAATTAAAACAAAAACACCTGCTGGTGTGCGTGAAATTCCAATACCGGATTATGTATTTGAAGCAATTCTGGAAGAACGGAAAACTTATGAGAAGAACCGCAGACGCAGACCAAAAGAGTTCCGGGACTGGAATTATATTTGTTGTTCTACATATGGGAATCCAAGGAGTAAAGGTTTTCATCAGAAATACTATAAAGACTTGTTGAAATCCTTGGATTTGCCTGATATTCATTTTCACCAGTTGAGAAATACCTATGCAACCATTTTGCTGAAGAATAGTTTTAATTCAAAAGGTGTTTCGCATTTGTTAGGACATGCCAAGGAAATTATATCCGTAGATGTCTATGGAGATACACAGGAAATCATAGAAGACTGTCTGGACGTACTGGAACCATTTATTGAAGAAGTTATTCCAAAAGAGAGGAAAGATCAGTATTATGATTATTCAGAAATGATTGAAATAGACTTGATCCTGGAGGAATATTTCAACGCAGCATGATGAAAAATAGAATAGTAGTGAAAGAAAAAAGTACAAATAAGAATCGAACATTTGTACTTTTTTCTTGCGTTAATCTATATACTTTCAAAAATTTATTTGATATAATAGGGACTGTTACAAGAACAAACAGTAAAAATATGACAGGACCGGAGGTTAGTATTTTCAGGTATTTCCGAGTGCTGTTTTATCCGCAAATATTAGTTTTGTGACTTTTATTCGTAACGAGGTGAGAAACACATCTATTCACCACAAAAATGAGTTTTTCGTTACGAATCCGGATACGAATTTTTGGCTGATATTGGTCATAGTAAAAGTCACAAATGGAGGAATTTACCATGAATGAGTTCAAATTAAAAGCCCCATATGAGCCAACCGGAGACCAGCCACAGGCGATCGCAGAGCTTGTGAAAGGGTTCAAGGAAGGCAATCAATGCCAGACTTTACTAGGGGTTACGGGTTCTGGAAAGACTTTTACGATGGCAAATGTGATTCAGCAATTACAGAAGCCGACACTTGTCATCGCTCATAATAAGACGTTAGCAGCTCAGTTATACGGAGAGTTCAAGGAGATGTTCCCTGAGAACGCAGTGGAGTATTTTGTCTCCTACTACGATTACTACCAGCCCGAAGCCTATGTCCCTTCATCCGACACCTATATTGCAAAAGACTCCTCCGTCAACGACGAGATCGACAAGCTCCGTCTCTCCGCAACCTCCTCCCTGAGTGAGAGGAAGGATGTTATCATTATCTCCAGTGTATCCTGTATCTACGGCATTGGAAGCCCGAAGGATTACCAGAACATGATCATCTCCCTGCGTCCGGGCATGGAAAAGGACAGGGATGATGTGGTGCGGGAGCTGATTGATATCCAGTATGACAGAAATGACATGGACTTTCACCGTGGTACCTTCCGCGTGCGGGGAGATGTGTTGGAAATCTTTCCGGCAGATTATACGGACATGGCAGTGCGGGTGGAATTTTTCGGGGATGAAATTGACAGGATCACCCAGATCGACACCTTGACCGGAGAGATCAAATCCCAGCTCAATCACATTGCTATCTTCCCGGCCTCTCATTATGTAGTTCCCATTGAGCAGATACGCAAGGCGGCTGTGAATATTGAGGAGGAGTTAAAGGAGCGGGTGGAATATTTCCGCAGTGAGGACAAACTGCTGGAAGCACAGAGGATTTCCGAGAGAACCAACTTTGATATAGAAATGCTGAAAGAGACGGGATTCTGTTCCGGGATCGAGAACTACTCCCGCCATTTATCCGGTTTGGAACCGGGGGAGGCGCCATATACGCTTATGGATTATTTTGGGGATGACTACCTGATCATTGTAGATGAGTCCCACAAGACGATCCCTCAGATACGGGGCATGTATGCAGGTGACCGCTCCAGAAAGAGTACACTGGTGGACTATGGATTCCGCCTGCCGTCAGCACTGGACAACCGTCCTCTTAACTTTGAAGAATTTGAGGACAAGATCGACCAGATCATGTTTGTGTCTGCCACACCGGGGGACTATGAGGCAAACCATGAACTGCTGCGGGCAGAGCAGATCATCCGGCCCACAGGACTTCTGGACCCCATGGTGGAGGTACGCCCTGTGGCGGGACAGATTGACGACCTTGTGGGGGAAGTCAACAAAGAGGTGGAGAAAGGCAATAAGATACTCATAACCACTCTGACTAAGCGGATGGCAGAGGATTTGACGGATTATATGAAAGAGCTGGGCATCCGGGTCAAATACCTGCACTCGGATATAGATACCCTGGAGCGTACAGAGATTATCCGTGATATGCGCTTAAATGTGTTTGATGTGCTGGTAGGCATTAACCTCCTCCGTGAAGGCCTGGATATTCCGGAGATCACCCTTGTGGCAATCCTGGATGCGGATAAAGAAGGCTTCCTGCGTTCTGAGACATCCCTGATCCAGACCATTGGACGCGCGGCCCGTAACTCGGATGGACGTGTTATCATGTATGGTGATAAAATAACAGATTCCATGCGTCTTGCCATTGACGAAACCATGCGCCGCCGTAAGCTGCAGCAGGAGTACAACGAAGCCCACGGCATCACACCGCAGACGATCAGGAAGGCGGTCCGTGATCTTATCAGTATCTCCAAGAGTGTGGCTGAGACGGAGAATAAGCTGATGAAAGACCCGGAGTCCATGAACAAAAAAGAGCTGAAGAAGCTGATTCAGGATGTGGAAAAACAGATGCGGGCAGCGGCAGCGGATCTGAATTTCGAGATGGCAGCAGAGCTGCGTGATAAGATGATAGAGCTTAGAAAAAATCTGGAGGAGATTTCAGAGGATTGATCCGTATATGCCGGAGTATGTCTGAAAATCTGAAAAATCATTTCGACGATCAAAAGCAGCTTTCAGATATACTCTGGATAAGATACCTGCGGGGATGGAAAAAACCGGGATAGTATTTTCCTCCTCCGCAGGATTTTTTTATACTCAGGACCTGATTGGCGGAAATAAAATAAATTTCTTGTAAATTTATTCAGAATAATGTAATATTACTCATGGACTGTCCCTGGGCGGGGCAGAAATACAGGACCGTGGCTGCTTTAAGATATCCAGCCAAGGCCTTTTCTTATGTGAAAATATTAAATATTTTGGGAGGAAAACTATGAATTACGGTATTTTAAGTTTATTGCCGCCTATCATAGCCGTTATCCTGGCGATCAAGAGCAGAAATGTGATTCTTTCTCTTTTCTGTGGAGGGCTTACAGGTGTATTGATCTTCAGCCATGGTAATCCGTTTTTAGCGGTGAAATCCATGATCGGTGATTATTTATTCGTGCAGCTTACAGACAGTTATAATGCGGGTGTGATCGTTCTGGTTGTGTTCATCGGAGGATTTATCAAGCTCATGGAAAAGTCGGGAGGCGCGCAGGCTTTCGGGCAGAGTGCATACCGCTATGTGAACACAAAACTGAAAGCACAGCTCTGCGCCTGGGCAGGCGGGATTATTATATTTTTTTCTGATCTGGGAACCCCGCTTCTGGTGGGACCTGTGTTTCGGCCGCTGTTTGACAAGCTGAAAATCTCCAGGGAAAAACTGGCCTGGATCCTGGACTCCACGTCTTCTCCGGTGGCGATTCTGATCCCATTTATCGGCTGGGGCGTATATATTATGGGACTTATCCAGTCAGAATTTGACAATCTGGGTGTAAAGGAATCCGATTATACCACTTTTGTCCAGGCGATTCCCTTTCAGATCTACGCGATCTTGGCGATCATCCTGATTCCGCTCATAGCTTTCACAAAAATAGATTTTTCCCAGATGAAAAAAGCGGAGCAGAGAACAGAGAAAGAAAAAGCCGGTTACAGCTTTACAGAACACGCGGAGGAAGAAGAGAGTACCGGAATATATTCTAAAAAGAACGCAAAGCCGATCATGGTGATCCTTCCTATTGTAGTGGTATTTGTCACCCTGTTCGCGACCCTGGCGCCTTTAGGCTTTCCCTTTAAAAAGGTGGACGGTAACGAATTCAGAGTTGCGCTTACCATGGGCTATTTTTTCGGGGCGCTGGTCCTGATCCTCATGATCTGTCTTTTCAAGGTAATGAACTTCAGTGAGACCTTCAAAGTATATGTGGGAGGTATGAAGGGGATGACAGATGTGGCAATTACCCTGGTACTGGCCTGGTCTCTGGGAAGTATGATCAGTGAACTGGGAACGGCCCAGTTTATTGTGGATGTGCTGAAGTCCATGAGCTTTTCAGCGGCTCTGGTTCCGGCGGCAATCTTTTTGTTTGGAGCCTTTGTCTCCTTTTCCACAGGCAGTTCCTGGGGAACCTTTGCGATCATGATGCCTCTTGCTATACCCATGGCACAGGCTTTCTCCATACCTTTTGCCATAGCGGTAGGTGCGGTTCTCTCCGGGGGTCTGTTTGGCGACCATTGTTCCCCTATCTCCGATACTACGATCCTGTCCTCCACAGGGGCAGAATGCGATCTGGTGGAGCATGTGAGGACCCAGCTTCCCTATGCGCTGGTCAACGGTGTCATTGCCCTGACTGCGTTTATAATCGCGGGAGCCACAAAAAGTGCGGCTTCTCTGGGATTTGCAGTGGCAGCACTGGTCATTGTAGTATTTATCATCAATAAAGTATCGAACAGAAAAGCAGTGGTATAAGAAGCAGCCGGCGCTCCGGGAATGGGTGGAGCGCCGGCTGCTTTGTTGTCAGGAAAAAAGCCATCCTGACCATGTCTGCAGCCTTGCGGTAAAATTTTATGGGAGGCAGTTGAAACATTTCCGGCAGATGAACTGTCTAATAAGCAGAAACATGAAAAACATGTGGAAACGTACGTACGGAAGAAAGGAACCTGTTATGAATGATCTTATAAAAAAAGCGAAGGAGCGGGATGCGGATGCGTTCACGGAACTCATGCAGTCCCAGATGCAGAATATGTACAAAGCTGCCCGCTCACTGCTTTCCAACCAGGAGGACGCTGCAGATGCCATATCGGAAACCATCCTCACCTGCTGGGAGAAAATAGACCAGCTCAGGGAAGAAAGGTATTTCCGTACCTGGATGACCAGAATCCTGATCAACAAATGTAATGATATAAGGAACAAAAAGGAAAATCTTTTTTTCACAGACGAGACGCCTGAAGTGGAAGTAAAAGAAGAGGGTTACAGTGATCTGGAATGGAATGAGGCCCTGGGAATCCTGGATGAGAAATACCGGACCGTGATCGTCCTGTATTATGTGGAAGGCTTTAAAATGTCGGAAATCGCAGAAATCCTGGATATTCCGGAGGCGACTGTGAGGACGAGGATAGCGAGAGCCAGAAAGAAGATGGCAGAGGAATATTATCCGGAGGTGGAAAGGAGAAGACTGATATGAGTATGAGAGAAGATGAAATATTAGAAAAACTCAGACAGGATGTGCAGATTCCGGAAAGGGTACAGCAAAAAGCAGAGGAAGCTTTTGCTTCTATAAAAAAGGATGCCCGGAAAAGGTACGAAGAGGAGAGTATGGCAATGAGAAAAGTAACGGGTAAAGTGCCAAGAAAAAAAATATGGGTCCTTGCAGCCGCGGCCCTTCTTGTCTTTGGAACTGTCACAGCGGGGGCGGCAGCCTATATGCAGTGGAGTCACGGAATGTCAGAGGGGATGAAAGCGGAACCGGATCAAATGCATAAACTGGAAGCGGAAAATATGGCGTCACCTGTGGACAAAAGTGTAAGTGCCCAGGGGATAAAAGTCACGGCAATGCAGAGTATTGTGGATAACTATTACGTACATTTGGCATTTAAGGTGGAGGGCTATGAGCTTGATCAGGGAAAGCAGCCGGATTTTGAAAATGTACAGGTGAAAATTGACGGCAAAGACGCGGCAGACGGAGGATTCAGCATTTCCAGATCCTTTTACAACGGATTGGTGCAGGGAAATGACGGCAGAGCTGTCTATGCGGACGGGACTCCAATCTCTGAGGATGGAATCTTGGAGAGATATGCTCTGGAAGACGGCAGTATGGAGTATGAGATCACTTTGGCAAAAGAAGATGAAAAGGGATACTTTATCGGAAAGCCCATCAGTGTTGAGTTGGAAAATTTGGGTGAGATCACCATAGACGGTTATATACCGGACATAGAAGCTGAGTGGGATTTTGCCTGGACCCTGGGCGGTTCGGATCATGTACGGGAAAGCAGCCCGGACTATGTGCTTGGGGACAGCGGGGCCACTGTAAAGCAGGTAGAAATATCTCCTATTTCCATGAGAGTGGTATATGATTTCCCAAGAAAGCTGACAGAGGAAAAAGGCGTGAATGAGTCAGGGGAAGAGATTGTTTCCCGGACATATGAGGAAGCGCCGTGGCTGACAGGAGTAAAATTAAAAGACGGAACCACATATCTGTATCTGTACCGGGGCCCCGGCAGTTCCGGCTATTTATCGGAAGACAGTGATGAGTATACCCTGACCTATGGAATTGACCGGATACTGGACCCGGATCAGGTGGAGAGCCTTCTGTTCGTAAAATCCTATCCTGAGGGTGAGCAGGTTCTGACTGAGGACAACCTTTATATTGTACCTATTGAATAAATGAAAATCGACTAATATTTCCGATATAATATAACAAAACAGAGGGAATGCTGTTATGTATAGACAGCCCCTCTGTTTTTTTGCATGTCCCTTTTTCTTCATTATTGTTGCAAATTCTGAAACTTTCTAAAAAAAATATAAAGCCCTTGACAAATAAACACGCTGGTGCTATCTTTAGAACATAGATGTTAGCACTCCACACAAACGAGTGCTAACAATGCCGGAAAAGAGACCGGCCTTATCAATGCAAAAGCAGAAAGGAGATAATAATGGACAGTGAACTGGATGAGCGGAAACGAAAGATATTAAAAGCCATTATCCAGACGTATCTGGAGACCGGCGAACCGGTTGGCTCGAGAACTATTTCAAAATACACTGACCTGAATCTCAGCTCTGCAACTATCCGGAACGAGATGTCAGACCTGGAGGAACTGGGGTATATCGTACAGCCCCACACTTCGGCAGGGCGGATTCCCTCAGACGCAGGTTATCGCCTCTATGTGGATGAGCTGATGCGGGAGAAGGAACAGGAAGTTTCGGAAATCAAGGAAATGATGATCGAGCGGACCGACAAAATGGAGAAGGTGCTCAAACAGGTGGTGAAGGTTCTTGCATCCAACACCAACTACGCGACCATGATCACCGGCCCGACCTATCACAGAAACAAATTAAAATTCATTCAGCTTTCCAGAGTGGCTGAGATGCAGCTTCTGGCAGTTCTGGTGATCGAAGGAAATATTGTAAAGAATCATATGATAGCCCTTCAGGAGCCTATGGATGATGACACAATACTGAAGCTGAACCTGCTTCTCAATACCCAGTTAAACGGCCTCACCATTGAGGAGATCAACCTGGGTATGATCACTAAGATGAAAGAACAGGCAGGTATCCACAGCGCTGTTGTGGGAAGCGTCATTGACGCGGTGGCTAATGCCATTGCGGTGGATGAGGATGAGGTGGAGATTTATACCAGCGGGACCACGAATATTTTTAAATATCCGGAGCTGGCAGATACCTCAAAAGCCAGTGAACTGATTTCCGCCTTTGAGGAAAAACAGGAACTGGTAGATTTGGTCAAAGATACCATGAATTCCGAGGAAAATACCGGCATTCAGGTATACATTGGAAATGAAACTCCTGTTAAGACTATGAAAGACTGCAGCGTCGTGACGGCCACATATGATTTGGGAGGCGGTATGCAGGGAACCATCGGTATCATAGGCCCCAAACGTATGGATTACGAAAATGTAGTGGACAATTTAAAAACGCTGAAGACGCAGTTAGACAATATATTTAAGAAAACCTAGAAAGGCGGTACGGATTCGTGTCAGAAGAAAAAGAATTATATGAAGAGATGCAGCCGGATACGGCTTCTGATGAGAAGGCAGAAGAAATCTTAGAGGAAGACGATAAGGCGCTGGCAGAGGAGGCCACCTGTGAAGAGCCCGGTGACGATGATGACCAGGCTGATGAGGAGACAGAAGGCCGGACAGAAGAGCAGGCTGACCAGACAAAAGGCAAGTCATCTGAGAAAAAAGGCTTGTTCGGTAAGAAGAAAAAAGATAAAAAAGATGAAAAAATAGAAGAGCTCACCGATATGGTGAAACGCCAGATGGCAGAGTTCGATAACTTCAGAAAGCGCACAGAGAAGGAGAAAGCCTCCATGTATGAAATCGGCGCGCGTGAAGTGATCGATAAGATTCTTCCGGTTGTTGACAACTTTGAAAGAGGTCTTGCGGCAGTTCCGGAAAATGAAAAAGAAAGTCCCTTTGCTGACGGTATGACAAAGATTTACAAGCAGATGATGACCGTCTTTGAAGAGATCGGCGTAAAGCCTATTGAAGCAGTAGGGCAGGAATTCAATCCGGATTACCACAATGCAGTGATGCATGTGGAGGATGAAGAAGCCGGTGAGAATGTAGTGGTGGAAGAATTCCAGAAAGGCTACCTTTACAAAGACCATGTAGTGAGACACAGCATGGTGAAGGTTGCCAATTAGTTTTAGATGGTGCGCCGAAGGCGCAACCCAAATTCTCCGGCGGGACAGACCGTTGGATTTTATCTCATAGATGAAACGCTTTGGCGGGAGCGTAAAGCCGCTGTGAACAGGAAAAGTAATTGATTTTAAATTCAGGAGGAATTTATCATGGGTAAAATTATAGGTATTGACTTAGGTACAACAAACAGTTGTGTAGGTGTTATGGAAGGCGGACAGCCGGTAGTTATCGCCAATGCAGAGGGCGCAAGAACAACACCGTCCGTAGTAGCTTTTACAAAATCAGGAGAAAGACTGGTAGGTGAGCCGGCAAAACGTCAGGCTGTTACCAATGCAGATAAAACCATCTCTTCCATTAAGAGACATATGGGAACAGATTACAGAGTGACAATTGACGATAAAAAATATTCTCCGCAGGAAATTTCCGCAATGATCCTTCAGAAACTGAAAAGCGACGCGGAAAACTATCTGGGTGAGAAAGTAACAGAGGCAGTTATCACAGTTCCTGCTTACTTCAACGATGCTCAGCGTCAGGCAACAAAAGACGCTGGTAAGATTGCAGGTCTGGAAGTAAAACGTATCATCAACGAGCCTACAGCAGCAGCGCTTGCTTACGGCCTTGACAATGAAAAAGAGCAGAAGATCATGGTATACGACTTAGGCGGTGGTACTTTCGATGTTTCCATCATTGAGATCGGTGACGGCGTTATCGAAGTATTATCCACAGCAGGTGACAACCGTCTGGGCGGCGACGACTTTGACCAGAAAGTTGCAGATTACATGATCGCTGAATTCAAGAAATCCGAAGGCGTAGACCTTTCCGCAGACAAGATGGCAATGCAGAGGATCAAAGAGGCTGCTGAGAAAGCGAAAAAAGAACTTTCCTCAGCAACCACAACCAATATCAACCTGCCGTTTATCAGCATGAACAGCAATGGACCTCTGCACTTTGATATGAACCTGACAAGGGCCAAATTCGATGAATTGACACATGACCTGGTTGAGAGAACAGCAGAGCCGGTTCGCCGTGCACTGTCTGATGCAGGCCTGAATTCTTCCGAACTGGGCCAGGTACTGTTAGTCGGCGGTTCCACACGTATTCCGGCTGTACAGGACAAAGTAAAACAGCTCACAGGCAAAGAGCCAAGCAAGACTCTGAACCCGGATGAGTGTGTAGCTCTGGGTGCTTCCGTACAGGGCGGTAAGCTGGCAGGCGACGCAGGCGCAGGCGATATCCTTCTTCTGGATGTTACTCCGTTGTCCCTGTCCATTGAGACCATGGGCGGTATCGCAACAAGACTGATCGAGAGAAATACAACGATCCCTACTAAGAAGAGCCAGATCTTCTCCACTGCGGCTGATAACCAGACAGCAGTAGATATCAACGTGGTACAGGGTGAGAGACAGTTCGCAAGAGATAACAAATCCCTCGGACAGTTCCGTCTGGATGGAATTCCGCCTGCAAGAAGAGGTGTTCCGCAGATCGAGGTTACTTTTGATATTGATGCCAATGGTATCGTGAATGTATCCGCAAAAGACCTGGGAACAGGCAAAGAGCAGCACATCACCATCACTGCAGGCTCCAACATGTCTGATGATGATATCGACAAAGCAGTCAGAGAGGCTGCTGAGTACGAAGCTCAGGATAAGAAGAGAAAAGAAGCTGTAGACACCAAGAATGACGCTGACGCTATGGTATTCCAGACTGAGAAAGCACTGGAAGAAGCAGGCGACAAGCTGGATGCCAATGACAAGACTGCTGTAGAAGCAGATCTGAACGCATTAAAAGAACTGTTAAACAGCTGTGCAAATACAGAAGAGATCACAGATGCTCAGGTTGCTGACATCAAAGCCGGCAAAGACAAACTGATGGAGAGCGCACAGAAACTCTTTGCTAAGATGTATGAGCAGGCTCAGGCTTCCCAGGGAGCACAGGCAGGTCCTGGTCCGGACGCAGGTGCCGGTACTCAGGGAGGAAATGAAGCATACGGTGATGATGTGGTTGACGGAGACTACAGAGAAGTATAAAATAGCTTTGTCAGTAAATGACTTGGATGGCATGGGGTGTTTACAGCACTCCATGCCTGACTGTATGTTTAGAAAGGGATAAGACCAATGGCAGATAAAAGAGATTACTATGAAGTCTTAGGCGTGGACAAAGGCGCTGACGACGCCACGATCAAAAGCGCATACCGTAAGCTGGCAAAGAAGTACCATCCTGATGTAAACCCCGGAGACAAAGAAGCGGAGAAAAAATTCAAGGAGGCGACAGAGGCCTACGGCGTTTTGAGTGACCCGGATAAGAGAAGACAGTATGACCAGTTCGGCCATGCGGCCTTTGAAAACGGCGGTGCCGGCGGAGCAGGAGGCTTTGGAGGCTTCAGCGGATTTGACGGCGCTGATATGGGTGATATTTTCGGCGATATTTTCGGCGATCTGTTTGGCGGCGGCGGAAGAAGAAGAGCCAACAACGGCCCTATGAAAGGTGCCAATGTGAGGGCATCCGTCCGCATTACATTTGAGGAAGCAGTGTTTGGCTGTGAAAAAGAGCTGGATCTGAATCTGAAGGAAAACTGTAATACATGTCACGGAACAGGCGCAAAGCCGGGAACTTCTCCGGAAACCTGTCCGAAATGCCACGGGGAAGGCCAGGTGGTATACACCCAGCAGTCCATGTTCGGCATGGTGAGAAATGTACAGACCTGTCCGGAGTGTCACGGAACCGGTAAGGTCATCAAGGACAAATGCCCGGACTGCCGTGGAACCGGATACGTGAACCAGAGAAAGAAGATCCAGGTATCTGTACCGGCAGGTATTGACAACGGACAGAGTATCCGTATCAGGGATAAGGGTGAACCGGGAACCAATGGCGGCCCGAGAGGAGATTTGCTGGTGGAGGTGATCGTATCCCGCCATCCGATTTTCCAGAGGCAGGATATGAACATATTCTCTACGGCGCCCATCACATTTGCACAGGCTGCTCTGGGCGGTGAGGTGCGCATCAGTACCGTGGACGGTGACGTGATGTATGATGTGAAGCCCGGTACACAGACAGACACAAAAGTGCGCCTGAAAGGAAAGGGTGTGCCGTCTCTGAGAAATAAGAGCGTACGCGGTGACCATTATGTGACTCTGGTGGTGCAAGTGCCTACCAAGCTGAATGAGGACGCCAAAGAGGCTCTGAGAAAATTTGATGAGGCCTGCGGCAACCGTCCAGCCGGCAGTACGGAGAAAAAGAAAAAAGGATTCATGGACAAACTGAAAGAGACTTTTGAGGATTCATAATCAAAGAAGGCGCTGTGGAAAAGATTCCGCAGTGCCTTCTTTTGGAGTGCGCCGATGACTCATGGCAGTTACATTCAAATTTCAGATATGTGCCCATGACTCATGGCATCCTCATTCACTTTTAAAATTGTTCATGATCTTCTGCAAAGTATCATAAAGCGCTTCCAGTTCGTTCTCTGATATTCCCTGACAGATCTGTTCGTCCAGAGCGGAAAATATTTTCTGCACGCAGGCAGCCTTTTCTTCCCCTTTTTTTGTAATACAGATAAGAAAGGATCTTCTGCAGGAGGGGTTGGCTGTTCTGAGCAGATAACCTGCCCCCTGCAATTTGTCCAAGGTTCTGGACATTGTTGTCACATCCAGCATACATTTGTCAGCAAGCTCACGCTGTGTCATGCTTCCCTGCTCCAGAAGGCATTTCAGGATCTTTGCCTGCCCTTCGCCTACGGTCAGGCCCAGCTCCTGGAACTTTGGCCTTATTATTTTTCTGCGCTCCATGTCCAGGCTGTGCAGGATTTCTCTGATCTTACTCTTTTCCATTTTCATCACTCCAATTCAAATTGTCCTGTATACAATTGATAATAGCGTCCTTTTTGCTCCAACAGCTCATCATGACTGCCCCGCTCAATGATCTCCCCCTTTTCCAGCACCAGAATGGCTTTGGCATTACGCACTGTGGACAGCCTGTGTGCTATGACAAATACGGTCCTGCCTTCCATAATGGCATCCATCCCCTTTTCTATGAGCCGTTCTGTACGGGTGTCAATGGAACTGGTGGCTTCATCCAGGATCAATACAGGAGGCTTGGCTATGGCGGCTCTGGCAATGGCCAGAAGCTGCCGCTGTCCCTGGGACAGATTGCTTCCGTCACTGTACAGCATAGTGTCATATCCTTCGGGGAGTCTTCTGATGAAGGAGTCCGCGTTGGCGATCACAGCCGCCTCATGGATTTCACTGTTGTCTGCTTCCAGATTTCCGTACCGGATGTTCTCTGCTATGGTTCCCGTGAATAAATGGGTATCCTGGATGACCATTGCAAGGGAACGCCTCAGATCGTCCTTCCTGATCCTCTTGATATCAATCCCGTCATAGGTGATCACGCCTGACTGAATTTCATAGAAACGGTTGATAAGATTAATGATGGTTGTTTTTCCTGCACCGGTGGAGCCTACAAAGGCGATTTTCTGTCCCGGCTTTGCATACAGGGAGATGTTGTTCAGAATGATCTTTTCCTGGTCATATCCGAATATGACATCTTTAAACTTGACATCTCCCTTCAGCAAAACCAGATGAGCACCCGCCTCTCCTGGAACCTTCCAGGCGAATTGTCCGGTATGCTGGCTGCATTCTTTCAGTGTGTCGTGATCTGTCTCCACATTACAGAGTGTGACCTCTCCCTCGTCGATTTCCGGGGGCTCCTCCATCATATCAAAGATACGTTCTGCGCCGGACAGCGCTGACAATAAGAAATTCACCTGTTGTGTAAACTGGTTTAAGGGCATGGCGCTCTGCCTTACATAGACCAGATACGAGGCCAGGCTTCCGATGTCCAGCATGCCGAATACGGTGAAAAGACCGCCCACACAGGCAGAAACAGCATAGTTTACATAGGACAGGCTTACAATGGTGGGTACCATCAGACCGGCAAAAGTCAGGGCGTTTGAGGATTCCTTTCTCAGTGATTCGTTCATTTCACAGAAAGTCTGGAAGTCCTTTTCCTCATGGTTAAATACTTTTTCCACTTTCTGTCCTGCCATCATCTCCTCCACAAATCCATTGATCCTTCCGATCTCAGCCTGCTGTCTCTGGAAATACTTCTTACTTTTACTTCCGTTAAATTTGATAAACACAAACATGAGAAAAAGGAAAAATACCACGATCATGGAAAGCCTCACGCTAAGTACCATCATCATGACAACCGTACCCGTAAGCATCATAAAGCTTTGGATTATCATGGCAAAGCTATTGTTCATGGCCTCCTGGACCGTATCCACATCGTTAGTAAAGCGGCTCATCAGCTCACCGTGGGTATGGGCATCATAATACCGAAGAGGCAGTTTTTGGACGTGGGCAAAGAGATCGGCCCTGATCTCCTTTATCACCTTTTGCGCGGATTTTATCATCAACTGGTTATAACCCAGAGTGGCCAGTGCCCCGCATCCATACATGGCGCCCATGGCTGCCACTGCTTTTAGAAGGCCCGAAGTATTGCCGGGCAGAATAAATTGGTTGATGACCGGCTTCAGTAAATAGGTTCCCATGATATTTGCGCCGGTGCTGATCAGTACCAGGAGGGCGACCAGGAGAAACATCCATTTATGCTTTCCCAGATAACGAAAGAGGTTCAGCAATGTTTTCCTGGTGTTTTTGGGCCTTTTATATCCTACAAATTTTGCCATTACAGATCCGCTCCTTCCTTTTGGGATTCATATATCTGTCTGTAAATCTCGCTTCGCTGTAAAAGTTCCCCGTGGGTTCCCGTATCGCTGATACGGCCGTCATCCAGAAGAATGATTTGGTCAGCGTGTTTTACAGAGGTTATTCTCTGGGCAATGATGATCCTGGTCATATCAGGAAGAAATTCCTGCATCCGCTGTCGGATGATCCCTTCGGTGGCAGTGTCCACCGCACTGGTTGAATCATCCAGGATCAATACTCTGGGCTTTTTCAGCAATGCCCGGGCTATGCAGATCCTTTGTTTCTGTCCGCCGGAAACATTTACGCCTCCCTGTCCCATCTCTGTCTCATACCCATCCGAAAGCCGTTCCACAAATTCGTCTACGCAGGCGATCCGGCAGACCTCCTTTACATCCTCCATGGAGGCGTCTTCCTTCCCCCATTTTAAATTGGAGAGGAGTGTGCCGGAGAACAGGGTGTTTTTCTGTAAGACCACAGCCACAGCATCGCGCAGGTGCTTTAGCGGGTATTCCTGAACCGGAATACCGTCTATCTTGACAACCCCTTTTTCCACATCATACAGTCTGGGGATAAGCTGGACCAGAGTGGTTTTGGCGGCTCCGGTCTGCCCTATGATGCCAACCGTCTGTCCGGGCTTTATGTGGAGGGAAATGTCAGAGAGCACATATTCTTTTGCCTCTTTCTTGTACTTAAACCATACGTGCTGGAATTCAATCTCTCCTCTTTTGACCTGGATATCCCGGGCACTATCATCTGTAATATCAATTTTTTCATCAATGACCTCTAAAATACGTGTCCCGGATGCCATAGAACGTGTGAGCATCAGAAATACATTGGATATCATCATCAGGGAATTGAGGATCTGAAGTACATAGCTAAGAAAGCCGGTCAGCTCGCCAACCTGCATCTGGCCGCCTTTGATCAATCCCCCTCCAAACCAAAGGATGCTTAAAATGGTTCCGTACATGACAAACTGCATTGCCGGCATATTCAGGGCAGCTAACCGGAAAGCGTGTTCGGACTGTGCCTTTAGATTTTCATTCCCGGCTTCAAATTTTGAAATTTCATAGTCCTCTCTCACACAGGCTTTTACGACCCGGATAGCAATAAGATTTTCCTGAATGATCCGGTTCACCGTGTCTACGGCACCCTGCATTTTCGTGTACAAAGGTCTTACATGGGAAATGATCAGGAACAGCAGGATTCCCAATACAGGCAGAGCAACCAGGAAGACCATGGCCAGGCTTTTGTTGATAGAAAATGCCACTCCCGTGGCTGCCACAAGCATTACAGGCCCTCTGCAGAAAGGACGCAGCCCTGTGGAGACGGAATTCTGAATATTGGTCACATCGCTGGTGAGGCGGGTGACCAGTGAGGATACCCGGAAATGATCTATGTTGGCAAAGGAATATCCCTGCAGTTTTTCATATTCCGCCTTCCGAAGCTCTGCCCCCAGTCCCTGTCCCGCAAGGGCTGAAAACCGGGCACTTCCGATTCCCAGAACCAGGGCTATGGCAGCGCAGATGATCATCTGCAGGCCTTTCATGTAGATATAATCCTTATCACCCGCTGCCACTCCCACATCCACTAAATCCGCCATGATGAGGGGGACGATCAATTCAAAAACAGATTCCGCCGCAACACAGAAAATGGCAAGGACTGCGAACTTCTTGTACTGATGCATATAGGAAAACAAACGTCTCAGCATTAATGATTGCACCTCCAATTATTGTATATGCAACAATTGTATGCCCTGTTACACATTTATGTCAAGAGAAAGCTTACCGTGGGCAGTACCTCTTTTTTTACCGGAAGGGATATGGTACAATGGATAAAGCGATATGGATTTTGTTCGTTACTGTGAGAATATGGAACAGTTATCAACAAATGGAACAAAGATAAAAGGAAGTATAAGGTTGTTGAGATGGAAAAAATTGAGATAGATAAAAACGGTGAAGCGCCGCTGTATCTCCAGCTCGCCCGGCAGATAGAACAGCAGGCAGCAGACGGCATTCTGGTTCCGGGGGAACGTCTTTTATCGGAAATCAAAATGGCAAATGAGTCAGGATTGTCAGTGGGAACTGTAAAGAAAGCGTATGCCTGGCTGCAGGACAGGGGCGTTGTACAGAAAATCCGCGGCGGGGGAGCCTATGTACAGGAGAAGAAATCCGGGAACGTACAGGGGAAAGAGAAAAGTCCTTCTGAAATTGTGGAGGAGATGTTTTCAAAAGTGTCAGAAAGTGGTATGCCCATGAACAGGCTGTTTCTTCTGGCACAGCAGGAACTGGTCAGCCGTTTCCAGGAAAAACAGAAAATCTGTGCGGCGCTGGTGGAGTGCAATGTTGAGACCTTGCATTCCATTGCTCCGGTAGTGGAATCCATCCCTAATCTGACGGTGGAAACATATGTGTTGTCGGATCTGCTTACCGGAAACCGGGTGATCAGTTCCCGCTGTGATCTGGCATTTATCTCACAGAGCCATTATAAGGAGTTTATTGGGTATGCAGATGCCCTGGGTATTCCAACTGAGACCTTTGCGCTTGTGGAGAGCAGAGAGACGATCGCAAGGCTGGCCACCATTCCTGAGGAGCAGCCTGTCTGCATATTGTACAGGAGTGCTGCATTTTTGAAGAATATCAAGAGGACTCTGCATTTTCTGGGGAAGATGAATGAACAGATCTGCTCCAGTGAGGAAGAGATGAGTGAGGCCATTGACAACTGCTGCAGACAGGGAATGCCATTGATCATTCCGCCTGATTACATAGAATATGCAAGCGCGTGGACGCTGCAGGTGGTAGCCAGGGCAAGAAAAAGTAAATGCAGGATCATTCCCATGGAATATGAGATTGACCAGGGGTCCTGGATGCACATGGTGGAGGTGGTCACTAAGATGGACAGACAGAAGGGGAATGGAGAAATATGAACTGGACATTAGAAGAAAGCGGAAAGGTACCTGTATATCTTCAGATCGCACAGAAGCTGATCGCAGAGATTGAGAGCGGCGCTTTGAAAGAAGGAGAGCGGCTCATGCCGGAGCGCAGACTCAGTGAAGATCTGCACGTGGCCCGCAACACAGTGAAGCAGGCATATGAAGAGCTGTGCCGGGAAGGCTATGCAGCTACCAAAAAAGGCAGCGGAACCTATGTGGACACCAGCCGCAGGGCAGATATAGACAGAAAAGTATGCAAAGTGATCCATGAAGCCATAGAAAAGCTGGCATCCATGGGCAAGGGGCAGAAAGAGATAGAGCGGATGTTTATGGAGAGTGCCTGGAGACATGTCCCTGACAGCCAGCGTCTGAAGCTTGCCTGGATAGACTGCAGTGAGGAAATCCTGCAGGATACAGCCGAGGAAATCGCGGCCTTCTGTAATGTCCATGCAGATTCCTTCCTCATAGATGAGATCAGAGAAGACCCGAGTATATTAAACCGGGAAAAATATGATCTGTTCGCTACCACGATCAATCATCACGATGAGGTGTGGGCAACTGTGAAGCATGTGGTAGAAGGCGGAGACAGAATACCTGTGGAGAAGGTGGTTCTGTCCGTATCCAATGAGACTATCAGCAACATTGCAAAACTCCGGGGAGAAAAGCCCATTGCCGTCATATACGGAGGTGAATGGTACCGTTTCAGTGTGGAATGTTTCCTGAAAGAATTTGGCGTTGTCAGCCCTTATGCATATATTCCGGTCAAGAACACCATACATGAACTGGAGCGGAATACCAGCCGGTATCAGGCGGTCATCCTGCCGCAGAACCCCTCCTACAAAGACGGACTTATAAGAGAAATACAACTTCTGTGTGAAAAAAAGGGAATCTGCAGCTTTCTTTTTCATCAATATGCAGATCAGGGGTCTTTGTACCATTTGCGGGGGCTGGTTTTTAAAAGATGGCTGGATGAGGCTGCCGCGTCAGAGGGAATTGGGCAGGTCTGATGAAATAGTTACGGAAATTCTATTTAAATATTTAAAATAAAACAGAGACGGAACAGAGAGGGGATGTGCAACGGATATCAGTGCACATCCTTTTCGTTCTTTATCTATACAGGCAACATCAAAACGATAATATGCGTCATACAAATTCTTTATAAATCTTATTGAATCTCAGGACAGGTCTTCTTTTTTCCGGATTATAGAATATACATGTTGTAAACAGTGAAGGTCATCAAATGCAAAACTGGTATAGCTCGATTTGACAATGGGGAATTGGAATATATTAATTTATGGATTGGAATATATTGATTTATAGGCAGTAATGTGATTGTATGTGAAAAATACACAAAAAATATATAATAAAATTTACTTTAATGCTGAAAATATAAAATGATATTGATTATACGCAGGGTTTATGCTAGTATCAATATAAGCCAATCAGAAAGGTTGACACGGTATTACAACAATTGATATATACCAATTAAAAAGAAACGAGGTGCTATTATGTCAACTAACTATCCACATTTATTCAGCCCGTTACGTATCGGAAACGTAACTCTGAAAAACCGTATTGCAACTGCTCCTATGGGATCAGAACCTAACACATCGGGATTTTTATCCGAACAGAACCTTGCAGCATTTGAGAACCGCGCAAAAGGCGGCGCTGCCATTGTCACAAGAGGCGAGACCTTGGTCCATGCCCACACGGGAAGCGCTCACGGCAATCTCTGTAATCTGGACAATGAGGGATTTATGCCGTCACATCTGCAGCTCACAGACAGGATCCATCAGCACAATGCACTGGCCAATATCGAAATTTTACATAGCGGTGCCCGTGCCCATCCTCAGTATACCAACGGCATCATCTATGGACCCAGCGCACAGCCCGGTGTATACGGTGTGGATGTAACACCTATGGACGAAGACATTATGAACGAGATTGCGGATGCCTTTGCACACGGTGCTTATGTAGCCAAATTCGGCGGATTTGATATGGTCATGGTTCACGGCGGCCACGGATGGCTGCTCAGCGAATTCTTATCACCGCTGTATAATACAAGAACAGACAAATACGGCGGTTCCATTGAGAACCGTGCCAGATTCCCGCTTATGGTCATTGACCGTATCCGTAAAGCTGTTGGGCCAAACTTCCCCATTGAGATCCGTATCTCAGGTGATGAGTTCATGGAAGGCGGTTACGGCCTTGATGACGCTATTGAGTTTGCCAAGATGCTGGACGGCAAAGTGGATCTGATCCATGTATCAGCCACCTCCTTCCGTGATGTAAACTCCGGATGCCGTATGTTCCCGTCAGCATTCCTGCCCCATGGCGTCAATGTTTATTTGGCAGAAGCCATCAAGAAGCATGTAAAGACACCGATCGCAACCGTAGGTTCCCTGTCAGACCCGGCAGAGATGGAAGACATCATCGCATCCGGCAAGGCAGACGTTATCTATGTGGGACGTCAGATCCTGGCAGATCCGGAATTCCCCAACAAGGCAAAAGCAGGACGTTTTGACGAGGTTCGTCCCTGTGTGAGATGTAATCACTGCCTGTCACTGGATTTCGTTCCCTATGTAGATATGTGTTCCGGCATTTCCCAGTGTGTGGTGAATCCGGAAGTGGGACGCGACTTAAAAGAGGGCATGTATCAGCCGAAACCACAGCCTAAGAAAGTATTAGTCATAGGCGGAGGCCCGGGCGGTATGCAGGCAGCATTAAAAGCTGAGGAGCAGGGACATGAAGTCATCCTCATCGAAAAAGCGGATCGTCTCGGCGGTATGCTGAATGTGGCTGTTCACGATGTATCCTTCAAGGAGGACCTTGGCAGATATCTGCAGTATCTGATCCGTATGGTGGAGAGAAAAGCGATCCAGGTACGCTTGAATACCACAGCTACACCGGAACTGATCCAGGAAATCGCACCGGACACTGTAGTATGTGCAGTGGGTGCAGAGCCTGTTATCCCCAGGATACCGGGAGTTGACAGAGATAATGTGGTAAAAGTAACCCAGCTCCGTGATCCGGATCTGAAGTTTGGAGAAAAGGTAGTGGTGATCGGCGGCGGTCTTGTGGGATGTGAAGAAGGCCTGGCCCTGGCTATGGAAGGAAAAGATGTAACGGTTCTGGAAATGCAGGAGAAACTGGCTCCCGACGCACCGGTTCTGCATCTGAAAGCCATGATGCTGGAATATGAGAAACGTACAGAGAATTTACATCCGTATACGGAAGTTACAGTTACCTCTATTGAGGACGACGGAGTACATGCAAAGGACAAAGACGGCAAAGAAGTGATCTATCCGGCTGACACCGTATTGTTGTCAGTGGGCATGAGATCAAAGATCGACGAGGTGGAGAAGCTTCGCACAAACGATGCCGAGTTTATCACCGTGGGCGACTGTATCAAGCCGGGCAAGATCCTGCAGGCAGTAAGCGGCGGATATTTTGCAGGGAAAAACGCATAACGGCAGGACATAGACATAACCTCTTTTCTAATGCACTGCCCCCGGGGAGCGTAAAGCTCTCCCGGATGGGCGGTACACAGGGGAGTCTGTACGCTTTTTGATTTATCAAAGTGCAGTTATGTCTATTTGAAATAGTAATGTGTAAAAAGCATTGTATAAAAGAGGAGGGAATATATGTCTGAAGTTGCATCAACCAAAGAACTAAAGAGGGTTTTAGGCAGAAAAGAACTGCTGTCCATTGGTATCGGTCAGACGATCGGTTCTGGTATTTTTGCCATGGTAGGTATCGGTATTGCCATGACAGGAAGGTCAGCCAGTGTTTCCATGCTGATCGCAGCCATATTTACAATTTTCACCAATATTCCATTGATATTTGTAGCAGGTACGGTTCGTCTGAGAGGCGGTTTCTATACACAGCTTGCACTTTTGGGAAATGATGTCAGCGCAGGATTCTTCGTTATCGTTCATATCCTGTCCTGGACAGCGCTGGCTATGTATGCTTTGAGCTTTGCGGATTATATGCTGGGTCTGATCCCGGCGCTGGCATCCAATGGTTTTGTACGGCAGCTCATAGCTCTCATTGTACTGACTGTCTTCTATATTACAAACCTGATGGGGATTGAGGGAGCGGCCAAACTGCAGAATGCAATGATGCTGATCATGGTTCTGGCACTGACAGCATTTATCGTATTTGGTCTGCCCCATGTAACACCCACTTATTTTGAACAACCCGAGTTTATGACTCACGGCGTAAAATCCATGCTGTCCGCAGGTGCTCTGTTTACCTGGGCCGTAGGAGGAGCAAATGTTGTTATCCATCTGGGTGCGGAATGTAAGAATCCCACCAAGGATATCCCCTTTGTCATCATAGTGGCTACCTGTATTATCGCTGTTTTCTATGCGGGTCTGGTAGTGGTTGCGTCTGGCGTTCTTCCGGTAGCGGAAGTTGCCAATCAGCCTTTGACACTGGTATCCGCGGAAGTGCTTCCGTATCCGCTGCATGTATTCTTTATCGTCGGCGGTGCCATGTTCGCACTTTCCACAACCCTGAACTCTGCCCTTGGCTGGGTTACAAAGCCAATCCTGCAGGCAGCGGTTGACGGTTGGTTCCCGCCTAAAGTTGCGACTATCCATAAAAAATATAAGACACCTACAGTCATTCTGACTATGTTCTATGTGGAATGTGTGATCGTTATCCTGTTCAATGTTCCGATCTCTACGATCGGCAACATGGCAGTTATTCTGAACAACGTATTCTTTGCAATACTGGCATTTACTTCTTACAATATGGTCAAGAAGATTCCCGATGTGTGGAATAAATCAAAATTCCATGTCAGCAATGGCATGTTGATGTTCTGGGCTGTTGTGGGCGGCATCTCTCTGATCCTGCAGACAACACTTCTGTTCAGTGATCTGAAGCCATGGGAATTTATCGCAAATGTTGTGGTACTGGTATTTGGCCTTGCATATGCAATTCTTCGGAAAAAATCCGGAAAGGTTCATATGGAAGTCAGCTACGAGGAGGCATAGGCGCCTTAGTCTGAGTGTGTAAAACATTATTTTAGTAATATAGAGCAGAGGCATAATCTTTTTAAAGGATTATGTCTCTGCTTTTTATATCCGCATAAATTTAGGAGAATCAGAAGATGATGCGCAGCATTAGAACCTGCCATTCAAATACACCTTAAGATTTTTTGTGGATCTGTTTGTATTCGGAGGGCGACATGCCATATATTTTCTTGAACAGGAGATAAAAATTCTGTCTTGAATTTATTCCTATCATTTCATCAATATCTCCTATGGGGATGTCAGAATTACACAGCAGATAAGCCGCTTTATCCAGGCGGAACTGGGTGAGATAATTCCAGAGTGTTGTGCCGGTTTCTCGTTTAAAAATTTTCTGCAGATAGACCTTGTTTAATGCTGCAAAGTCTGCAATTTCGTCAATATCCTTTATGCTAAAATAATGGTAATGGATATAATTCTTCACCTTTTCCACATAAGTCTGTGCCGGTGTGGGTTCCGTGGTGGACATCTGCTTCTGTATGAGGATAAGCACATTGTTGAGCATCAGATTCATATAATAAGGGTCCTTGCCATGTCCGAATTCATTGAAGATGATCTGCATCAGCGGATATATATTCTTGGCATTGGGAAGGATAACGCCGGTTTTTAGGCTGTCAAAAATAGAGGCCAGCGCCGGATAAGCTGTGGTCAGGTCATGCAGTGTACCCAGATTGGGCGAAAGCGTATGCTGATAACAGTTGATACTCATGTTTATACAGGGAGATGTACAGATGAGCTTGTGGGGAATATGTCCATTCACCAGGATCAGACTTCTTTTTTTGACAGGGAAAATTTCGCCGTCAATGTCATAGAAACATTCTCCGTCTACAATGTAATTTAATTCGATGGACCCTGGGGCATGTACATGATATTCCATATGATGGTGGGTCAGATTGAGGTAAAATATCTCTTCCGGCAAAAGAATATTTGCAGGATCTAGGATTTTATATTCATGTTTCATATTCTTATCCTCTCCTTTTATATAAAAATATACAAATTAACGAAAGCTCTTTTGTTTAAATATATCATTTGAGAAAGCAAAAGTATGTCATAGATAATAGCTTATCACATTTGTCAATATGCAATTTTTAAAGGTAGTAAAAAGTGAGGCTACAATATTATAATTCCATACATAAGCAGCAGGAAATACATAATATACCGTGTGTGCACAGCAGGTATCAGAAAAACAAAAAATCAAAACAAAGGAACAGGAGAAGAATCATGAAAAATAAAAAGTATGGCAGTTTCTTATTAGCAGCACTTATGGCAGGTTCTCTGTGCGCATGCGGTACAGGCAGCAGCGATGCAGGGGGAGGAGAAAAAGAGAAAACAGAGGGCAGTAAAGGCGGCGTGACACTCACCTATGTAACGTGGAATGAAAACCAGAAGGACTCTATCCAGGCTACTGTTGACGGGTTCAACAAGGTATATCCGGACATCAAAGTGGAAATCCAGACCACTCCCTGGGGTGAATACTGGACAAAACTGGAGGCAGCCGCCACCAGCGGAAACATGGCGGATATTGTAACCATGCATACCAATACCATTGCTAAATATGTGAATGGGGATAAGCTGGAGCAGCTTGATGATCTGGCAGAGATAGATGATACATTCAGTTATGACAACTATCCGGAGGGCATCACCAAGCTTTTCACAATGGAGGATAAGCACTACGGTGTTCCGAAAGATAAGGACTGCGTGATTCTGGTGTATAATAAAGAGATTTTTGACAATGCGGGGGTGGCATATCCGGATGATTCATGGACCTGGGCTGACTTAGAGGAAGCTGCACAGAAGCTCACAGACAAAGAAAAAGGGATATATGGATTTAACGCGTACAATAACAGTCAGGAGAGCTGGGGAAATTTACTCTATCAGAACGGTGGAAGCATCATTGACGAGGCAAACAATGTGTCAGGTCTGGATGATCCCAAATCCATTGAAGCCATGGACTTTTTCGTAAAGCTGCAGCAGTATTCTCCATCCCAGGAAATGCAGGCGGAAGTGGACTATATCAGCATGTTTGCAACGGGAACCGTAGCCATGCAGTTCCAGGGAAACTGGCAGTTGAACAATTATACGGACAATGAGATCATGAAAGACAAGTTCGCCATTGCACCGCTCCCGGCCGGACCGGAAGGCGTGAAAGCGACTCAGAGTAACGGAATCGCTCTGTCCATACCAAAGAACTGCAAGAATATGGATGCGGCTAAGAAATTCGTGGCATATGCCAGCAGTGAACAGGGAATGAAGGATGCCGTAAACGGTCCTGCCATCCCGGCATTTGACGGTGTGGAAGAAGATTGGAGCAAGGCACATGAAGCGGAATACGATACAAAAGTTATTTTGGAAGGCCTTGATTATGGTGTGCAGTTTGTAGGTACAGAGTCAAAATCCCAGTGGGAGGCAGTGATGAACGACTATGTGGCAAAAATCTTAAATGGAGAGATCTCTCCCGCGGAGGGGTTCACAGACGCGTCCAAAGAAATGAATGAGATACTTGCAAAAGAAAAATAGACTCTGATAACGGGGCTGCCGTCGGCCGGGGGTGCTGGGCAGCTCCGTTCTATATGAAAGGTGAAGAGATGAAAAAAAGAAAAGTAAAGAAATGGCTCTGGGGGTATTTCTTTATCGCGCCCACGATCATCGGCCTGCTGGTCCTGAATATCTATCCCATTATCAAGACAATGATCCTCAGCTTTTCCCAGAGTACAGGCTTTGATGAATATATATTCGCCGGGCTTCAGAATTATGTCCGGGTATTCCAGGACAGGGAAGTGTGGATCGGTCTCAGAAATACCTTGGTATTCTCGGCGTTGTCTGTTCCGGGAGGGATATTTATCAGTCTGCTGCTGGCATGGCTCATGAGTAAAAAAATCAGAGGGACCAGTGTGTACCGGGTGATCTATTTTACACCTATGGTGGCAGCTCCCGCGGCAGTAGCCATGGTCTGGTCCTGGCTTTACAATACGGAGTTTGGAGCTTTGAACCAGCTTCTGGGTAATTTGGGATTCCAAACCCACTCCTGGCTCAATGATCCCAAGTATGCCATGCTGTCCATTGTCATTATTGCCATTTGGGGCGGGATGGGACAGCAGATCATTATTTTGATCGTGGCTATTACCAATGTGCCGAAAACATATTATGAGGCGGCGGCCATTGACGGGGCCAATGGCTTTGTAAAGCTTTTTAAGATAACCGTGCCGCTTATTTCACCCAGTGTATTTTTCCTGACAATAACAGGATTTATCGGTTCCCTGACTCAGTTCGATCTTATTTACATGCTGTACGGGAACAATACATCAAAAGCTATGGACTCTGTACGGACAATCATGTTTCAGTATTACAGGGAGGCGTTTGTGGTACAGGATAAGCCCTATGCTTCCGCAATCTCTATTATCGCTCTCTGTGTGATCATGATATTTACGGCAGTACAGTTCGCGGCCCAGAAAAAAATGGTGCATTACGATTAGGAGGAAAAAAGTATGCAGAGAAAGAAAAAAATACATGTAGGGACACATGTTATTTTGATAGCAGGCAGTATCATTATGCTTTTTCCATTCTTCTGGATGGTTTTGTCCTCCTTTAAAACAGTGGGGGAACAGATGATGATACCCATGCAGATCTTACCGTCCAGTTTTAAAAATACTGAGAACTTCCGGCAGGCTCTGGACGCAGTGCCGTTTCTGCGGCTGTACGGCAATACGCTGCTTATGATAGCAGGCCGTGTGCTGTGCGCAGTGATTTTTTCCAGTATGGCCGGTTATGGGTTTGCCAGGATGCAGTTTCCTTTTAAGAACCTTTTGTTTGGGATCGTGCTGCTGCAGATGATGGTGCCGGGACAGATCTTCATTGTTCCCCAGTATATGATGCTGTCCAAGATCAATATGCTGAATACCGTGTTTGCCCTGGTGTTTCCGGCTTTGGTCAGTGCGTTCGGAACTTTCCTGCTCAGGCAGCAGTACATGTCACTTCCCAAGGAACTGGAAGAAGCCGCTATCTTGGATGGCTGCAATCCGTGGCAGACCTTTATAAAGATCATGGTCCCCATCACGAAATCGACCATTGCCTCCCTGGCTATTTTTACAGCCCTGTTTGCCTGGAAAGACCTGATGTGGCCTCTGATCGCCAACAATGATCTGAATCACATGCCCCTTTCCGCAGGCCTGAGTGTTCTACAGGGCGTGTGCCACACCAATAAGGGGGCTATGATGGCGGGCAGTGTCATTGCCACAGTGCCTATGCTTGTCATCTACATTTTATGCCAGAAGCAGTTTATCGAAGGGATTGCCCAGACGGGGATCAAGGGCTGATATATGGCAGGATCACAGGGGGAAATCCAGATGATTTTCCGCCTGGGGCTTTGGCCCCAATAATTTACAGATAAAAGGAGAAAACAACAATGCAGATTGCTGAAAACGGCATTTATATGAATTTGGTACTGGAAAAAGGAAAGGCGGCAGCCTTCACTCATTTTTCCCGCTGTCCGCAGAAGGAGGCCATTGCGCAGGAGGACCTGCATGTCTATACTCTGGCGGAGATGCAGGCCAGCGGATTTGACCAGTGTGACCATCACGGAAATAAACATACGGGCAGCAGCCCGTCCCTGCTTATGAAATATGAGACGCATACGGATCATGAGAATGAATACGGAAGAAAACTGGAGATACAGCAGGACTATGAGGGATTAAAACTGATCACACATATGCAGTTCTACAGGGGCATTCCTGTTGTGAGATGCTGGAACGAGCTGAAGAACCAAGGAGAGAAAACATATTCGGTGGAATATCTGTCCTCCTTTGCCTTTACGGGTCTTTCAGTTGGGTGTGAACAGCCCAGAGATAAAAATGCATGGATCTATGTTCCCCATAATACCTGGTTTGGGGAGGCACAATGGAAAAAATATACGCTGAATGAACTGGGCTATGACGTTGTGAATACCTTTTCAATGAAGCGCATTTCCTACAGCAAGACAGGAAGCTGGGGATGTGACGAATTCCAGCCGATGGGCTGTTATTACAACACAGAAACAGACACATCCATGACATGGGAGATAGAGACAAGCGGCTCCTGGCACTGGGAGATCAGCGATATCCGGGAACAGTTGTATCTCCAGATTTCAGGACCAACCTTCCAGGAGAACGGCTGGATGATAAACCTGCATCCAGGGGAAAGCTTTGCCTCTGTACCCTGTGCCGTTGCAGTGACGGAAGGAGAATTCCAGGATAGTATAGGTGCCATGACACAGTACAGAAGAAGGATCAGAAGGCAGAATAAGGATAATGAAACACTTCCGGTTATTTTTAATGACTATATGAATTGTCTGATGGGCGATCCAACAACGGATGTGTTAAAACCGCTGATCGACGCCGCCAAAGAGGCGGGATGTGAGTATTTCTGTGTGGACTGCGGGTGGTATTCTGACGGCCATTGGTGGGATGGCGTGGGAGAGTGGCTCCCCAGCAAAAAGAGGTTTCCGGGAGGAATCGAAGAGGTCATTCAATATATCAGAAGCCGTGATATGATACCCGGCCTGTGGCTGGAGCTGGAAGTCATGGGAACAAAGTGTCCTATGGTGGATAAGGTGCCAAAGGACTGGTTTTTCCAGAGAAACGGGCAGGCTGTTATTGATCATTGCAGATATCAGCTTGATTTTAGAAATCCCCAGGTGCAGGAGTACGCTATGGGCGTGATCAGACGTCTTGTGGAGGAATATGGGGTAGGCTATATCAAGATGGACTATAACATAGACTGCGGTGTGGGTACAGACCGGGATGCGGACAGCGCCGGTGCGGGACTGCTGGAACACAACCGTGCTTACCTGGCCTGGCTTGACAGGGTGTTTGAAACCTATCCTGACCTGATCATCGAAAACTGCAGCAGCGGAGGCATGCGGATGGAGTATTCCATGCTTTCCCGGCAGAGTATCCAGTCTGTCACGGATCAGACAGATTATATCAAGATGGCAGCCATTGCAGCAAACTGCGCTACAGCTTGTGCGCCGGAACAGGCAGCGATCTGGTCTTATCCGCTCATCCAGGGAACAGAGGAGGAGGCGGTCTTCAACATGGTAAATGCCATGCTCCTGCGCATCCACCAGAGTGGGTACCTGGGACAGATAGGAGAGGGCAGGATGCGCCGGGTGACGGATGGGATTCGCTGCTATAAAGAGATACGGGAAGATATCAAAGAAGGCCTTCCCTTCTGGCCCACAGGGCTTGCATCCTTTTCAGACGAATACCTGAGCTATGGAATGCAGTGCCAGGACAGGTGCTATCTGGCTGTATGGAGAACCAAGGGAGAAGGGGAAAAAGAGTTTTGTATCCCCCTTCATAAGAAGGGCTGTCAGATAAAAGATGTGAGGTGTATGTATCCCGTGGATATGAAAACAGATCACAAATATGAAGCAGATACAGAGTGTCTTCGTATCAAATTGGAACCCAAAACAGCAAGATTATTTGCTTTTAGCCGCATTGGCTAAGTGAGGCACTTATGTAGTGAAAAGAGAACACAGCATAAAAAGAAAGATCAAATATGTGTTGGGAGGAACTGCTCTGGGGCACCATTACTACCAGTTCCTTCTGGTACATACACTGTTCCTGGTATTCACCAGGATCCCCGGAATTTTTATCAATACTTTGCTGATGAACCAGACAGGGAGCATCAATTCCACTCTGTTTTACAATGGCGCGATTTTTGCGGCCTGCGCGGTCATGATGCTCTTATCTGCCCAGATCATGCACTGGACACAGAGCAAGGTAACGGCAGCGATCGGTATTCTGGGATATAACCTTCTGTATCTTTGCTATATCCTTTTTCAGGATCAGGTGGGACAGTATTACATGCTGTTTGGGCTTGCTAACGGCATGGCAGACGGATTTTATTACATAAGCTATGGAAGGATGATCCTGTCCTGTACAGAGACCTGGAACAGAGACAGCGGAATGGGGATCATCAGTATTTTCAGCGCTGCGGTCAATCTGCTGATTCCCCTTTTTTCAGGAAGCCTGATTTCTCTGATCGGAGGAGTAAAGGGCTATGTGGCTATTTTTATTGCAGCCTTTATGGTAGCCTTCGCAACACTGCTGGCAGTTTTCCGTCTGCCAAATGAAACCCGGCATCGGGAAAAGCCCGGAGTACATTACCTGAAATTTTTGCGGCTGATCTGTCAAAAACGTCAGATACTCTATGGCCTGCTGGGGGAGACCATGAAAGGTGTCCGTGAGGGAACTTTTATGTTTATCCTCAACATGATCCTTTACCAACTGGTGAAGAACGAGTTTCTGATCGGTTGCAATTCTTTTTTGAGCGGAGCGGCTTCTATTCTGTGTTTCTGGTTTATGAGCCATTTTATACGGCCTGACAACAGGCAGAAATACATGGTAGGCGCCATCTGCGTACTGACCGGCGTTTCTCTGCTAAGCCTCTGGGCCGTCAGCCCGGTAATGGTGGTGGCGTTTGCTGTCATCAACGCTTTTTTCGCGGGAATGATAGAGATATCCTGCTATACCACCTTTTTTGACATGTCCCAAAGTGTACCGGAAGCTGAGCAGTACACACCGGAATTACTGGCATTTCACGAGGTGTTTGTGGTAGTGGGAAGATGTGTGGGGCTTTTCGCTTTTGCTGTGATCAACACCATTTTCCACGGTGCATTACAGGCACAACTGGCAAGCCTGCTCCTTCTCACTGTATTCCAGTTCTTTACTGTTCTTCTGTGCAGAAAGGCCATAGGAACAGCCGAAAGAAAATAAATAATTTGAAGAGCTGCCGCACTGGTATGTGGCAGCTCATTTATTTTTTTAAAAAATATTTTCCGCCATAGAAAACCAGGAAACAGGGCCGGAAGGGGCGGGGCGGTCTATTTGCAGCAGCGAGGTTAAGTGGAAGGTTCTGTGAAATCCACCAATTACGGAGACTTAGGCGGGAACCCTCTGGTGACCGTCTTAGTCGCAGTTATTGGTTAGTTCACAGGTTCTGAAACGTCGAGCGGCTGCAAATAGACCGCCCCGCCCCTTCCGGCCCTGTTTCCGTCCCCCTCTCCATGATTCTTAAAATCGCCCCCTTTTATCATTGCAATCCGTAAATTTTTTATATATAATAGGAATATTGAATACAAAAGCGGAGAGTGAATAAGAAAATGAGCGGTCTTGTAGTGATGAAGCAGATGATAATAATATTCGCGTTGATCATGGCGGGTTTTTTCCTGCACAAGAGACGCATCATATCTTCCGCTGCATCAAAGGACATGTCAGCCCTGGTATTGAACCTCTGCTCCCCTGCTTTGATCATTTCCAGCATGTTCAGCGACCTGACCTCCATATCCAGGAAAAACGTAGGCCTGGTTGCCCTGATCGGTGTTCTCTGCTTTGCTTTTCTCATAATTTTGGGATTTGCCCTGACAAAAATCCTGCGGGTGCCTTTTTCCCAGAGAGAGGCATATATTCTGATGACCGTGTTCGGCAATCTTGGATTTATCGGACTGCCGGTGGCATCTGCTGTGCTGGGGCCGAAATCCATGGTGTATGTGATCGTCTTTAACTTTCTGTTCAATGTGGTGATCTTCACCTTTGGAATCATGCTTGTGAAAAAAGGCGTGGATGGGGTGGAGCAGTCCTGGACTGATATCTTCAGCCCGGGATTTATAGCCTGCATCCTTGCATTCATTATCTATTGGTTCAATATAAAAATCCCGGCAGATCTGCAGTCACTGGTGAACTACTGCGGCAATGCCTGCACCCTTTTATCCCTGCTGGTGATAGGAATGTCTCTGGTGGGAATGAACCTGGGCAGTGTGTTTAAAAATAAAAGGCTTCTGCTTTTTACTGCTGTCCGTTTTATTGCAGTGCCCATAGCCCTGGCCCTGCTGTTAAAACCGTTTCTGCCGGATTATATTATGAGGGCTTCCGTTGTGCTGATGATGTCTCTGCCTGTGGCTAATATGCCCATGATGATGGCGGAACAGTATGGGAAAGAAACAACCACCATTTCCGAGGGGATCATTTTGTCGACCGTGCTCTCGGCGGCCACGATTTCCCTGGTGTTTTTATTTGTGTAGACAGGCGACTGTTTCACTGACTGCAAACGCAGCCGGAAAGGAGAATATAATATATGAAATGGAATAAATTCACACTGAAAACAAGAACCGACGTGGAGGATATCATTATATCCACACTGGCTGACATCGGCATTCAGGGGGCGGAGATAGAGGATAAACAGCCGCTGACTGAGGAGGATAAAAAACAGATGTTTGTGGACATCCTGCCGGACATGCCGGAGGATGACGGCGTGGCATATCTGAATTTTTATCTGGATGAGGATGAGAATGTGGAGGAAATGCTTCAAAAGGTGAAGGATGAGCTTTCAGAGCTTCGTAATTTTGTGGACATCGGTGAGGGTACCATAACCACCTCCCAGACAGAGGACAAGGACTGGATCAATAACTGGAAACAGTATTTCAAACAGTTCTATGTGGACGATATTCTGATCATCCCTTCCTGGGAAGAGGTAAAAGAGGAAGATAAGGACCGCATGATCATCCACATTGATCCGGGTACCGCATTTGGCACAGGTATGCATGAAACCACACAGCTCTGTATCCGTCAGCTCAAGAAATATGTGACACCTGAGACAGAACTTTTAGATGTGGGAACCGGGAGCGGGATCCTTTCCATTGTGGCCTTGAAGCTGGGAGCAAAACATGCTGTGGGAACAGACCTGGACCCCTGCGCAGTCCCGGCTGTGGAAGAAAATAAGGAAGTAAATAACATTCCTACTGAGAGCTTTGACATGATGATCGGAAACATTATTGATGACAAGGCCATCCAGGATAAAGTGGGATATGAAAAGTACGATATTGTCGTTGCCAACATTCTGGCTGACGTGCTGGTTCCCCTTACTCCGGTCATTCTGAACCAGATGAAAAAGGGCGGCATTTATATCACGTCAGGAATTATAGATGATAAGGAAGAAACTGTGGTAAAGGCAGTGAAGGAAGCAGGCCTTGAAGTCCTGGAGGTGACATACCAGGGCGAGTGGGTATCTGTGACTGCCAGAAAGAATTAAGGAGCGTTATCCATGTACCGTTTTTTCGTAGAGCCTTCCCAGGTGGAAGAACACACCATCCGCATTCTGGGCAGTGATGTAAACCATATAAAAAATGTGCTCCGCATGAAGACCGGTGAGGAAATCCTCATAAGCTCCGGCAATGATCTGGAGTATGCCTGTTATATTGAGGAGATGGGAGCAGAGGAGGTCCTGGCGCATGTTATGTATGTGCAGGAGGCCGGCTATGAGCTGTCTTCCAGGATTTATCTGTTTCAGGGTCTTCCAAAAGGTGATAAGATGGAGCTGATCATCCAGAAAGCTGTGGAGCTTGGTGTGCATCAGGTCATTCCCGTGGCCACCAGGCGCGCTGTGGTAAAGCTGGAAGGAAAAAAAGAAGAGAACAAGATCCGCCGCTGGCAGGCCATTGCGGAGAGCGCGGCGAAGCAGTCAAAGCGTATGTATGTGCCGGAGGTAAAGCCTGTCATGCGCTTTTGCCAGGCCATTGAGCAGGCCAAGAAGCTGGATGTGGTGCTTTTGCCCTACGAATTGGCAAAAGGCATGAAGGAGACCAAAGAACTGATCGCTCAGATAGAACCGGGTCAGTCCATCGGCATTTTCATCGGACCGGAGGGCGGATTTGACGAGGAAGAGGTGCGGATGGCTGTGGAAATGGGAGCAAAGGCCATCACACTGGGAAAAAGAATTCTGCGGACAGAGACAGCAGGGCTTACAGTCCTCTCTGTCCTCATGTTTGCATTGGAGGAATAAAATGGAAGCGTATCTGGACAACTCAGCCACCACAAAATGTTTTGATGAGGTAAAGGATATTGTGGTGAAGACCATGACAGAGGATTACGGCAACCCGTCGGCTATGCACTTAAAGGGCGTGGAGGCAGAAAAGTATGTGAAGGAAGCAGCAGCAGCCATTGCCAAAACCCTGAAGGTACAGGAAAAAGAGATTTTCTTTACTTCAGGAGGAACCGAATCAGACAACTGGGCTTTGGTGGGCACAGCGCTTGCCAACTGCCGCCAGGGTAAGCATATCATTACCACCTCATTTGAGCATGCAGCGGTTTCGGCGCCTCTTAACTGGCTGAAGGAACAGGGGTATGAGCTGACCGTGATCCCTGTGGATGAGAAAGGGAATCTCTCCATGGAAGAACTGGAGGCTGCGATGCGGCCGGATACGATCCTGGTATCCACCATGTATGTGAATAACGAGGTGGGAGCTGTGGTGCCTGTGGAGGCCGCGGCAAAGCTGGTACACGAGAAGAATCCAAAGACCGTGTACCATGTGGATGCCATACAGGGCTATGGAAAGTACAGGATCTATCCCAAACGCGCGGGGATCGATCTGCTCTCTGTGAGCAGCCATAAGATCCATGGGCCAAAGGGAGTGGGATTTTTGTACGTCAGTGAAAAGGTGAAGATCCAGCCCCTTATTCTGGGCGGCGGCCAGCAAAAGGGCATGCGCTCCGGTACAGATAATGTGCCGGGAATCGCGGGACTGGGAACTGCGGCACGCATGGTGTATGAAAACCATGAGGAAAAAATAAAAAAACTGAGAGAGCTTAAAGGATACCTGGCAGAAAACCTGTCTGCCATGGAACAGGTGGTCATCAATGGGCCTGCGCCTGAGAACGGGGCGCCCCATATTGTAAATGCCAGTTTCCTGGGTGTGAGGAGTGAAGTGCTTCTGCATACTCTGGAGGAAAAGGGCATCTATGTGTCAGCGGGAAGTGCCTGTTCCAGCCACAAGCGGGCTGCAAGTGCCACTATGACCGCCATATCCGCGGACAAGGAACGCAGAGAGTCAGCCATACGCTTCAGCCTCAGCGAGTTCACCACAAAAGAGGAGCTTGACTATACGCTGGAGGAGATCAGAACTGTACTGCCTGTGCTTCGCAGGTATGCAAGGCATTGATAAAGGAAAGGAATAAGATATGTATAAAGCATTTTTGATAAAATATGCAGAGATAGCCATCAAAGGAAAGAACCGGTACATCTTTGAGGACGCTCTGGTGGATCAGATCCGCCGTGTGCTGAAAGATGTGGACGGGTCCTTTGATGTGGTGAAAGAAAGAGGCAGGATCTATGTATTTGCCCGCAGCGAATTTGATTATGAGGAGACTGTGGAGGCGCTGAAGCGTGTGTTCGGCATCTATGGTATCTGTCCCGCTGTTGTGCTGCAGGATGAGGGATATGATGAGCTTGCAAAGGCTGTTGTCTCCTATGTAAAAGAAGTATACGGCAGCAGAGAAATGACATTTAAGATGGATGTGAGAAGGACCAAGAAGAGCTATCCCATGAATTCTATGGAGCTGAACGCAGAGCTGGGCGGAGCGGTTCTGGATGCGTGCCCCAATATGAAAGTGGATGTGCACAAGCCGGATGTATTTATCCATTTGGAGATCAGGGATAAGATATATCTGTACTCCCAGGTGATCCCAGGACCCGGAGGAATGCCTGTGGGAACCGGAGGAAAAGCCATGCTTCTTCTGTCCGGCGGCATAGACAGCCCAGTGGCAGGATATATGATCGCAAAGCGCGGTGTGAAGATTGACGCTGTATATTTCCACGCGCCGCCGTACACCAGCGAGCGTGCAAAACAAAAGGTTGTGGATCTGGCAAAACTGGTGGCACGCTACAGCGGTCCCATCCATCTGCATGTGGTCAATTTCACGGATATCCAGCTATATATTTATGAAAAATGCCCACATGAGGAGCTGACCATCATTATGCGCCGCTATATGATGAAGATAGCGGAGGCATTTGCAGAGAAGGATGGTTGCCTGGGCCTGATCACAGGGGAGAGCATCGGCCAGGTGGCAAGCCAGACCATGCAGAGTCTTGCAGCCACAAATGAGGTGTGCACCATGCCTGTATTCCGTCCGGTCATCGGCTTTGACAAGCAGGAGATCGTGGATGTAGCGCTGAAGATCAACACATATGAGACATCTATTCTTCCCTATGAGGACTGCTGCACCATTTTTGTGGCAAAACATCCTGTTACAAAACCAAGCCTGAAAGTGATCAAACGCTCAGAGGAAAAGCTTCAGGAGAAGATAGAAGAGATGATGGAGGAAGCTGTGAGTACAGCGGAGACGATCATCTGTGAGTAAAGATACGATTCAGCCTTTCGGTTTCATAGCAGCAAGAGCAAAGGCTGTTCTGTGAAATGAAAAAAAGGACTGCCAGCAGGCAGTCCCGGTTGTTGCTTTGTCGGAATGAATCTCGATTAGTCTACTAAATATGGTTTTAACACAGTTAAGATGTCATCTAAAGCGCCATCAGCTGCATGGATGTTCAAGTCAATAGCTTTTGATAAATCTAAGCTGAAGATACCCATGATGGACTTAGCGTCGATAACGTATCTTCCGGATACTAAATCAAAATCATAATCAAATTTTGTAATTTCATTCACGAATGATTTTACTTTGTCGATAGAATTCAGTGAAATTTTTACTGTTTTCATTGGAAAAATCCTCCCTTACCTATTCCGTTTTTTGCTTCTTACAAGACTTATGTTACCGTTAATGGCAAAAAAAGTCAATATAAAAAAGGGAGAAATAAAATACAAAGAATCCGACGACTATTCGTCAAAACGCTTAACGAATTATCATGATAAAGAGGATTAGAATGAAAAAGAAAGTAGCATTGCACAATCTGGGCTGTAAAGTCAACGCATACGAGATAGAGGCTATGCAGCAGATGCTGGAACAGGCAGGGTATGAAATTGTGCCTTTTGCGCCCGGAGCAGACATATATATCATCAATACCTGTACTGTTACAAATATAGCCGACCGCAAATCAAGACAGATGCTGCACAAGGCAAAAAAGATGAACCCGGATGCCATAGTGGTGGCAGCAGGCTGTTATGTACAGGCAAAAAAAGATGAGGTACAGATTGACGAGGCCATTGATATTGTGCTGGGAAATAATAAAAAGCAGGATCTGCTGGCTGTACTGGAGCAGTACGACAGGGAAAAGGGCCAGGATAAAGAGCTGATAGATTTAAAAGAACAGGTGGAATACGAGAATCTGCAGCTTTCCTCCACTGGGGAGCACACTAGGGCCTATCTGAAGGTACAGGATGGATGCAACCAGTTCTGCAGTTACTGTATTATCCCTTATGTGAGGGGACGGG
This sequence comes from Blautia coccoides, assembly GCF_034355335.1. Classification (NCBI taxonomy): domain Bacteria; kingdom Bacillati; phylum Bacillota; class Clostridia; order Lachnospirales; family Lachnospiraceae; genus Blautia; species Blautia producta. The sequence goes on from NZ_CP136422.1 coordinate 1,338,388, forward strand.
TGAGGAGCCGCAGAAGAGAAGAGGTCGTAGAAGAGGTAAAACGGCTGGTAAAGAACGGATATCAGGAATTTGTTCTGACAGGTATCCATCTCAGCTCCTATGGTGTGGACTGTGGGGATTCGCTTCTTGAGCTGATCCTGGCTGTCCATGAGATAGAGGGAGTGAAAAGAATTCGCCTCGGATCTCTGGAACCCCGTATTATTACGGAAGAATTTGTCAAAACTATAAGCAGCTTATCTAAAATATGTCCTCATTTCCATCTGTCTCTGCAGAGCGGCTGTGACGCCACCTTAAAACGCATGAACAGAAGATACTCTGCACAGGAATATCTGGACGGCTGTGCACTTCTGCGGAAATATTTTGAACATCCGGCTCTCACCACGGATGTGATCGTGGGATTTCCACAGGAGTCAGAGGAGGAGTTTGAGGCATCCAGAGCTATGATAGAAAGCGTGGGATTTTACGAGACCCATATCTTCAAATATTCTAGAAGGAAGGGCACCCGGGCAGACCGCATGGAAGGACAGATACCGGAACAGGAAAAAGCTGTCAGAAGCCATATCCTCATAGACCTGGGAAAACGCCGGAAACAGAAATTTATGGAATATTATCTTGGCAGAGAAGTGGAGATCCTTTTTGAGGAAAAGGCCGAAATCCAGGGAAAAACATACTGGATAGGCCATACCAGAGAGTATTTAAAAGTGGCGGCAGAGACAGAAGAAAATCTGGAGAATTGCTTAAAAATTGGCAAAATTGCTGGATTTGTCGAAGATGGCGTTTTTATTTGCGCAATATAATGGTTGAATTTCCCTCCAAGATATATTAGAATAAGGTTATGGTTTAGAGAACTATCCGGCGGTTGGAGTGCTCATTGGCTGTTTTGCCAAATGGCCCATAGCTTATTGACAAGCGGCAGGCTGTGGAGTGGACGGTAACCCGAATAGTTACAAGTTTAGATAAGGGCGTGAGAGATTATGGAGAATAATTTAGGAAATACTCAATATTTCAAAGTTAAGACAGAACCGGAAGTCCGGGTAAAAGAAGTTCTGGACCTGGTGTACAATGCCATGGCGGAGAAAGGATATAATCCGGTAAACCAAATTGTTGGTTACATCATGTCCGGCGATCCGACTTATATCACCAGCTACAAGGGTGCCAGAAGCACCATCATGAAAGTAGAGCGTGATGAGTTAGTGGAGGAGCTTCTGAAGGAGTATATTAAGAACGAATCCTGGAAGCGTGACTGATGATGAGGATCATGGGACTTGACTATGGCTCTAAGACAATAGGGGTGGCGATCAGCGACCCTCTGGGTCTTACTGCCCAGGGAATCGAAATTATCCGTCGGGAAGATGAAAATAAACTTAGAAAATCCCTTCGCCGGATTGAGGAGCTTATCAGCGAATATCAGGTGGAAGAGATTGTTCTTGGCTTTCCCAAGAACATGAATAATACCATAGGAGATCGGGCGCAGAAGTCTCTGGAGCTGAAGGAAATGCTGGAGAGAAGATGCGGCCTGCCCGTGATCATGTGGGATGAAAGGCTGACTACTGTTGAGGCCAACCGCACACTCATGGAAAGCGGTGTGCGCAGAGAGAACAGAAGTAAATACGTGGATATGATAGCTGCAGTGTTTATTTTGCAGGGCTATCTGGATGCAAAAGCAAACCCGGGTACAGTTTGATTTCAGCTTGATACCGTATTTGGACTATTGAGGGGAAGAAGGCTCGTTTCCGGGTTTGGGCGTTTATGCACGTAAAAAGAACGACAGAAAGGAAGAATGTATGGAGACAATTATTTTTGATGGAGAAGACGGAACAGAATTAGAGTTGGGAATTCTGGAACAGACAAGAGTGAACGGAAGCGTATATCTGCTGGTCATAGACCCTGAGGATTCGGACGATGAAGGGGCGGCAGCATATATATTAAAGGACATTTCAGAGGATGGCGAGGAAGAAGGCTGCTACGTGTTTGTGGAAGATGACACAGAATACGATGCGGTTTACAAAGTCTTTGAGGCCATGTTAGAGGACGTTGAATTTGAAAATTGAGCGGAGCAGTTCCGTGAGTCAGTGCGTTTGCGGCGCTGAACAGTTACATTTGAACGGAAAATTGGAGGAATTAACTTGAAAAAAAATAACAACTCAAAATTGAAGATCATTCCTTTGGGCGGGTTGGAACAGATAGGAATGAATATTACTGCCTTTGAATATGAGGACAGTATTGTCGTTGTGGACTGCGGTCTGTCATTTCCCGAGGACGATATGCTGGGAATTGACCTTGTGATACCGGACATCACATATCTGAAGGACAATATTGACAAAGTCAAAGGATTCGTTATCACCCATGGCCACGAGGACCATATCGGTGCACTTCCTTATGTAATGAAGGAGATCAATATACCCATCTATGCAACAAAGCTTACGATCGGATTAATTGAAAATAAATTTAAAGAGCACAATCTGCTCAGAAGCACTAAGAGAAAAGTGATCAAACATGGACAGTCCATTAACCTGGGCTGCTTTCGTATAGAATTTATCAAGACAAATCACAGTATCCAGGATGCATCCGCCCTGGCCATCTACTCACCGGCAGGGATCGTGGTGCACACAGGCGACTTTAAGGTGGACTATACACCTGTATTTGGAGATGCCATTGACCTGCAGCGGTTTGCGGAGATCGGAAAGAAAGGCGTACTGGCACTCATGTGCGACAGTACCAATGCGGAGCGTAAGGGATTTACCATGTCTGAGCGCACCGTGGGTAAGACCTTTGACAATATATTTGCGGAACACAAGAATACCAGGATCATCATAGCGACCTTTGCCTCCAATGTGGACAGGGTGCAGCAGATCATCAATTCTGCCTATAAATACGGCAGGAAGGTGGCTGTGGAGGGCCGGAGCATGGTAAATGTTATCGGCACGGCCTCAGAGCTGGGGTATTTGAAGATTCCGGACAAGACGCTCATTGAGATCGACCAGCTTCGGAATTACCCGGATGAGAAGGTTACGCTGATCACCACGGGCAGCCAGGGAGAGTCCATGGCTGCCCTCTCCAGAATGGCAGCCAGCATTCACAAAAAAGTGACCATCAAACCAAACGATACTATTATTTTCAGTTCCAATCCCATTCCGGGCAATGAAAAGGCAGTATCCAAGGTTATCAATGAACTGAGCATGAAAGGTGCGGACGTTATCTTCCAGGATGCCCACGTATCCGGACATGCCTGCCAGGAAGAGATCAAGCTGATCTATTCCCTGGTAAAACCCCAATATGCCATTCCGGTGCACGGCGAATACCGTCATCTGAAGGCCCAGGCAGGACTTGCCTTGGATTTGGGAATCCCCAAAGAAAATGTGTTTATCCTGCAGTCCGGCGATGTGCTGGAACTGAATGAGGAGGAACCGGCAAAGGTTACAGGAAAAGTGCGGACAGGAGCAATCCTGGTGGACGGACTCGGCGTGGGCGATGTGGGAAATATTGTGCTTCGCGACCGTCAGCATCTGGCAGAGGACGGCATCATGATCGTGGTGCTGACACTGGAGAAGCGTTCCAGCCGTCTCCTGGCAGGACCGGATATTGTATCGCGTGGTTTTGTATATGTGAGAGAATCGGAAGATTTGATGGATGAGGCCAGAATTGTGGTGGAGGATGCCATAGATGTGTGTCTGGACAAGCATATTACGGACTGGGGCAAGATCAAGAATGTTATCAAGGACTCCCTGGGTGAATTTTTATGGAAGAGGACCAAGAGAAATCCCATGATTCTGCCGATCATCATGGAGGCTTAGGAAATGAGTATAATCGACGTCTGCGTGGACAAGCTGGTGCATGCGATCAAGAACGGCGTTGTCTACAAGCAGTATTGCACGGCTCTGGAGGAGATCAAAGCAATTCCGGGGTTGAAGGAACAGGTAGATGAACTGCGCAAGCTGAATTATCAGATTCAGGCAGAAGGTGATGAGATCAATCTCTATGACGCGATTGATGATGTAGACAGCAAGATGGATGAATTGTGCAGGATACCGGAGGTGAACCGTTTTTTAGAGGCGGAGCTTACGCTGTGCAGACAGCTTCAGAGTATTGACGCGTCCATCCATCAGGGAATACAGTTGGATATTCCGGATCTTTAAAAATAAGGAGAACAACATGGCAAAAGGAATCAGAAAACAGGGTGCGGCATCTATAATGGCAAGTGGTTTTTTCAGACTGGCAGTCTATGCCTGTATTATATTTGCTGTCATTTTTGTGGGCAAGTCTGCCTATGATTTCGGATATGCGATTTTTAATGAAGTCCCCATGGCTGAAGGCGAGGGTACAGATATCACAGTTGTGATCAAGGATGGCTCCTCTGTCTATCAGATAGGAAAGATCCTGAAGAAAAAGGGACTGATCGAGGATGCAAAAGTTTTTGTGGTACAGGAGAAGCTGTCCAATTACAAGGACAAACTGCAGGCAGGCACCTATATCCTGAATACAAATATGACAGCAGAAGAGATGATGGCAATTCTGGCTCGGGAGAATGTGGACGGCCAGCCTACGCAGGGGGACGGCACGGACGGCAATTCGGCTGTGCAGGATACCTCAGAGACAGACGGCGGTGACACGGATACGGGCGGTGAGGATGCCGGTGAAGGCGGTGAATCCGACGAATCCGGTGAATCTGACACAGGTGAACAGGAGTAACAGAGGAAATAAATGTGATAGTTGACGAGAGAATGGTGACCTACATCAATTCCCTGGACAGGGGCAATACCCCCTTTCTCAACGAACTGGAGAAAAAAGCCAGGGAGGACAGGGTGCCTGTGATTCGCAGGGAGATGCAGAGTTTCCTGAAAGTATTGCTTCAGATAAAACGTCCCCGCCTCATTTTAGAGGTGGGGACTGCTGTTGGGTTCTCTACACTTCTCATGAGTGAATATGCGCCTGAAAACAGCAGGATCACCACCATAGAGAACTATGAGAAGCGGATACCCATTGCGCGGGAGAATTTCAGAAAAGCAGGGAAGGAAGAGCAGATCACACTGCTTTGCGGTGATGCTGCCCAGGTTTTGAAAACGCTGGATGGTCCCTATGATTTTATTTTTATGGATGCTGCCAAGGCGCAGTATATCCATTTTCTTCCGGAGATATTGAGACTGCTTGCACCGGGCGCGGTGCTGGTGTCTGATAATGTGCTGCAGGACGGGGATCTGGTAGAATCCCATTTTGCTGTGGAGCGCAGGAACCGCACGATTTACAAGCGGATGCGGGAGTATCTCTATGTGTTGAAGAACCATGAAGAACTGGAAACCTCCATTCTGCCTCTGGGAGATGGAGTGACTCTGAGTATAAAGAAATAGAAAGCATTGAGGAACAGGCCAAATGAGAAAAAAACCAGAATTACTGATTCCCGCCAGCAGCCTGGAGGTCCTGAAGATCGCTGTTATATACGGTGCGGATGCTGTATATATCGGCGGAGAGGTGTTTGGGCTGAGGGCAAAAGCCCGGAATTTTTCCATGGAGGATATGGCTGAAGGCATTTCCTTTGCCCACAGATATGGGGTGAAGGTATATGTGACAGCCAATATTCTGGCCCACAACAGGGATTTGGAGGGCGTACGGGAATATTTTGAAGAGTTAAAAAAGATAAAGCCGGATGCGCTGATCATATCAGATCCCGGTGTTTTTATGATTGCAAAGGAAGTATGCCCGGAGATCGAGCGGCATATCAGCACCCAGGCCAACAACACCAATTACGGCACTTACCGGTTCTGGCATGAACTGGGAGCCAAGCGTGTGGTGTGTGCCAGGGAGCTTTCCCTGGAGGAGATCCGGGAGATCCGGGCCAATATTCCGAGAGATATGGAGATTGAGACCTTTATCCATGGAGCCATGTGCATATCCTATTCGGGAAGATGCCTGCTGAGTAATTTCTTCACAGGAAGAGACGCGAACCAGGGGGCATGTACCCATCCTTGCCGTTGGAAATACTCCATTGTGGAGGAGACCAGGCCGGGAGAATATATGCCTGTCTATGAGAATGAGAGAGGAACGTATATCTTCAATTCCAAGGATCTGTGCATGATCGAGCATATGGATGATATCCTCACTGCGGGTATTGACAGCCTGAAAATAGAAGGGCGGATGAAGACTGCCCTGTATGTGGCAACGGTGGCCAGAACGTATCGGAAAGCCATAGATGACTATCTTGACAGTCCTGAGCTTTATCAGAAGAATATGCCCTGGTACCGGGAGCAGATCATGGGATGTACCTACAGACAGTTCACCACGGGGTTTTTCTATGACAAACCGGATGAGACGGCACAGATCTATGACAGCAATACCTATGCCAAGGATTATACGTATCTGGGATATCTGGAGGATAAGACACCGGAAGGGCTGTACCGCATCACCCAGAGAAACAAATTCCTTGTGGGAGAGACCTTAGAGGCTATGAAACCGGACGGAGAGAACCGCCCGGTCACTGTGAAAGCCATATATGATGAGGAAGGGAATTCCTGTGAGAGCGCCCCGCATCCCCAGCAGATACTGTATGTGGATTTGGGGGAAGGGCTTGAACTGTATGACATTCTAAGACGGAAGGAAGCAGTTCCTGAGCTTTAAGACAGCATTTTTTTCAATACGGGAGACATAAGAGCGGCTGATATTCAGCCGCTTTGCTATTTCCCTCTGTGTCAGTTCCTTTTCTCCGTAGAGTCCGTACCTCAGTTTAAGTACCTCCAGTTCACGTTCGCTCAGGATCTGATCCAGGAGGCTGTAAAGCTTTTTAATATCCTCCTTCAGTGAATAATGGTCTACTACGTCTACCGGTTCATTTTCGATCACATCCAGAAGATTTATCTCATTGCCTTCTTTGTCTGTTCCGATAGGCTCATAGAGGGAAACTTCCTTGTTGGTCTTTTTCTTGGAACGCAGCAGCATAAGCAGCTCATTGTCAATACAGCGCGCGGCATAGGTGGAGAGACGGTTGGATTTCTCCCCATTGAATGTATGAATGGCTTTGATAAGCCCAATGGTTCCGATTGAAATCAAATCATCTAAATCTTCCTCAACCCCTTGATATTTTTTCACAATATGTGCAACAAGGCGCAGATTGCGCTCTATGAGAATATTTTTAGCTTCCTGGCTGCCCCTTTTGTATTCTTGAAGATAATATTTTTCTTCTTCGGAAGTCAAGGGCTTAAGAAATGTTTTCAAGCAGCTTTACCTCAAAGGGATTTAATTATAGTCTATGTGTAAATCCGTCAAATTGTGCTTTTCCCACTCATTTAGGGACGGGTATGCTGCCAAAAAAACTCAGTTAAAGCTTCTGGGATAAGGTTTTTTCTCGTCTGTCAGACCTGCCAGATAGTCCATACTGGTATCCAGCGCAAGTGCGATCCGTTTGCATTGTTCAAAGGTGTAGTAGCGTTTTCCGTTCTCGATCTTAGAGTAATCACTCTGGTCAATGCCGGTCAGGTGCTGCATTTTAATTTGCGTATATCCTTTTTCTATTCTCAGTTTTTTTAATCTGGACATCATTCATACACCTCTTTTCTTATTTGCAACAGTTTTCCATTGTTAATCAATTATGGCGTTGTGACCTATTGACTCTAGGGTGAAATTGACCTATAATCTTAGGAAAAAGGGTAGAAGCAGAGGACTGTTTATATGGAAGGGAATTACAAAAGCCGGCAGCAGAACAATGACTGTGCGCAGAGTGCCATGAATCTGCTGTCTGTACAGTGGAGCTGTTTAGGGCGGGGAGTCTCGAAGTACCGGACAGGAGACGGGGAATATGCTTTATTTATCATAACCAAAGGGAGCGGAAGTATAACCGTGGATGGAAAGGAATATGAGGTAAGCCAGGGAAAAGCGCTGGCTGTATTCCCGGAAACCGAGGTTAAAACAGCAGGGGCTGAGCAGAGTCTTTTTTATTGTATCCGCCTGTGTTCCTGTGGCAGCCAGGTACAGGAATGCGCAGAGGAGGCCGGATTTTCCCGGGAATTTTCTGTTCGTGATGTCCATGTCAATTGTATGACAAAATTGAAAAAAACAGTGAAGTGTATGCTGGAATCGGATACGGCGGGCTATGTGGAACAGTTGGAACAAAACTGCCGTATGACGAAAGTATGGATCGATCTGATAGAAGATCATAAGACCTTCCGGGGGCAGATGGAATGTGCAGTCACAAATGCCAGGGGCAGGGCGGCAGAGATACAGGAAATTGCTGTGTATATGAAGGCCCATATGGAGGAAAATCTGAAAATTGAACAGATTGCCCGGGAATACGGAATGAACAGAAGCGGCCTCACCAGGCAGTTCCGCAGTATCATGGGATGCCCGCCTCAGCAGTATCTGCTCCAGGTGAGGATTGAGAGGGCAAAGGAGCTTCTGCGCAATACAGAAGAGACCATAGGAGAGATCGCTGCCCGGGTGGGTTATAGGGATGCCCTGGCGTTTTCACATATTTTTAAGGAGAAATGTAAAGTAGGGCCCAGGGAGTATAGGAAAGGATGTGCAGAGAAGTAGAGAAGTGTATATATGGGCAATGTCTGACCTGGAATTTTGCTGCGCATGGCGCAGCATCCCCCTGGAGATCATGCATTTGGGGACAGGGTATATGAAAAGAAAAATGAAGTCTGTCATTGCACAGAAGAAAAAAATATGATACAGTAATAACAAGTCAGAAAGCGGGTTCCCGCATTTCTTTCCCGGTGATTCCACCATTGATTCCTAAATGAAGTATCTGAATAAAAAATGAAGAAGGTCTATGCCCGCATTGGGAGGGGTATCTCTGTCCTGCTGCGGGGGAAAGGAGTATCTGTATGTTCAGCAGTGTTATGTCAGCAGCCATCTGCGGAGTGGACTGCGTCCCTGTGAGAGTGGAGGCAGACGTGAGCAGCGGCCTGCCGGTATTTAATATGGTTGGGTATCTGTCTTCACAGGTGCGTGAGGCCCAGGAGCGGGTAAGGACAGCCATCAGGAATGCAAAGATCAGCCTTCCGCCCAAAAGGATCACAGTGAATCTGGCACCGGCGGATGTGAGAAAGGAGGGGAACCGGTTTGACCTTCCTATTGCGGCTGCGCTTTTGGCTGCCTTTGGATTTATAGAAAGTGAGAAGCTGCGGGGTGTTATGCTGGCAGGTGAGCTGGGACTGGACGGCAGGGTGAACAGTGTCAGGGGCATTCTTCCCCTGGCAGAGACAGCAGCGCAGAACGGGTGCTGGCTGTGCATCGTGCCCCTCGGCAACTGCAGGGAGGCACGGATCGCAGGCAGGATAAAAGTCTTGGGAGTGGAGTCACTAAAAGAATTTTTAGATGCGTCAGGAAAAGAAAAATGGGGCGTCTGCAGCCAAAAGATCGGTGAGCAGGAGAAGTTGGCGGAGCCTGTTTACAATGTGGATTTTGAGGAAATACAGGGGCAGGAGACCGTAAAGCGGGCGGCAGTCATCGCTGCCGCAGGGTTTCACAATTTTCTCATATCTGGTCCCCAGGGGGCAGGAAAGACTATGATCGCCCGCAGGATTCCCACCATCCTGCCCCGTCTTTCCAGAGAGGAGAGCCTGGAGGTTTCCAGAATATACAGTGTCGCAGGGCTTTTGTCTGAGGAACAGCCCTTCATGTCTGCAAGGCCCTTTCGGGCACCACATCACACCATTACCCCTCAAGCTCTGGCCGGAGGCGGCAGGATCCCAAGGCCGGGAGAGATCACACTTTCCCACAGAGGGGTTCTTTTTCTGGATGAGATTCCTGAATTTTCACATAATTCCATAGAAATTTTGAGACAGCCTTTGGAGGAGCATAAGGTCAGGATCTCCAGAACCATAGGTTCCTATGAGTTTCCTGCACACTGTATGCTGGTGGCTGCTATGAACCACTGTCCCTGCGGCAGGTATCCGGATCTGAAGCGCTGCACCTGTACGGACAGGGATATCAGCAGATATGCAGGAAGAATCAGCGGTCCCATATTGGACAGGATCGATATCTGCGCAGAAGCGGCTTGTATGACGTACCAGGAGATTTCCGGAGGCAGGACGGGACAGAGTTCAGCAGAGCTGATGAAAGAGGTGGAAAAGGCGTTTTTGGCACAGCAGGACCGATATGAGGGCCTGCCAGTCTGCTATAATTCAGAGCTGTCCGGAAAACAGGTGGAAAAATACTGCAGTGTCAGCCGTGAAGGCCGGCGGCTTTTGGAAAAAGCTTACGAAAAGATGAATTTAAGTGCCAGGGCCTATCATAAGATTTTAAAGACAGCACGCACCATTGCAGATCTGGATGGTGAGGAGGAGATAAAGGAATCACAGATCAGCGAAGCTGTCTGTTACAGAGGACTTGAGAAGAGGAAGGTATGAAGTACATGGAGAGAGAAGAAATATTCTGCTGTCCGAAGACAAGCAGGGCATATCCGGACAGGCTCAGGTGTTTTGATGATATGCCGGAATATTTGTACGTAAAAGGAAAGCTGCCAGACAGCCGGAAAAAGAGTGTGGCCATTGTAGGTGCCAGAAGGTGCAGCAGCTACGGCAGTTCCCAGGCGTATTATTTTGCAAAAGAGCTTTCACGGTTTGGGATCCAGATCATAAGCGGGATGGCCAGAGGCGTGGACGGCTGGGCACACAGGGGAGCACTGGACGGCGGAGGAGAGACTTTTGCGGTCTTGGGCAGCGGCCCGGATATCTGTTATCCCAGGCAGAACATAGATATATATAGAAGGATTCCGCTTCAGGGAGGGATACTCTCGGAGTATGAACCCCAGACACCTGCCCTTCCCCGCCACTTTCCCAGAAGAAACCGGATCATCAGCGCGCTGGCCGATCTGGTACTTGTCATAGAGGCGGGGAAGAAAAGCGGTTCTCTGATCACAGTGAATTTTGCGCTGGAGCAGGGAAGGACTGTTTATGCGCTTCCGGGGCGTCTGGGGGATGCACTCAGTGAGGGATGCAACAACTTGATTTTTGAAGGCGCAGGCATTGCAAATTCCGTAGACATCATTCTGGATGAACTTCAGATTTCAGATAAATTAAAAGCAGATTTGGAAGCAAAATCAAACTTTAGGCTTGCAAGCCGGGAAGAAATGGTGTATAGTTGTCTGGATTTGAGACCAAAATATCTGGAAGAGATTTTCCTTCAGGTAGAACTAAATCCTGGGGAAATTCAGGAAATATTATTGAAACTGGAATTGAAGGGGCTTGTAGCAGAGCCAGTCAAAAATTATTATGCCAGAACGGGAGGTTGAGATGGCGAAATATTTAGTGATTGTGGAATCACCGGCGAAAGTGAAGACAATCAAGAAATTTCTCGGTTCAAATTATGAGGTCATGGCATCCAACGGACATGTGCGGGATCTTCCGAAAAGTCAGCTTGGAATTGACGTGGAGAATGATTACGAACCTAAATATATAACTATCAGGGGAAAGGGGGATATCCTGGCAGGACTTCGCAAGGCCGCTAAAAAGGCGGACAAGGTATACCTGGCAACTGACCCCGACCGCGAAGGGGAAGCTATTTCCTGGCATCTGTCCAAGGCGCTGAAGCTGGACGAGAAGAAGATGCGCAGGATCACATTCAATGAGATCACCAAGACTGCAGTAAAAGCTTCTATTAAAGAGGCTCGCGATATTGATATGAACCTGGTGGATGCACAGCAGACTAGAAGGATGCTGGACCGTATGGTAGGCTACCGGATCAGCCCGGTGCTCTGGGCCAAGGTAAAAAGAGGGCTTAGTGCCGGCCGTGTACAGTCTGTGGCCCTGCGTATCATCGGTGACCGTGAGGATGAGATCAATGCATTCATTCCTGAGGAATACTGGACCCTGGATGCGGAATTTGCCGTCAAGGGTGAGAAGAAACCGCTGGTAGCAAAGTTCTATGGAAATAAAAACAAAAAGATGAGCATTGGTTCCAGGGAAGAACTGGATAAGATCCTGTCCGGTCTGGAGGGTGTCAGCTATGAGGTGGCTGAGATCAAGAAGAGTGAGCGCAGCAAAAAGCCGCCGCTTCCTTTTACCACCAGTACCTTACAGCAGGAAGCATCTAAGGTACTGAATTTTTCCACACAGAAGACTATGCGCCTGGCGCAGCAGCTCTATGAGGGAATTGATATCAAGGGGAATGGTACGGTTGGTGTTATCACCTATCTTCGTACAGATTCCACCAGGATTTCCGAGGAGGCTGAATCTGCCGCTCACGAATACATCACTTCCCAATACGGGCCGGAATACACACTGACCCAGGAAAAGAAGGATGACAAGAAGAAGAAAATACAGGATGCCCATGAGGCCATCCGTCCCACTGATATTACAAGGACACCGGCTTCTCTTAAGGAGTCCCTGAGCAGAGACCAGTTCAGGCTGTATCTGCTTATCTGGAAACGGTTTACTGCCAGCAGGATGCAGAATGCCAAATATGAGACCACATCCGTGAAGATCAGGGGCGGAGAGTATTATTTTACCATGGCTGCCTCAAAGCTGAAATTTGACGGTTTTATGGCTGTCTATGTGCAGGAGGATGAGGAGAAGACAGAGAACTCTTTCCTGGCAAAGGGACTGGATGAGAACACAGAGCTTTCCTTCCAGGGATTCCACGAGCAGCAGCATTTTACTCAGCCGCCGGCACATTATACAGAGGCTACCCTTGTAAAGGCATTGGAGGAACTGGGGATCGGGCGTCCCAGTACCTATGCTCCTACGATCACAACAATTATTGCAAGGCGGTATGTGGCAAAAGAAAATAAAAATCTGTATATGACGGAGCTGGGCGAGGTTGTCAACAATATTATGAAGAAGTCCTTCCCGAGCATTGTGGATGTTTATTTTACAGCCACCATGGAGGAACTGCTGGACAGTGTGGGCGACGGACTTGTGCAGTGGAAGACAGTTATACGGAATTTCTATCCGGACCTGGAAGAGGCGGTGCAGACTGCTGAGAAGGAGCTGGAGGAAGTGAAGATAGAGGATGAGGTGACGGATGTGATCTGTGACCTGTGTGGGCGTAATATGGTGATCAAATATGGCCCTCACGGAAAGTTCCTGGCATGTCCCGGTTTTCCGGACTGCAGGAATACGAAGCCTTATCTTGAGAAGATCGGAGTGCCCTGCCCGATCTGCGGGAAAGATGTGGTCCTTCGCAGAAGCAAGAAGGGGCGCCGGTATTACGGATGCGAGAATAATCCGGAATGTGAGTTCATGTCATGGCAGAAACCTTCCAAAGAGAAATGCCCCAATTGCGGAGGCTATATGCTGGAGAAGGGGAATAAGCTTGTCTGCGCGGATGAGCACTGCGGATTCGTGATGATACGAAAGAAGGAAGAGGTACAGCAGGAGGCCTAAATGGGCGGAAGGCTGTGGAATAAGTGGGAAGAATGAGTGACAAGATCTGCTTTTGCCGGGCGGATCTTATCGCTTATTCTTTCCGCTTTTTAAATGAACGAAGTATGAAGTAGTATCTGACATCTGCCGTCTGAAAGGAGAAGAGTTGGAGAACAAGAGAAAGTATCTGACAGACAGGCAAAGTAAGGGAAGTTGGGGAAATTTCAATTGTTTTGAAAGTTAAGTTTGTGGGAAAGAGATAAATAGACAGAAAATAAAAAAATCATACATTGATTTCAGAATAATTGTATGTTAAAATAAAAAAGGATATAGAGAATAAAAATTTAGGGTTATATTCTGTAGGAATAGAGTGAAAGGAGGTCGCTATGAGCGTACAGTTATTGGATAAAACCAGAAAGATTAACAAACTGCTTCATAACAACAACTCTTCTAAGGTGCTGTTCAACGACATTTGTGAGGTGATGGTGGAGACTCTGGATTCTAACATTCTGGTTATCAGCCGGAAAGGGAAGGTGCTGGGTGTGGGCACCTGTCCGGGTGTGGAGGAGATCACGGAATTGATCGACAGTGAAGTGGGCGGTTATATTGATAAGCTGCTCAATGAGCGTCTGCTGGGCGTGCTGTCCACAAAGGAGAATGTGAATCTTCAGACATTAGGATTTGAAGGCGAGAACATCAGTAAGTATATGGCTATTATCAGCCCCATTGATATTGCCGGTGAGAGACTGGGTACTCTTTTTATGTACAGGGATCAGAAGGGGTATGATATTGAGGACATTATTGTCAGCGAATATGGCACAACTGTGGTAGGGCTGGAGATGATGCGCTCTGTACATGAGGAAAACGCAGAGGAGAACCGGAAGATCCAGGTTGTGAAATCTGCGTTCAATACGCTTTCTTTTTCAGAATTGGAAGCGATCATCCATATTTTTGATGAATTGGACGGGGATGAGGGAATCCTGGTTGCCAGCAAGATTGCCGACAGAGTGGGAATCACTCGTTCTGTGATCGTCAATGCGTTGAGGAAGTTTGAGAGCGCAGGTGTCATTGAATCCAGATCCTCAGGTATGAAAGGAACATATATCAAGGTACTCAATGAAGTGATATTTGATGAGTTGGAAGAGATCAAGAAGCGCAAGCTGGTAAAAAAACAGTAAATGCAGGGAAAGAAAACCGGAGGTTATTCATATAGTAGGAAATAACCTCCGGTTTTCTTTGGGTTTTTATATTTTTTACCGGAAATACTGTATGTAGAGAACAGGTTCTGGCTAAACTTCTGCTATAGAATCCTGTTTCAGAAAAGGATTTCATGCTGAAATATAAAGATTCTAAAATAAATATAAAATTCAATGAAAATTAAAAAGATGAGAAAACAAGAGAAAAAGAGAGTTAAAAATATAAAATGTAAGAATTAACTCAGCTAATCGGAGATGAAAGAAGTTGCAGAAATGCGGCAGATTCACTAATATATGACTAACGGTTAGCACTCGAATCAAATGAGTGCTAATAACAAGCAGAGAATTTTAAAAGGAGGCAATAGATATGAGATTAGTACCATTAGGAGACAGAGTTGTATTAAAACAGTTGGTTGCAGAAGAGACCACAAAATCCGGAATCGTGTTACCGGGCCAGGCACAGGAGAAACCGCAGCAGGCGGAAGTTGTAGCAGTAGGACCGGGCGGAGTGATCGACGGCAAAGAAATTAAAATGGAAGTTGCCGAAGGCGACCAGGTAATCTACTCCAAATATGCTGGTACAGAAGTGAAGCTGGATGGTGATGAATACATTATCGTTAAGCAGAGCGATATCCTTGCAGTAGTAAAATAACAGATATCTATATTTTACAAAACTCTATTAACATGAATAAAACCAGAAAACAGAAATAGACATTATTTAATTTCAGGAGGAATCAAATCATGGCAAAAGAAATCAAATACGGCGCAGAAGCAAGAGCTGCCCTTGAAAGTGGTGTGAACCAGTTAGCTGATACAGTTCGTGTAACATTAGGACCGAAAGGAAGAAACGTTGTTCTGGATAAATCCTTCGGAGCTCCGCTCATCACAAACGATGGTGTGACCATCGCAAAAGAAATCGAGCTGGCAGACGGATTTGAAAACCAGGGCGCACAGTTGATCAAAGAAGTTGCTTCCAAGACAAACGATGTAGCCGGTGACGGTACTACAACAGCAACTGTTCTGGCACAGGCAATGGTAAACGAAGGTATGAAGAACCTGGCAGCAGGCGCTAACCCGATCATCCTGAGAAAAGGTATGAAGAAAGCAACAGAGGTTGCAGTTGATGCCATTCAGAAAATGAGCGGAAAGATTGAAAGAAAAGATCAGATCGCAAGAGTAGCAGCTATCTCCGCAGGTGATGATGAAGTAGGCGAAATGGTAGCAGATGCTATGGATAAAGTGAGCAACGATGGTGTTATCACCATTGAAGAGTCCAAGACCATGAAGACAGAGCTGGATCTGGTAGAAGGTATGCAGTTTGACAGAGGATACATTTCCGCATACATGGCTACAGATATGGATAAGATGGAAGCAGTTCTGGATGATCCTTATATCCTGATCACTGACAAGAAGATCTCCAATATCCAGGATTTACTGCCGATCTTAGAGCAGATTGTAAAATCAGGAGCAAAACTGCTGATCATTGCTGAGGATATTGAAGGCGAAGCACTGACAACCCTGATCGTAAATAAATTAAGAGGAACCTTCTCCGTAGCAGCAGTGAAAGCTCCGGGATATGGTGACAGAAGAAAAGAAATGCTTCAGGATATCGCTATCTTGACAAACGGTACTGTGATCTCCGACGAGCTGGGTCTTGAGTTAAAAGACGTTACCATGGATCAGTTAGGACGTGCAAAATCTGTAAAAGTACAGAAAGAAAGCACAGTTATCGTTGACGGTGAAGGCAACAAAGAAGATATTGATGCAAGGATCGCTCAGATCAAACATCAGATCACTGAGACAACATCCGAATTCGACAAAGAGAAATTACAGGAAAGACTTGCAAAACTGGCTGGCGGTGTTGCGGTTATCCGCGTAGGTGCTGCTACTGAGACAGAGATGAAGGAAGCTAAACTGCGTATGGAAGATGCCCTGAACGCTACAAGAGCAGCAGTTGAGGAAGGTATCATCGCAGGCGGCGGATCTGCTTACATCCATGCATCCAAAGAAGTTGAGAAGCTGATCGCTGAACTGGATGGAGATGAGAAGACAGGTGCCAGAGTTGTCCTGAAAGCTCTGGAATCTCCTCTGTACCACATTGCAGCAAATGCAGGTCTGGAAGGTTCTGTTATCATCAACAAGGTAAAAGAATCTGATATGGGTGTAGGATTTGACGCGTTAAATGAAAAATATGTGGATATGGTAAAAGAAGGTATCCTGGATCCTACAAAAGTTACAAGAAGCGCACTGCAGAACGCAACAAGTGTTGCAGGTACTCTGCTGACAACAGAAGCTGTTGTTTCCAATATCAAAGAAGAAACACCGGCTATGCCGGCAGGCGGTGCTCCTGGAATGGGAATGATGTAAGATATATATAGAAATTTCACATTTCTTATGCCGGTGTCATATGGACACCGGCATTTCTTTGTGATAGACTTATAAGCAAAAGCCCAAGCTGTTCAGTGCGGCAAATGCACAGACCTGCTGAACGGGCTGCACAAAAGCGGACATTTAAGGAGGAAAACATGAACGACGCGTACTCAGAACTGCTCGTAAAAAAGGAGCAGACCATAAAAGAGAAGGCAATCAAGGTATTGGTCATCGCACTGATCGTACTGGCGGCAGTAGCCGGTATTTTCATTACACCCATCGCCCTGGTTGTAGCTGTAGTTCTGGGAGCGGCTGCGTATTTTCTGCTGCCGAACCTGGATCTGGAATTTGAATATCTCTATGTGAACGGAGAGCTGGATATTGACAGGATCGCTTCCAGAGCAAAAAGGAAGAGGGTCAAGAGCCTGGATCTCTCCAAGATGGAGCTTATGGCTCCTGTACAGTCACATCGTCTGGATTACCAGAACCACAATAAAAATATTAAAGTTTACGATTTTTCATCCGGAAATCCATCCCATAAGATTTATGCCATGATCATCCCGGACGACAAAGAAGTTTGTAAAGTGCTGATCGAGCCGGACATGGAATTGATCAAAAATATAGAAAAAAGCTGTCCGAGAAAAGTTTTTACGGATTGACAGGTTTGTCGTAATTTGTTATATTATTTTACTATAAACAAACGAAGGGAGAACAAAAATGGGTAAGATTATTGGTGAAGGCATTACTTTTGACGATGTGCTGCTGGTTCCGGCATATTCTGAAGTAATCCCCAATCAGGTTGATTTGTCGACAAATCTGACAAAAAAAGTGAAGTTAAATATTCCGATGATGAGTGCAGGAATGGATACAGTTACCGAATACCGTATGGCAATTGCTATGGCGAGACAGGGAGGTATCGGTATCATCCATAAAAATATGTCTATTGAAGCACAGGCAGATGAGGTAGACAAGGTAAAACGTTCCGAGAACGGGGTCATCACAGATCCTTTCTATCTTTCCCCTGAGCATACTCTGGAGGATGCCAACAATCTTATGGCAAAATTCCGTATTTCTGGTGTTCCCATTACTGAGGGCAGGAAGCTGGTAGGTATCATTACCAACCGTGATCTGAAATTTGAAGAGGATTTCAGTAAAAAGATCAAAGAGAGCATGACATCAGAAAATCTGGTCACAGCCAGAGAAGGAGTCACTTTAGAGGAAGCCAAAAAAATCCTGGCAAAATCAAGAAAAGAAAAACTTCCGATCGTCGATGAAAACTTCAACTTAAAAGGTCTTATTACCATTAAAGATATAGAGAAACAGATCAAATATCCCTTATCCGCAAAGGACGAGCAGGGAAGACTGCTGTGCGGCGCAGCGGTAGGCATCACAGCCAATGTTATGGCCCGCGTGGACGCGCTGGTGGAAGCACAGGTTGATGTCATTGTAGTGGATTCCGCACATGGACATTCCGCTAACATTCTCAAAGCAGTCAGGGAGATCAAGACAAAACATCCTAACCTGCAGGTAGTTGCAGGTAATGTGGCAACCGGAGCAGCAACAAAAGCCCTGATCGAGGCCGGCGTAGATGCTGTCAAAGTCGGTATCGGACCTGGTTCCATCTGTACCACACGTGTGGTAGCCGGTATCGGTGTTCCGCAGATCACAGCGATCATGGAGTGCTACGCAGCGGCAAAAGAAGCGGGTATTCCCATTATCGCGGACGGCGGTATCAAATATTCAGGAGATATGACCAAAGCGATCGCAGCAGGAGCCAATGTCTGCATGATGGGTAGTATCTTCGCAGGATGTGACGAAAGCCCGGGAGACTTTGAATTATATCAGGGAAGAAAATATAAAGTTTACCGAGGCATGGGTTCTATTGCCGCAATGGAGAACGGCAGCAAGGACCGCTACTTCCAGCAGAATGCCAAGAAACTGGTTCCGGAAGGTGTCGAAGGACGAGTTGCTTACAAAGGCCATGTGGAGGATACGGTATTCCAGTTAGTGGGTGGTCTCCGCTCCGGTATGGGCTATTGTGGTGCAAAGGATATCGAGACTCTGAAGCAGACCGGACAGTTTGTTAAGATCACAGCCGCGTCTCTGAAAGAATCACATCCGCACGACATTCACATTACAAAAGAAGCACCGAATTACAGTGTAGACGAATAATAGGAAGCACAGGCATTGTGTATCTCCTATCGATACAAGAACAGAGGCTGTTGCTATAGTGGCAACAGCCTTTTGTCTTATAAAAAGGAGAAGTCTGTCTTACGGTCAGCGCGGTAAATGCGCAGGCCTGCCAAAGAGCTGCAGGAAATGTACATAAATGGGGAGAAACGCTTATGGGACAAAGGAGAGGAAATAACAGAAGGGATTACAGAAGGATAAACAGAAGGAGGCAGAGAAATAAAAGGCTCATGCTCTTCGGACTGGTCCTGTTGGGGATCATATTTGCAATAGGGGTTATAAAAATAGTCACAGGAAAGATACAGGATGCCAAGCTGGAAAAGCTGCAGACAAAGGTCACCCAGGAAAACGGCAGCTTTATAGGCGCGCCCCCTTTTGATGTGGAGCTGTTGGATGTAAATGAGTATTCCAGACCGGGCATTCCTTTGAAAAAGATAAAAGGCATTGTGGTGCATTATACTGCAAATCCGGGAAGCACGGCAGAGGAAAACAGAAATTATTTTGAGGGGCTGAAGGACAGCCATGAGACAAAAGTGAGCAGCCATTTTGTCATAGGGATTGAGGGCGAGATCGTCCAGTGCATTCCCAGTTCAGAGATAGCCTATGCCTCCAACTCCCGCAATGACGATACGTTATCCATTGAGTGCTGCCATAAGGATGAGACCGGTGAATTTACCCAGGCAACATATGACTCTCTTGTCAAGCTGGTGGGATGGCTCTGTTACCGCTTTGACTTAAAGAGCAGTGACGTGATCCGCCACTACGATGTGACAGAGAAAATCTGCCCCAAATACTTTGTGGACCATCCGGATGCCTGGGAACAGTTTAAAATGGACGTGGACACGCAGATACAGGTGGTGGCAGAGGAAGTGAAGGCAGCGGCATATAATAAGACAGAGTAGGCGGCAAGACCGCCGAAAGAGAGAAGGAGGATTCCATGCGTATATACAGAAGGATAAAAACATATTTTGAAGAGCATATTGTTTCCTCTTTTGTTCTTGTGTTTTCACTGGCTGTTTTGGTAATGGCTCTTGTATTTCAGGGATACCTGAAAAATGAATACCTGAATTATCTGGTGGAACAGAGCTTTGAAACAGAAAATGCCGTATTGGTGTCTGTCCAGAAAAATGTGAAATACTCGATTAAAGAGCATATAAACTTCGGCAGTGAGATGGTGGTATCCGCAGATATCTATAATAAGGTTCAGGCCTGCTATGACAGCAATGGATATAATGCGTTATACAACACATTGTCGGACTATGACTATATTAAAAACACAGTGGCAGTGGCCATTGTGGGCGAGGACGGCCTGTTGTGCCAATATGACAGGTACAGGCGTTCTGACGGGGCCATGTGGGATGATGAGAATGACAAGTACCTGCAGGAAATGTATCAGGAAGTCATGAACAATACCAATAATTATTATATTCCGCTGTATATGGCATCCACTGAACCGGGAGTACACCCTCAGGACTCCGATCTCCGGCTTTTTCACGTGGCATATCCCCTGATCGGCAACAGAACCGGTCTCAGAAAAGTGAAGAATGTTCTGATCGTCAGCTATAATATGGATGTCTTTAAGGAATTTCTCAATACAGTGGAGATTCCCAAAGTAAAATACGCCCAGGGCTACATAGCAGATGAGAATGGACAGATCCTGTATCATAACATGGACCAATATATCGGTACCTCGGAGGATAACCTGGTGCGGGATGATGATATACAGATTATCAGCCGGGAGCTGGGTTACTTTGGGTGGACCATGAACATTCTTATGGATGAGCATAAAATGCAGGAGCATGTGGATCAGATTTACAACAGGGGTGTGATGATCTATATACTGATACTGGCAGCCTATATCTTTTTGACGGTTTTCTTTATGCGGTATCTTCTCAAACCGGTCACAAAGATTTCCGAGTCCATCAAAACCGTGAAAAAGGGCAATTTCCACAGCAAGATTTCTATAGAAGGAAAACATGAGATCTGGCAGTTGGCAGATGAGTACAATAAAATGATAGAAGCCCTGGAAGAAAAAAATATAGCTATGAAGAGGCAGCATGAGGAAACGCTGGCATCCATTGAGCGTCAGCATCAGGCAGAGAGGGAAGCCCTTGAATCCCAGATCAATGCACATTTCATATGCAATACCCTGGGCACCATTAATTATGAAGCTATAGAGGCGGGAAACCGTCAGGTATCTGTCCTGATCAAAAAGCTTTCCAATATACTCCGCTATACATTTGACCAGAAATGTCAGGATGTCTATCTGTACCAGGAAATTGCATGGATCGATCAGTATCTCTATCTGCAGAAAACAAGATTTGAGAATGTCTTTGACTATTCCATCGAATTTGAGGAGGAATATGGTTATTGGCCCTGCTGTAAACTTATGTTCCAACCCTTTGTTGAGAATTCTATCCTCCATGGCTTTGAGGGAAGACATGAAGGAGGCATCGTTAAGATCACCGTATCGGAGGAAAAGGGACGTCTGAGGATCGAGATCAGGGATAATGGCAGCGGAATTGACGCAGATACGGAAAAAATGATAAAAAATATCTTAAAGTCAAAGGGAATGGCACCTGTTCTGCAGCGGCAGAAGGTAGGCATAGGGATTTTAAACGTTGTCACAAGAATGCGGATGTATTATGGAGAGAAGCTGGATATCCAAATGCAGACAGGACTGGGTGAGGGAACCTCTTTTACGTTCTGGATCCCGATCCCGGAATCTGAGCTAAAAAAACAGAAGGAGATATGCCAGGAGGAGGAACCGATGTGAGAATACTTATAGCGGAAGATGAAAAAAGGGCCAGCAGAGGGCTTAGGAATCTGATCATGATGGTATCGGACAAACATGAGATCGTGGGGGAGGCCGCAGACGGAAAAGAGGCATTTGAGCTTATGAAGCTTTTAGAGCCTGATGTGGTCTTTACAGATATTAAAATGCCGTATATGGACGGAATATCCCTCATAAGAGCGGCCAGAGCGCAGGATATAAAGATAAAGTTTGTTATAATCAGTGCGTATGAGGAATTTGAACTGGCCAGGCAGGCAATCTCTCTTGGAGTCACAGACTATCTGGTAAAGCCTCTGGTACCTGAAGATATCGAGGATATTATTCACAGGCTGGAAGAAAACAGCAGCATTACCTGGGATAAGGAGAACAGGGATTTAAAAAGCAGATACCCCAATGCGCACCCGCTGATCTTAAAAGCAATGCATATTATAGAATGCTCCTATGCATCCAAAATCTCACAGAAGGATTTAGCGGCAGACCTGGGGGTCAGTGCAGAATATTTCAGTTATCTGTTCGGCAGAGATATCGGTGAGAATTTTTCCAGATTTCTCAGAAGGTACCGGATTGAGAAAGCCCAGGAACTGCTGCTGGAGGGCAATATTTCTAAGGACGAAGTGCTGTACAGTGTGGGATTCTCAGACCCCAAATACTTTAACAAATGTTTCAAGGAAGAGACGGGAGCCAATGTGACGGAGTTTATAAAGGCGAGACGTTAATGTCTCGCTTTTTTGTGTGTAAAATGCTGTTATTATATGACTAAAATGTACAATATATACAACGAAAAATAAAAAATATTAATTTTTTACTCCGATATTAAAAAAATACCCTAAAAAATTAATCCCAATCTTAAAAGCGGCGGTTTTTGAAATGGCATTTTACCGCTATAATAAGAACATCCTAAGAAACGAAAAAACAAAAGGAGGAAACAAAATGAAGAGGAAAGTTGTTAAGACATTGGCGCTGACTATGACATCTGCAATGGTGGTGGCTATGACAGCAGGCTGTGGTAATTCAGGAGGCGGTGACACGAAGAGCGACAGTACGGATACCGGCACAGAGGATACCGCAGACGACGCGGATACAGGTTCCGCGGAGACTGAGACAGGAACAGAAGCCACTGCAGCAGACATAGGGGAGCCTAACGGCGGTAAAGAAGTTACCCTCTGGCACTATTTCGAGCATGAGGCTGACGCCCTGAATGCGGTTGTAAAGAAATATAATGAAGAGCAGAGTGATATCTACATTGTACCTACTTTTGTATCACGTGATGAGTTAATGAAACAGTATACCATCGGTGCTGTGTCAGGAGAACTTCCTGATATCGGAATGGTGGATTCACCGGATATGGCATCCTACATTTCCCTGGGGGTGTTCGCAGACATCACAGAGTATCTGGAGGGATGGTCTGATCTGGATCAGTTCTATGAAGGACCTCTGAGCAGTTGTATGGACGCAGACGGAAAATATTACGGACTGCCCAACAACTCAAACTGTCTGGCACTGCTGTGCAACATGGATATGCTGAAAGCAGCAGGTATTGAAAATCCGCCGACCACATGGGACGAATTTAAAGAAGCCTGTGAAAAAACCACAGACGAAGCCAACGGAGTTTACGGATTTGCTATGTCAGCCATCGCTAATGAAGAGGGAACCTTCCAGTTCATTCCGTGGCTGTACGGCGCTGGAGCAGACATCACAGATGTTTCTAGCGACAAGGCAGTGAACGCTCTGACATTCTTAAGTGACCTGGTAAAAGACGGATATATGAGTAAAGAAGCTGTAAACTGGGGACAGGGCGATGCTTACAATGCATGGATCGCAGGTAAAGCCGCTATGCTGGAATCCGGTACATGGCAGATCGCAACCTTAGATACCGATAATAAAGATGATGTTACATGGGAATACAAGTATACTCCAATGCCGAAAGGTGAGCAGCAGGCAACTGTTATCGGCGGTGAGAACTTCGGTGTATGCAGCGGTTCCGAAAATGTAGAAGAGTGTACAGAATTCCTGAAATATATGCAGTCCGCACAGAACACAGCAGACTGGTGTGAAATCGCAGGAAAATTACCGGTTCGTGCAGACGCAGTAGAACTGAAAGATTTCTGGACAGCAGATGAGAGATATAAAGTATTCAATGACTCCATGGAATTTGCAGTTGCAAGGGGACCTCACGAGTCCTGGCCGACAATTTCCGAAGCACTGTACAAAGCAGAGCAGGCAGCTTTACTGGGTGACAAAGACCCGGCAGAAGCTCTGAAAGAAGCACAGGCAACGATTTCACCTATTTTGGAAGAAACACCTATTGCAGTACAGAAGTAAAACAGAATAGGCTGCAGTTTGGTTGGCTGAACTGCTGCAAAAAGTCTGGATGCTGACTGTAAAACAAGGTTTAAGGTGTATCCCGGTGATACATCTTAAACCTTTTTAAAAGAAACAGATAGGAATTTGGAAGAGGGGTGAAATCCATGAAAATGTCGATGGCGGCAAAAAAGAGAAGAGAAGGCTATACCTTTATCCTTCCGGGATTCATTTATATGCTGGTGGTTCTTGGATATCCGCTTGTGTACAACTTTGTACTCAGCTTCAGGAATGTAAATGTTAAAACATTCAAAGGCGGAACAGATGTATTTGTAGGTTTGTCCAACTACATAGAATTATTTCACAATGAAACATTTTTGATGGTATTTAAGAATACATTTGTGTTTACCATCGGATGTTTGGTTGTACAGTTCACAATAGGATTTATATTTGCATTGTTTTTCTCAAAGAAATTTACACTTGCTGGACCGATCCGTGGTATGATCCTGGTGGGATATATGATGCCAATGTCTGTTACGGCTCTGTTGGGCAAGAATATGTTCGATGTGTCCAGTGGTGTGATCAATGACCTGTTTATGAAGCTGGGTCTGATCAGTGCTCCGGTGGAATGGCTGCTCAGCGGAAGTACAGCCATGATCGCCATCATTGCGGTGAACTGCTGGGTTGGTATTCCGTTCAATATGCTGCTTCTGACCTCGGGTCTTACAGGAATTTCCACTGAGATTTACGAGAGCGCGGAAGTTGACGGTGCAAATCCGTTCCAGAGATTTCTTTATATCACACTTCCGCTTATGAAACCGGCTATATTATCAGTGCTTATGTTAGGATTTATCTATACATTTAAAGCATTCGATCTGATGTTTGTTATGACAAGCGGAGGTCCTCTGAACTCTACTGATGTTCTGGGTACTTATGCTTATACATTGTCCTTTAAACAGTATGAATTCTCCTTAGGTTCTACAGCGGCGATCATCTTATTCGCGTGTCTGTTTATTGTGGGACTATTCTACTTGCGTCTCATATCAAAGGAGGATGATTAGAATGGCAGGAAAAGTAAAAATAACAAGTTCCAAAGAAAAAAGAAAAAATATTATCAACTGTGTTATTGCGGTTATTGTTGCCATTCTGTTCCTGTTCCCGATCTACTGGATTCTGGCTATGTCATTTAAATCAGATGCGGAATCCTTCGGTAAACTGGTGACATATTATCCGCACCATTTCACCCTGGAACCCTGGATCAAAAACTTCCAGGATGCAGAGTTTTTATCCTCTCTGAGGAACAGTGTCTGTATCGCCTTTTTATCTATGGTGATCTCACTGGTATTTGGTATTCCGGCAGCTTACGGCATGGGACGTTATAAAGTACCGGGCAGAAAAGTATTCCTGCTCACATTCCTTGTGACCCAGATGCTTCCTGCATCTCTTATGCTGACACCTATGTATCTGATCTTTAACAAGCTGCATTTATTAGGAACCTACTTAGGCCCATCCCTGGCCATCGCCTCCGGGTCTGTACCGTTTATTGTTGTAACCCTGAGACCTTATTTCAAAAGCGTGCCCACATCCCTGGACGATGCTGCCAGGATTGACGGCTGCGGTGTGTTCCGGTCCTTCTTCAAGATCATGATCCCGGCAATTAAGACAGGTGTCATCACAGTAGTGGTTATCTCCTTCCTGGGCGGCTGGAACGATCTGGCATACTCCATGACCTTTAACGTGAAACCGGATATGCGTCCTTTGACAGCCAATATTTATAAGTTCCAGAGTAAATACGGAACAAAGTGGAACTGTATCATGGCGTATGGCGCGATTCTGGTACTGCCGGTTATCCTGTTGTTTGTATTCCTGCAGAAATATATTGTGGGCGGCCTGACGGCAGGGGCGGTAAAAGAATAATTAAGAAGGTAACCGAGAGCGTACGGAACAGTTACTGAAATTTATAACAGTGAGGACAAGAAATGACGGATTTTGTAAAAAGAGAAGACGCATCCACAGGAGATTTTCGCTCAGACAATAAATTTTTACTGGGATATTTTGAGGAAAAGGATCATGCATTATTTTACCGTTATGATGCGGAGCGGGTTATTGTGGAACCCTGGGGAAAGAACAGTTTGAGGGTCCGGGCCTCCAAAATGCCTGAAATGCCGGATGAGCTTTGGGCACTGGACGGAAAGCCGGAAGGACGCGAAGAAGCCAGGATTGTAATACATGATTTTTCCGCGGAAATTGTCAACGGAAATATCAAAGCAGTAGTGAACAATATTGGAAAGATTACATTTTACAACCAGAAAGGTGAGGTGCTCCTTGAGGAATATGTCCGCAACAGAGAGGACATGTTTGCGGATACCTGCAGTTCTTTGGAGGTTGAGGCGAGAGAATTCAAACCGATCATCGGCGGGGATTATCAGCTTACCATGCGCTTTGAATCCAATCCCAATGAAAAGATTTATGGCATGGGCCAGTATCAGCAGAAATTCTTAAATGTCAAAGGGGCGGAACTGGAACTGGCACACAGGAATTCCCAGGCAAGTGTTCCCTTTGCCCTGTCATCGCTGGGATATGGCTTCTTATGGAATAACCCTGCGATCGGACGTGTCAGCTTTAATAAGAATATTACCTCATGGGAGGCAAGATCCACTAAAAAATTAGATTACTGGATCACAGCAGGCGACACACCCGCTGAAATTGAGGAAGCCTACGCAGACGCCACAGGAAAGGTACCCATGATGCCGGAATACGGTATGGGATTCTGGCAGTGCAAACTCAGATATCAGACACAGGAAGAGCTTCTGGAGGTGGCTAGAGAATATAAGCGCCGTCAGATTCCCATTGATGTGATCGTTGTGGACTTTTTCCACTGGCCGAAGCAGGGAGACTGGAGATTCGACGAGACCTACTGGCCTGACCCGGATGCCATGATCGCAGAGCTGAAGGAGATGGGAATTGAGCTTATGGTTTCCATCTGGCCTATGGTGGATTATAAGAGTGAGAATTTTGAGGAGATGAAGGCAAAGGGCCTTCTCACAAGGGTAGAAAAAGGTGTCCGTATTGACAATACATATATGGGCAATACCATCCAGTATGACCCAACCAATCCGGAAGCCAGAGAATATGTCTGGAATAAGGCAAAACAGAACTATTATGACAAGGGTGTGAAGATTTTCTGGCTGGATGAGGCAGAACCGGAATATACGGTGTATGACTTTGAGAATTACCGTTATCATCTGGGACCGAACGTACAGATTGGAAATGTATACCCGGCAATGTACGCACAGACCTTCTTTGAAGGCATGAAAAAGGAAGGACAGGAAAATATCGTCAATCTGCTGCGCTGCGCATGGGCGGGAAGCCAGAGATACGGAGCACTGGTGTGGTCAGGTGATATCCACTCCTCCTTTGAGAGCCTGCAGAACCAATTTGCGGCGGGACTCAACATGGGGATCGCGGGAATTCCCTGGTGGACAACAGATATCGGAGGATTTTTCGGAGCCAATATCTATGATGAGGATTTCCACGAGGTACTTGTCAGATGGTTTGAATACGGCACCTTCTGTCCTGTCATGAGACTGCACGGATACCGTATGCCATACCAGCCTCAGTACGGAACAACCGGCGGTGCGGAGTGCGTATCCGGGGCACCCAATGAAATCTGGTCTTACGGAGATAAAGTCTATGAGATCTGCAAGAAATACATTGAAATGCGTGAAGCCATGCGTCCCTATGTGCGCCGTCTGATGGAGGAGGCACATGAAAAGGGAACTCCGGTCATGAGACCTATGTTTTATGATTTCCCGGAGGACAAGGCCTGCTGGGATAATGAGACACAGTACATGTTCGGGCCTGAGATATTAGTAGCTCCGGTTATGGAGAAGGGACAGACACAAAAAGAAGTCTACCTTCCCACAGGAGCTGTGTGGAAAAATGTATGGACAGGCGAGACATACGAAGGCGGACAGACTGTAATGGTGCCGACACCTATTGAACAGATCCCGCTGTTTACAAAAAATGATTTTGAACTGAACTTCTAAAAAGAAGGGGCTGCTGCACGTAAAACTGGGGCAGCCCTTTTATAAAATAAGAAAAGACCGGAGAGTGTCTAAAAAGGATTTGAAAAGAGGAGGTACTTAAATGCTGAAACAAGTGGGCAACAAATTATACAGAAGGCAGGATAAAGAACTGCTTTTGATCGAGCCGTGGGGGAAGAACAGCCTGCGCGTCCGTGCTACCCAGCGAAGTGAGTTCATTCCGGATACGGACAGCGCGCTTCTGGAGCCGGAAGAGACAGAGGTACAGATCACCATTGAAGGGAAAAAGGCGGTCATCACCAACGGCAATTTAACCTGTAAAATCATGGACAATGGAGTGCTCCAATATTATAATCAGAATGGAAAGCTTCTTCTGGAAGAGTATGACCGCACAAGAGACATGTATGAGGGAAGTGACAAATTCGCCAGTGCCCTGGAGATCGTGCCCAGAACCTTTAATCCTCGTCAGTGCTCTGACAATTTCAAGCTGACTGTTCGGTTTGAGGCATACAAGGACGAGAAGATTTTCGGAATGGGACAGTATCAGCAGCCATACCTGGATGTGAAGGGCTGTATTATTGAGCTGGCGCATAGAAATTCCCAGGCCAGTGTTCCTTTTGCCCTGTCAGACAGAGGATACGGAATTCTCTGGAACAATCCGGCCATCGGCCAGGTGACCTTTGGAAAAAATGTTACAGAGTGGATCGCTGAGTCTACAAAGCAGATGGATTACTGGATAACAGCGGGTGATACCCCGGCTGAGATCGAGGAAGCCTATGCGGATGCCACAGGAAAGGTTCCAATGATGCCGGATTACGGTATGGGATTCTGGCAGTGTAAGCTGCGTTACCAGACCCAGGATGAGATTCTGGAGGTGGCCAGGGAATATAAGAGAAGAGGCCTTCCCATTGATGTGATCGTTGTGGATTTCTTCCACTGGCCCCATCAGGGAGACTGGAAGTTTGATGAAGATTATTGGCCCGACCCGGCAGCAATGGTGCGGGAATTAAAAGAGATGGGAATCGAACTGATGGTATCCATCTGGCCCACAGTTGACGCGGAGAGCGAGAACTATGAGGAGATGACGGAGTTGGGCTATCTGACCCGGTCAGAATACGGAAAGCGCATCGGACAGCTTGGAGACGCCTGCATTATAGACGTGACCAATCCGGAGGGAAGAAATTATGTCTGGGAAAAAATGAAGAAAAATTATTATGACCTGGGTATTAAAATTTTCTGGCTGGATGAGGCGGAGCCTGAGTTTACCGGATATGAATACGAACATTACCGTTATTTCCTGGGTGCTGATATGGAAGTGGGTAATTTATATCCCAAATATTACGCCCGCATGGCTTATGAGGGAATGGAAGCAGAGGGACAGGAGAATATCGTCAATCTTCTCCGCTGCGCATGGGCCGGCAGCCAGAAATACGGCGCGCTGGTATGGTCCGGAGATATTGACTCCTCCTTCCGCGCTCTGAGAAATCAGTTGGCAGCAGGCCTTAACATGGGAATTTCCGGTATTCCGTGGTGGACTACCGATATCGGCGGATTCCACGGAGGCAATATCCACGACGATGCGTTTAAGGAGTGTTTTGTCAGATGGTTTGCTTTCGGCGCATTCTGCCCGGTCATGAGACTGCACGGGTTCCGTGAACCGTTTAAAGAGCCTCTGGGAACCACAGGAGGAGGAAAACATATAAGCGGCGCGGAGAACGAAGTATGGAGCTACGGGGAAGAAGTATACGAAATCTGCAAAAAGTATATGGAACTGCGTGAGAAGATGCGTCCTTATGTAAAGACACTGATGCAGGATGCCCATGAAAAAGGGACACCGATCATGCGTCCTCTGTTCTATGATTTCCCGGAGGACAAAAAAGCCTGGGAAATTGAGGACCAGTACATGTTCGGAAGCAAGGTGCTTGTCTGCCCGGTACTGTATGAAGGCGTCAGGGAACGCAAGGTTTATCTGCCGGAAGGAAAATGGAAAAACATTAACGACAGCAGGATATATGAAGGCGGTGCTGAGTATGTGTGCGATGCTCCGTATGACAGCATTCCGGTATTTGTAAAAGCAGGGGAACTGGAAGACATTTTTTAATATGATCAGACAGCCGGGCGGTGCAGAGCATCCGCCTGGCAAATGATATAAAAGGAAAGAAAGCAGGGATGACATATGGGCAATGGTACGATATTTGGTTATGACGGTAAATATGTAAAGGTGATTGATAAGATATTCAACACGATCGTGCTGAGTTTATTCTGGCTGATTGGATGCCTCCCCATCATAACGATCGGTGTATCTACAACTGCCATGTATTATACCGCGGTAAAGGTGATCAAAAAGGAAGAGGGATACGTACTGGAACAGTTTCTGAAATCATACAGAAGAAATCTAAAAGACGGTATTCTCCTGGAAATCCTTTTTGCGGTTGTTTTGTTTATCCTGCAGCTAAATATAGGGATTTTGGAAGCAAAGACTTCAGGATATATAGGACTGTTTTTTATCTGCCTTTACTATGGAGTCAGCATCTATGCGGCAGGAATGCTCTGCTATGCTTTCCCTGCACTTTCCAGATTTGAAATGCCTATGGGATGGATTTTAAAGCTGTCCATGTTCATGACAGGGCGTTATTTCCTGACAACGGCTGTGCTGCTGTTTATTTTAGTCTCCTCTGCCGCAATTGTGGCATGGATACCTTATACTATGATCGTTGTACCGGGAGCAGCGTCCCTGCTCTGCTCTGAATTCATGGAGCGGGTACTCAAAAAGCATGAACCCAAAATAGAAGAACTGGAGGAACCACAGCTATGAAATTTACCAATGGATATTGGATGTTAAGAGATGAAATGACCCCGGCCTACGCTGTAGAGTATGGGAGTCATATGGTTAAGGGAGATGAACTGACCGTTTATCTTCCGGGAAAACATATTGCCGGCAGAGGGGATGCCCTGAACATTCCCATGCTGACCATTACTCTGTCAACACCTTTGGAGGGAGTGATAAAGGTATCTGCTGTCCATCATGCAGGCGCACTTTATAAAGGGCCTTTCGCAGAGATCAAAAATGAGCATCCCCGCGCGGAGATCACCGAGACGGAGGAATGTCTGACTTTTGCAAGCGGAAGTCTGAGGGCTGTGATCGACAAGACACCGAATGCTTACAAGCTGGCCTTTTATGAGGGGGATAAATTCCTGACAGAGTCCAGTTTCCGTAACCTGGCACATATGCATAACAGGGAGACCGGGAAAAATTACATGGTGGAACAGCTTCTCATTGATGTGGATGAGTATGTATATGGCCTTGGCGAGCGGTTCACACCTTTTGTGAAAAACGGGCAGACCGTGGAAATGTGGAATGAAGACGGCGGTACAGCCAGCGAAATTGCCTACAAAAACATTCCGTTTTATATTACCAACAAGGGATATGGAGTCCTGGTGGACAATGAGGGCGACGTGGCCTATGAGATCGCCAGTGAGAAAGTGGAGAGGATCCAGTTCTCAGTGGAAGGAGAGCGCCTGGATTATTATTTCATCAGCGGCAAAAGCCCCATGGGGACTGTGGAGAAATATACGGAGCTGACCGGAAAACCGGCACTGCCTCCTGCCTGGTCTTTCGGACTCTGGCTTACCACGTCCTTTACCACAGATTATGATGAGAATACCACCTCAGGATTTATTCAGGGGATGGCAGACAGGGATATCCCCCTGCACGTATTCCATTTTGACTGTTACTGGATGGAAGCTTTTGAGTGGTGCAATTTTAAATGGGATCCCAATGTGACCACAGATCCCAAATCCATGCTGCAGAGATATCACGACAAGGGCCTGAATATCTGTGTATGGATCAATCCTTATATTGGTCAGAAGTCCTGTCTGTTTGAGGAAGGCAGGGAAAAGGGATATCTGCTGAAACGCACAGACGGAAGTGTATGGCAGACAGACTTATGGCAGCCCGGAATGGGTCTTGTGGACTTTACCAATCCGGATGCCTGTGCATGGTATCAGAGCAAACTGAAGACACTGCTGGATATGGGTGTGGACTGCTTCAAGACAGACTTTGGCGAGAGGGTGCCTGTTAAGGATATCGTGTATTTTGATGGTTCAGATCCGGTTAAGATGCACAATTATTATACCTACTTATACAATCAGACCGTATTCCAGCTTCTGGAGGAAGAAAGAGGAAAAGGGGAGGCTGTGCTCTTTGCCCGTTCTGCAACCGTAGGCGGCCAGAAGTTCCCGGCACACTGGGGCGGTGACTGCTCAGCAACCTATGTTTCCATGGCTGAGACCCTGCGGGGCGGATTGTCCCTTTCTCTTAGCGGTTTTGGTTTCTGGAGCCATGATATCAGCGGATTTGAACAGACAGCGCCTGCGGATATTTACAAACGCTGGTGTCAGTTCGGACTTTTAAGCTCACACAGCCGTCTGCACGGTTCTTCTTCTTACCGTGTGCCGTGGCTTTTTGATGATGAGGCATGTGTGATCCTGAAAGAGTTTGTCAATCTGAAATGCCGTCTCATGCCGTATCTGTACGGACAGGCTGTGCGCTCCCATGAATACGGCACACCGGTTCTGCGTCCCATGTTCCTGGATTTCCCGGAGGACAGGGCCTGCGATACACTGGACCGTCAGTATATGTTCGGTTCTTCCCTGCTTGCGGCTCCTGTATTTAAGGAGTCAGGTGAAGTGGATTACTATCTGCCGAAGGGAACCTGGGTGAACCTGATCACAGGAGAGACAAGGGAAGGCGGAACCTGGTATAAGGAAACCCATGACTATCATTCCCTGCCGCTGATGGTAAAGGAAAACACCATTCTGCCTATGGGAAATAATGACCGGGAACCGGAATATGACTTTGCGGACGGCGTGACCCTTCTTCTGTCGGTGTTCGCGGATGGAAAAGAAGCAGATGTGGAAATTCCGGACTGCAGGGGCAATGTAGTGATGAAAGCCCATGCGGTATGCCGGGATGGTGAGATATCTGTACATGTGGAAGGCGGAAACGGCAATTATACAGTAAAGAGCCTTGCCGGACAGATAGTTAAAATGATATAGAGCGAATAGTTAATATAATATAAGGCGATAAGAAGAAAAAGAGATGGCACAGAACCGGATGATTCGGTTCCTATGTCATCTCTTTTTTGTACCCTCCGAAATAAACAGAGAGTCGTTTGCTGTACAGCTTTGTTTAGATGAATTTTACTGCCGTTCCGTAGGCCATAACCTCGGCCGCGGCCTGGGCAACAGACGCGGAAGAGTAGCGCATACATACAATGGCATCTGCCCCCATAGCCTGTGCGTCCTCCACCATGCGTTTGGTAGCCAAGGCTCTGGCTCCATTCATCATTTCATTGTATGAAGACAGTTCGCCGCCCACCAGTGTTTTGAAGCCGTTCATAATGTCTTTGCCCATATGCACGGTCTGGATCGTACTGCCTTTTACCAGACCCAGCATTTCAATATTCCTTCCGGCTATGTGATCTGTTGTGACGATCAGCATCAGCATTCCCCCCTTTGATCATATGAGTATAAATAGTATACTGTTATTCTACTCCAGGTTCAGCTTTTTTGACAAGATATATCTGCTTCCGAGGAAGAAGAAAATGCCTGCCAGGAGATACCATATTGTCTGGGCAATGTAAGAATAGTTTATGGCATTGTTGAGTTCACCTGCGGCACTTGTTACCATCAGTGTGGAGCCGACTCCCCCCGGAAGCGTGATGTCTGTGATAATAAGATCGATTATATTGCACACAATAACAATGCCAAAGAAGGACAATACAGAACCCATGACCTTATGGGTCTTAAACTGGCTGCCCAGACAGATGGCAAATATCAGCAGTCCGGTGGAGAAGCAGAAGAAATCAACAAAAAGGGACAGCAGGTATATCACATTATTTACTACATTTGAAAAACCGCTCAGGGAGCTGAGTGTATTCCACATCTCCCGGAACATGTGGGTGAAAGTAGGCCAGGTCTCCTTATTGATCAGCAGGATACCTATGGAAATCACAACAAAAATAATGTCAAGTATGGTCCAGATCCAGTATATAAACATTTTGGACAGCAAAAGCTGTGTGGGTGATACCGGAAGGGTGTGGGTCAGGTAGCCCTCATCTGAAAAGAAGCTTTTCTGTATATGCATGGCCAGATAGAGCATAGTCATGAGCAGAACTGCCATGATCCCAAAAACGTAAACGATCACATAAAACATAGTTGTGATACCCATGACGGTACTACCGGAATCAGAGACAAATCTTGAAAAATAAATCTGATATCCGATCCGTCCAATGAGTGCATAAATTAAAAGCGCGCCGTGTACAATAAATAGTAGCGTGGAAACAGACCTCCACTCATATTTGAATAGTTTCTTTAACATTTGAACACCTCCCGGAACAGACTGTCTACGGAAACGCCTTTTGCCAGGCGGATATTGTCCACACTGTCCTGCATGCGGATATGACCGTTTTGGATAAAAATGACATCATCCAGAATGTTTTCCACATCGGAGATCAAATGGGTGGAAATGAGGATGGTGGCATTCTCATCGTAATTGTTGATGATAGTGGAAAGGATATAATCTCTTGCAGCCGGGTCAACACCGGCAATCGGCTCATCCAGGCAGTACAGGCTTGCTCTGCGGCTCATGACCAGGATAAGCTGTACTTTTTCCTTGGTGCCCTTGGACATGGTGGACAAACGGTCATTGGGGTTGATATTCAGCTTCTGCAGCATGTCATAGGCCCGTGATCTGTCGAAGTCCTCATAAAAGTCGCAGAAATAGGAAATCAAATCTGATACCTTCATCCAGCGGTTCAGATAGGTGCGTTCCGGCAGATAAGATACAACTTTTTTTGTCTCTACACCAGGCGCTTTGCCGTCGACAAAGATTTCTCCTTCGGTGGGTACCAGAAGGCCGTTCAGCAGTTTGATCAAGGTGGTCTTGCCGCTGCCGTTGGGGCCAAGCAGACCGATGATCTTACCGCGGCCCAGTGACAAGTCGATGTGGTCCAGCGCCAGTTTATTGCCGTACCTTTTGGTCAGGCCCCGGCAGTCCAGAATCGTACTCATTTTTTCTCCTCCTCGCTAACTTTTTTGATCAGCCCTATGATGTCTTCTTTTGACAGGCCTATTTTTTGCATTTTATCCAGGAACTCTTTGATCTGTTCAGATGCCAGTTCCGTTTTCAGGTTATCGATCATATTCAGGTCCTCCGTAATGAATCTTCCGCTGGTTCTCTGGCTGTAGACCAGATTGGTCCGCTCCATCTCTGAAAGAGCTTTCTGCATTGTATTGGGATTGACGCCTGCTGTCTGTGCTAGATCCCGTACTGACGGCAGTTTGCTTCCCGGCGGATAGATACCAGCGATGATATCTGTTGTGATACGCTCAATCAGCTGCATATAGACAGGCCGATCGGGATTAAGTTTCCACGACATATAATGTAACACCTCCTGTATTGCTGTACTAATTGCTTAATACAATAATACGCGTATTGGAGTACATTGTCAATAGGTTTTAAAAAAAATACAAAAGAATTTGAAAAACCCTCTATTTAGGCATTGCAATTCCCCAATTATATGTTACAATATTGTTACGGAAAAATTAAAAGGTGAGAGTATGAACTTATACGAAGCGATATTTTCAAGGAAATCAGTCCGAAATTATGAAATGGAACCGGTAAAGGCTGCCCTGCTTAACGAGATCAGAGAGTATTACAGCCAGATTGAAGGGTTGAATCCCGGTATCCATACGGAGATTTCTATTATAGATAATACTAAGGGACAAAATAAAAGAATACATCTGCTGGGGGTAAGGGCGCCTTATTATATTGCCTTTTACTCTGAAGAGAAGGACCGCGCTATGATGAATGCCGGTTATATTATGGAGCAGCTTGCGCTCTTTATGTGTGCAAAAGGCCTGGGAACTTGTTTTTTGAGCGGTGTAAAGCCAAAGGCAGGGAATCCGCACAAGGGGAATCTGAAATTCGTGATCCTGATGGCTTTTGGATACAGCAGAGGCAGCCATACCAGAAAAGCAGTGGAGGCGAAGCGCATGGATCTGCAGGACCTTTGTGTGTACAAGGAAGTTCCGAGACAGTGGATGAAGCAGCTTCTTGATTCCGCGCGCCTGGCTCCTTCCAGTATGAACAGCCAGCCGTGGCGCTTTGTGGTCTATGATAACAGAATTCACGTGTTTGCCAAGAAGCATAATATGAACCATCTGGGCAGATATGAGGAGTTTAATTTTGGTATCATGTTTTCTCACCTTATGATCGTGGCTGAAGAATTATGGCTGGATGTGGATTTGATCCGGCTCGAGGACATCACACATAAGAATTTCCCCAACAGCCAGTATATATTGAGTGCAATCTTAAGGACGTGATCAAGAGTCACGTCCTTTTTCTTTTCCCTGATCACGGACAATTCTGCATACAGCGGCATATTGTGTTACGAGATGGTTCCTGCCTGCAGAGAACCTGTGTGGTATGAGAGGGAAGAGAGTTATGGTATCTATAAGCTTGTGTATGATCGTGAAGGATGAAGAGGCTGTTTTAGGGCGTTGTTTGTCAGGAATGAAGGATTTGGTTGATGAGATCATCATTGTGGACACAGGGTCAGAGGACAGAACCAGGGAGATTGCCCGACAATATACCGATAGGATTTATTTTTTTGAATGGATAGATGATTTTTCGGCTGCCAGAAATTTTTCTTTTTTAAAGGCATCTATGGATTACTGCATGTGGATGGACGCGGATGATGTGATGTCTGAGAAGGACAGGGAGGCGTTTCTGGAACTGAAACGAGGGTTGACTCTCCATACAGACGTTGTGATGATGAGGTATCACACAGCATTTGATAAAAACGGAAATCCGACTTTCTGGTATTATAGGGAGCGCCTGATACGGAACGGATGTGGGTATGTATGGCAGGGCGCAGTGCACGAGGTGATAACGCCCAGCGGCAACATTGTATATTCAGAGGTAGCTGTATCCCATAAAAAGCTGGGGGCAGGTGATCCGGATAGAAATCTTGCTATTTATAAAAAGATGCTGTCTGAAGGAAAAGTTCTGAATGCCCGTGAACTTTATTATTATGCCCGTGAGCTTTATTATCATGAGACTTACGGGGAGGCGTCAAAAGCGCTGGAGAGTTTTCTGGAACGCCAGGATGCCTGGGTGGAAAATAAAATAGAGGCATGTCAGATCATGGCCAAATGTTACGAGAAAATGGGAGAGGGTTCTGCGTCTCTGCAGGCGCTTTTCAGAAGTCTGGAATATGATGTGCCAAGAGCGGAAATCTGCTGTGAGATAGGAAGATATTTCATGGAAAAGGAACAGTATGAGACGGCTGTTTTCTGGTATGAAAATGCGTTAAAATGCAAATTGGATCTGAAAAAAGGAGGTTTTGTCCTTCCTGACTGTTATCAATACATTCCCTCGCTGCAGCTCTGTGTATGCTGCGATAAATTGGGGAGATATTCAGAGGCAGAAGCGTATAACGAGATTGCGGGACAATGCAAACCGGAATCCTCCGCTTATTTGTATAATAAGGAATATTTTTGCCGAAAAAAATTATTATCATAATATTTTTAACATTCATTCGACAACAACATACAATGAATTAGCAGTCATGAACTGCTAATAGAAATGGATGTGATATTATGAGTGATAATTATAAATATGAAAAAAATGAAATTGCTGCGGCAGAGAGACGCAGTGACATGTATGCGGCAGGCTGCCAGAACACCAGATGTTGTCCGGTCTGCCAGGAAACCAGATGCTGTCCCGGGCCGGCCGGCCCAATTGGACCAATGGGACCCACGGGAGCTACCGGCCCTATGGGACCGGTGGGATTAAGGGGAAATACCGGAGCCACGGGAGCCACCGGAGCTACGGGAGCCACAGGCCTAAGGGGAGCCACCGGGGCTACGGGAGCCACAGGCCTAAGGGGAGATACCGGACCTACAGGTGCTGCTGGAATGTCGCCTGTAGTTACCGTTGCAGGAACTGTGACCGGTGACCCTGGTACACAGGCATCTGTGGATGAAACTTTTACACCCAGTGGCGCGCAGCTTTTGTTTACCATACCGGCCGGGCCGACTGGAGCATCTGGGCCGACAGGGGCCGCGGGTGCAGCCGGAGCCACCGGACCTACCGGAGCTACGGGAGTTACAGGCCCGGCAGGTGCCACGGGAGCCATGGGAGCCACCGGACCGACCGGAGCTGCCGGAAACAACGGAACAACCGGTGCAACGGGTCCCACTGGTCCAACAGGAGTTACTGGACCTATTGGGGCCACCGGACCTACCGGGGCTAATGGAAATACGGGGGCCACAGGACCTGTAGGAAATACGGGAGCCAATGGTATTACTGGCCCAACCGGAGCGACAGGTGCAGCCGGAGCCATAGGACCAACCGGCCCCACCGGAGCTATTGGAGCCACAGGAGAAGCTGGACCAATCGGCCCGACCGGCCCAACAGGAGCTGATGGAGTCACCGGCCCCACCGGAGCTACCGGAGCCACGGGAGCCGACGGAGTTACCGGCCCGACGGGAGCTATAGGGCCAACCGGAGCCACAGGAGAGGCGGGTCCAATAGGAGCGACCGGTCCAACAGGAGCCACGGGAGAAGCTGGAGCAACAGGAGCCACCGGACCAACCGGAGCCGATGGAGCCACCGGCCCAACGGGAGCTACCGGAGCCACCGGCCCAATTGGCATCAGGGGAGAGACCGGACCAATAGGAGAAACCGGACCCACCGGAGCAACGGGCACTTCACTTACGGCAAACAGTATGAATGCTGTCAATGCCACTGGTGATACCATTACGGTGGTCCTGGGCGGAACGGTTATACCTCTGCCTGATTATCAGGAACTAGATGGTTTTACAACCAATGCCACAAATGCTGTTTTTACCGTACCTTTTTCAGGAACTTATATGATTTCCTACAGGGTTTCCACCACAGCGGCGCTGCTCATGTCCTCCCGCGTACTGAGGAACGGAAATGAATTAGGAGGGTCCACTTTTTCACCGGCTGTATCGGTCAGCACTTTTACGGCAACTACATTTGCTGCCCTTGACGCTGGTGACAGAATTCAGCTCCAACTGTTCGGATTGATCGGGGCAGCTGTACTGCAGCTTGGGAATGGAGCCAATCTTACGATTATCAGGCTTTCCTGATTTATAGAAAACGGATCGATAAAATACAACCAGGCGCTTATTTAAGCGCCTGGATCTGTTTGCAGCTTGTCTATGAAAAAATTCATAGGTCAGCCCGCTTTTTTTTCTGAGATTCAATGAACTCCTTTTGGGCCTGCTCTGCAATAGATGGAGTCAGGAAAATTTCACAGGCAGCCGCCGCAAGAATACCGGCAGCCGCCTGCATCCCTTTGTGGGCTAGAGAAGATTTGCCCTGCGCGGTGACGCTCCAGTGGTGGAGAGGAGAGCCGTTGGCATAACAGTTTACCATGAATGCGGAGGAGGGGATTCTCTGGCTGACATTTCCCGCATCTGTAGATATGCTTGTTTTTCTGTAAAGAGAAAGATCAGGAGAGGCATCAATGGATTCCTGCGCATTTGGTAAATCACCATATGGGACAAAGCGTGCCGCATAGGCCTTTTCTTCTTTGGAATAAGAAAGAGGAGTAAAGCAGTTCAGATATTTCAGCACCAAACTGTCCAGCACCTGATTGGGGAGAAAACTTTCATAGATGCATTTTTCATCAATTTCCAGGGTGGTCTCAGTCATAAGGGCAGCGCCTCTCGCAATATTGTTTACTCGTTCTTTCAATTCTTCCGCCTGGTCAGTGCGGGGAGCGCGTATTGCGTAAAAAACTTCGGCTTCTGCCGGGATGATGTTTGGCGCGGTTCCTCCGGCATTTAGGTAGGCAAAGTGGATACGGGCTTCATCTATCATATGTTCACGGAGATAGTTGACTCCTACGCTCATCAGTTCGCAGGCATCCAGAGCACTTCTTCCCATATGGGGCGACTGGGCAGCGTGAGCGCTTGTCCCGTGAAAACAGTAAGAGACACGGCAGTTGGCAAGGGAATTGTTAAAAATCCCTGTTTTGTAGTTAGGATGCCAGGAAAGGCAGATATCTGTTCCGCTAAAGAAACCGGCATCTATCATAAGAGCCTTGCCCGCAGCGTTTTCCTCAGCCGGACAGCCATAATAAATGATGGTCCCTTTGAGTTGTTTCTTCTCCATATAGTCTTTTGCGGCCAGAGCAGCACCTAGTGCTCCTATACCCAATAGATTATGACCGCATCCGTGGCCGCATTTTTGGACATCTGTCTGGCATTTGGCGGGGGCGGAACTTGTGCTGTCAGCCGGCCAGAAAAGGCCGGGGAGAGCATCGTATTCACCCAGCAAACCGATGACGGGATGTCCGTTCCCATATTGAGCCTGAAAGGCAGTGGGCAGGGCTGCACAGGGAGTTGTGACCGTGAATCCATGGCTTTTCAGCACATCCATCTGTAGTTTGCTTGATTGAAATTCTGTAAAGCGTTCCTCAGCAAAATCCCAGATGCGGTCAGCAGCCCGGATAAGTTCAGTTCTGTGATTTTCTACAAGACATTTTATTTCTTTTATGTTCAGCATGACTATCCCTCTTTTTCCGAAAGTAATTTCTTTTATTATAATATGTGAAAAAATTACGGTCAATCTAAAATATATCTTGACAAATAAAACGGTAACTGATATTGTTACAGTATAAAATGTAATCAAAAATGTTACAGAAGGCAAAAGTAAGCAGCCATACTATGCCTGGCAGGCAGGGAAGGAGTATTATGAATACAAAAGAACATGAAGTCATGAAAATGAGAGGCAGTGCAGATGTATCATATCTTGGTCAGAGTGTGGATTCGATGATATGGGAATTTATGAAGGAAAAAGGAATACCCGGCCTTACCTTGGCGATCGTTCAGGCACCGTATATTCCAAGAGTTGTGGGTTATGGATTATCTGATCGGGGTGAGAGAAGGCTGGCCTCTGCCAATACCATGTGGCCGACCGGCCCTATTTCCCAGGCATTTGCTGCAGTGGCGGTTATGCAGTTGTTTGAGGACGGAAAATTGAGGTTGGAGGACAGGCTGGGCGATCACATCCCCGAAGTTCCGGAAGAATGGTACGGCATTGAAATCCTGCAGCTTCTCCGCCATGGATCAGGGATACCGGATTATCTGTATGAAGGCTTTGATATTTACAGAGAATGGGAATTCAGAGAAATCCTTGAACTGATAGATAAAGAGAAGCTTCATTTTGTTCCGGGAACAGATGTGGAATGGAGCGCGTCCAATTTTTTGATGCTGACAGAGATTGTAGAACGCATAAGCGGGGAATCGTATCATGATTTTGTAACCGAGAGACAGATCCAGTTTCTTGGACTTGGGAGAACCGGGTTTGCTGAGGATTTGAAAAAGCTCCAGTACGAGGAGGTATCTCTGACTGGGAATATCCATCAGCTTTTTAAAAATAACGGCAAATACATAGACCCTACAGAACCCGCGGTAAGCTATGACAGGGAGAACCGGAGAATAAAACCGGCAGTATCCTCTGCACTCAGAGGAGTCGGCGACATCTGGGCATCCGCCCAGGACATTTCCTTCTGGGACATCGGACTGGCGGGCGGAGTGCTTATCCATGAAGCAAAAGACAGAAAACTTATCTATGCACCATGGAATCTGCCGGATGGAAGAGAAGTGCCGGGAGTGGCAGGATGGCAGTTTTATAAGCACAGAGGGTTGA
Source organism: Blautia coccoides (assembly GCF_034355335.1). NCBI lineage: Bacteria > Bacillati > Bacillota > Clostridia > Lachnospirales > Lachnospiraceae > Blautia > Blautia producta. Next base: position 1,380,333 of record NZ_CP136422.1, read on the forward strand.
TGGACATCAAGGGGTCTGTTCCCGGTTATTCCTCTTTCCTTAGCAGGTTCACCCATTCAGATGAGCTGGTATGTGTCACACTGCTTGCAAATAAAGAGGGAATAGATTTTACTAATCTGGCAAGAAGGATCGCAGGCGCTTTTGGAGATCTGCTGTCTACCAATTACGATGACAATAACTTGTATCTCTTTGAAGGGCAGTTTCCGGTGGAGGATATGGTCAGAAGGCTGGAAGATATTTTGAGAGAGAAGAAGATTCCGGTATTTGCCAAATTTGACCATGCAAAAAATGCAAAGGAGGCAGGCCTGACTCTGCGGCCCACAACGGTGGTTGTATTTGGAGCTCCAAAAGTAGGAACTGAGCTGATGCAGGAAGACCAGAGTATTTCCCTGGAGCTTCCGCTGAGGATTTCCATTTGGGAAGATGAAACGGGCAGTACGTGGCTGGCATTTCCCAGAATGGGGCGTTTGGCGGAAAGATACGGACTGGGACAACATCCCGTTACGGGAAAAATGCAGGCCCTTCTGGAAGAGCTTGTGAGAAAAGCCGGGAGTATATATTCCTAGATAAAAACAGGACGAAAAAAGACGGACATCTTTTACAGATGTCCGTCCTTCTGATAAAATAAAAGAGCGCGAGACGGGACTCGAACCCGCGGCCTCGACCTTGGCAAGGTCGCGCTCCACCAACTGAGCCACTCGCGCATGTCTTAACGACAAGACATAATATACTATACCTTTCGCCAAATGTCAACACATTTTTTGAAAAAAATTTAAAAAAATTCAAGGTTATTTTATTTATCAGTAGACAGGAAAAAGAGATACGGAAAACAATGTAGGTCCGTTCAGCCGTATCCTTTTTCACTATCCAAAGAGTATAACACTTGCAAGAAAACTTGCAATGAAGCCTCCTATAGTGGGAATCAGACTTCTTTTAATAATGACAAGTATATTTGTATCTGTCTGTTGGGCCAAAAACAGATTCTGGCCTGATACCAGGCAGATACCTGCCCCGGAAGTAAGCGAGAACATGGCCGCCTGGGCTGCTCCCAGGGGATTGATACCTGTTCCCTGCACGATACCTCTGACTACTGGAAAGACCAGCGCCAGATTGCCGTTAAATGTTCCTGTTATAGATACCATGAGCAGCCCTGTGACACCCACAACACCCAGAAGGACATAGCCGCTGGCAACTTTGGATACAGTATCAATGAAGAGGGACATTCCGCCGAGTGCAGTGAGAACGCCTGAAAATGTTGTACCGAAAATTACGATGGGTCCTGAAGTGGTCATCACAACCCCCATACCTTCGTAAATTGCCTCAAAATTCTTCAGGCAGGAGGAAAGACTGCGTGTGCTTAGCATCTGAACTGTAAAAGCAATACACCATGACAGTACACAGGCTCCGACAACACTGATAATTACAGTTCCGACCACTAATTCGCTGAAGATCACTACAAGTATAAGGGGAAGCAGGGGCAGTATTGCATAGTATACCGGAACACCGATATCTCTGACTGTTTTAATCTTCAGACTTTCCTTCTCTTCTTTATTCAGGCCTTCTTTCCGGTCAAAGTACCGGCTTGTAAGAATGAACAGTACCATAACCACCGCAACCATGATACCCCCCACAGGAAGCTGCACACGGATGAACCACATGGCCACGGAGATATCCATATTCATCAGACTCAGGGCATTATAATAAGCCGAACGAACAGGGCTTATGGCGATAATGGTGTGGAGCAGGATAGCAGTGGCACAGGTGGGTTTAGAACAGCCCAGAGAGCGGAGCACAGGATAAATCGTGCCCAGCAGCAGCGTGATGGTGATCAGGGAGCCAGAAATTGCAATTCCCATCAAAACGCCAATGGGGATCGTGAAGGCTGCAATCAGATATTTATACTTTAATTTTTGTACCGGTGCTGCAAGGAGCGCGGCAAACATATCCGTAGCCTTGATACGATTCATGTAATCCACGTAGGAGAGCATGGATATGGATGTGAGGATATACCCGCCCATAGAATTTTTCATGGAATTCCCAATGGATTCAAAGATATCTAAAAAGTGGCTGCCGCTTGTAGTATCACCGGCAGCGTATTCTTTCTGCAGCAGCAGAAGACCTATATATCCACATACTGTAGCAAACATCAGTACAGTAGTGATGTTGATCTTTTTCATAATTCCATAGACGATCATGGCAAGCAGAAGCAATGTAAATACGATTTGAAACACTGCAGACACCCCCCTTGTATATGCACGTTTACACCGGAACTCTCTTTATGCCAATATACCCCAGCCGCCAGGGAGATATTTCCCTGCCGTCTGGGGATAACTTGGTATTTCTTGATTGTGATTATATTTTAACCGAATATCAGAACACTTACAAGGAATTGTGCAGCAGCACCGCAGATAATGGGAATAGCACCACGTTTTAGAATAACCAGGATGTCCGTATCTGTCTGCTGTGCCAGGAACAGATTCTGTCCGGATACCGGGCAGAGACCTCCGCCGGCTGTCAGGGTAAGCATAACACCCTGTGCTGCCCCCAGCGCTCCGATTCCCGTTGAGGCTACAATCTCTTTTACAATGGGAAAAACCAGTGCAAGATTGCCGTTAAAGGTACCGGTCAGTGCTACCATGACCAGTCCCGTAAGGCCAACCAGTGCCAGAAGAACTTCTCCGCTTGCGACACGGGAGACACTGTCGATCAGGATCGACATTCCTCCAACGGCAGAGATAACACCTGCAAAGGTGGTTCCAAACATCAGAATAGGACCTGTGGTTGTCATTACAGTGCCCATCCCTTTGTAAATGGAATTAAACCTTTTGAGACTGTCCATGAGATTACGTGTAGCAATAAGGTTAACGATAAAAGAAATGATCCAGGACAGGATACAGGCTGCAACAACACTGATGACTACAGATTTAACTACCAGTTCACTGAAGATAACTACTAATATCAAAGGCAGCAGAGGCAGGATCCCATAGATGACCGGGGCATCGATATCCCGAATCGTGGTAAGTTTCAAGGTCTCATCCCTGGCCTCTTCAGTCCGCCCTTCTTTTTTATCAAAATATTTACTGGTAATAACAAATAAGATCATCATGACAATGACCATTACAGCTGCCACAGGAAGCTGGATCTGGACAAACCAAAGCGGAACGGATGCTTCCATTTCCATGAGACTCAATGCATTGTAATAGGCTGCCCTGGCAGGGCTGATCAGGACTACGGTATGCAGCAGAATGGCCGTAGCACATGTGGGTTTGGAGCATCCAAGCGCTCTTAATACCGGATAGATCGTTCCGAGCAGCAGGGTCATTGTAATAAAGGAACCGCCAGAAATTGCAATTCCCATGAGCACACCGATTGGAATGGTAAAGGCGGCAACAAGGTATTTGGATTTCCATTTCTGCACTGGTGCAGCTAATATAGTGGCAAACATATCCGTAGCCTTCAGCTCTTTCATGTAATCCATATAGGAAATCATAACCATAGCTGTCAGGATATTTCCGGTCATGGCTTTTACCATAGAACTGTTGATTATCTCAAAAATATCCAGAAAGCGGTTTCCGATGGATTCCTCTCCCGCCACACTGGTTCCCCCTGCAATAGTCAGACAGAGATATCCAATGATTGTCGCAAACAGCAAAACAGTTGCAATGTTGATTTTTTTGACAATGCCATAAATTACAATTGCCAGAAGAATCAGTGTAAACAAGATCTGCAGCATAACCCCAACACTCCTTTCTTAATTTCACGGCTTCGTTTTTACAATTTCATCATAGCACACACATGGTTATTGCTTCAAATACATAAAATTCTATATTTTTTATTGTGTTTTGCCTATAATATTTTTTTGACTGCAAGTTTATGCTGCCGGTATCTCAGATTCAACATTATAGGTAAAATACTATGATTTTGATAAAAAATTATGTATTGGCGGCTATTTTTAGATTGAGTTATGATAAAGACAGAGATGAAAACACAGCCTGTACAAAGTAAAAAGGAGGAAACGTCTATGCTTACTTTGCGTGAGAATATGCTGCTGGTCTATCAGCACAAGATACCGGAATATTTGCCTTTACTGGGTGATATCCAGAGGATCCGAAGTGTAGAACCCGGTTTTAAGAATGTACTTTTCCATGGAAAAAGGGCAGGGAAGAAAGAAACGGACTGGTTTGGTCAGGACTGGGTCTATGAACCTATGGTGAATGCGTTTAATCCGGATGCATCCCACTATATTGTTGCGGATATTGCTGACTGGCGGGATTATGTGGAGATTCCTGATGTGGATTCAATAGACTGGAAAGCAAAATTTGATGAGGATGCTGTTGAAATTGACAAAAACAGGCTTCTGGAGATCAAAGATGCTACTGGTCTGTGGGAGCGGGCCTTTTCCATGGTTCCCATTGATGAACTTCTCTGCGGACTTTTGCTGGAGCCTGAGGCCTGCGAAGATTTGTTCCGAACAGTTGCTGACCACAAAATAAAACTTCATAACCAATACATCAAATATTATCATCCCGATGTGATCTGTATGCACGATGATTACGGGCACGGAAACGGACTGTTTATGTCCCCGGATACTTGGCGGGAGCTGATAAAACCACATCTGCAGCGGGTCATTGACAATATTACTTCCCAGGGAGTTTTATATGAACATCATTGCTGCGGTTATATGGCTCCTCTTGCCCAGGAGATAGCAGATATGGGTGCCAGTTCCTGGAATATGGTCCATGTGGTCAATGACGTATGTGCCTGTAAACAGAAGCTTGGACATAAGCTGGCTTTTGTGGGCGGTGTCTGTGACGGACAGCTGTTTGATATGGATTCCACCACAGAAGAACAGATGCGTTCCCATGTAAGGGAAATGTCCGATAAAATGCTTCCGGGGGTGGGAACCGTTATGGCTGTGGGCTGTATCTGCCATCCTGAGCGGAATCAGATATTCCAGGATGAGCTGCTTTCATACGGTCAGCAGTATTTTAAATACAGACGGCCTGAATAAGCAGGGAAAACCAATGCAGACAGTCTGAATAGGAGGGCGGTCTGCAGGAAAGGAGGAAATACCATGGCTGTTACATTTAAGGAAAATATGCTGTTGGTCTACCATCACCAAGAGCCTGAATTCATGCCCTTGATGGAAGACGTGGATATCTGCAAGCCTATGGGCCTGGACTTTGTCAACGAAGTGCCTGACGGTGGTTTGACAGAATTGATCAATGAGGACTGGTTTGGACAAAAATGGCAGTTTGAACCGACAATAAAGGCATCCAACCCTGCACCGGGCTGTCATCTTCTGGATGATATCACAAGGTGGGAGGATGTGTTAGAATTCCCGGATTTGAATCGATTGGATTGGAACGCCCATGCTGCCGCCGACACTGCCGGCTGGAACCGTGAACAAAAACTCTGCAAAATTGTGGATCGGCTGGGGCTGTGGGAGCGTATGTTCAGCATTATGCCCTTTACAGATGCCCTCTGCGCTCTGCTGGAAAAACCGGATGCCTGTGAATCATTTTTCTCTGCAATGGCAGATCACAAAATCCGTCTTCATAACTGTTATATCCGTTACTATAAACCTGATATCATTAATATGCATGATGACTATGGCTCCGGCAGCGGTATGTTTATGTCTCCGGAAATCTGGAGGAGTTTAATCAAGCCGCATCTTCAGCGTGTCATTGACAACATAACTTCCCAGGGAGTTATATATGAGCATCATTGCTGCGGCATTATGGCTCCCATAGCAGAAGAGATTGCAGACATGGGGGCCAGTTCCTGGGCAACCGTCCATATTTCCAATGACCCTGCATCCTGCAAGACAAAGTTCGGTGGAAAACTGGCCATGATAGGAGGCGTATGTGATACACAGTTTATGGATCTGGAGAGCACAGGACCGGAACAGATCAGGGAGCATGTGCGAAAGACCGCTGACCAGATGTTTCATGGACCAGGAACAGTTATTTCCTGCCAGTTTGCTGCTCATCCCAAGCGGAAGATGATTTGGGATGAGGAGATCCTCAGATACGGGCAGCAATATTTTAAATGTTCCCGTCCTGAAGTGTGAAGAGGGAAAAGCGGAATTGGATAGACCAAATGTATTTCCTTTGCTATAATTAAGAAAAAAGAGAAATGCAGAGGGGAAATCTATGAATAGCAGACAGTTGCAGTATGTGGTCACCCTGGCAGAAGAAAAAAATTTTACCAAGGCAGCCAAACGCCTTATCATTGCTCAGCCATCTCTGAGCCAATATATCAGCAAACTGGAAAATGAACTGGGACATACACTGTTTGACCGGACTACAACACCTCTTCGACTGACTGTGGCAGGAGAGCTGTATGTGGAAATGGCCCGCCGCATCCTGGATATGGAGGCGCAGACGGAAAAATGTTTTAATGATATGCAGAACAATCAGTATGGACGGCTGATCATTGGGGCAGCGCCTCACCGAAGCCGCTGTGTGCTGGCAGGCCGAATACCGCGGCTGCTTGAAAAGTATCCCAATTATTCCATTGTTCTACGGGAATATCCTTATTATCAGATGATGAAAAGCCTGGATAACGGTGATATGGATCTGTGTATTGCCACAGCTCCCTTTGATGATGTGAAATATGTGGTTGAGGAAATCATGGAGGAAGAAATTCTGTTGGCGGTACCCAGAGAGCATCCTGTCAATCAGCATCTCACTATTTTAAGTGAGCCCGATGGCAATTCTCCCTACGCTGCTGTGGATATAGCAGAATTCCGGGATATGCTCTTTCTGACTGTAAATGAAGGAAATGGAATGTACGATATTACCTTTGACTTGTGCTGGGAGGCAGGCTTTCGTCCTCGGAAGACGATTGAATGCGGAAGCTTTGATGTATGCAGAGATTTGGTGGAAGCGGGAGTGGGTGTTACCCTTTTATTGTCCAGTATTGCGGAGTATGGAGATAATCAGAGAGGACTGCAGTGTTACCGGCTGGTACAGGCTCCGCCGCCCCGGAAGATTGCGGCTATTTATCGTAAAAAGCATTATGTACCCAATGCGGTGCAGGATCTGATAGAAATCTTAAAGGAAAAATAGTTCCTTTCCTTAAAAAAGGAGGGCCGGGCTTTTAAAAAGCCCGGCGTATGAAAAAGAAAATTTTTATATAAAGGTGATTGCCTTTCTATGTATTTAATAATAAAGCACAAATGTGATGAAACTGTGGTGAAATATTAAAAGAATTGTGAATGGAATTTGAATGTTTTGTGAAAAGGGGATTTTTACGCGTACAGAATGCTTTCCTGCCGTACAGCCCTTGATATTGTAGTGATATTTGCATCCTATTAACAGAAATTACAAGAAAAATTATGCAAAATAATTTTCCATTAAGCCCAATTTATGCTATAATAAACGAAAAGCTGGTCAGACGCTCACAGGCGCCTGGGGTTTCAGGAGAGGCCGGGCGGCGGGCAGAGAGCAGCACTGCATTAGGAGGTGCTTCATTATGAAAATGATTTTTGCGATCGTGCACAAAGAGGATGAAGGATTCGTGGTAGAACGTCTGAATAAGGAACGCATCAGTGTGACAAAGCTTGCCAGTACAGGCGGATTTTTGAGAAAAGGAAATGCCACGCTGATGATAGGAACTGAGGATGACAAAGTAGAGATGGTGCTCCAGGTCATCAAGGAAGAGTGTTCCAGAAGAAAAGAGATGCTCATCAACCCCACCTATTCGGCCGGAACAAAAGGTCCGGTGCTGGGATATTCCGCACCGCCGGTCACCATTGATGTGGGCGGCGCCACAGTATTTATCGTGAATGTGGAACAATACTTGAAACTGTAAAGGCGGATACAAGAGATGATAGGAACACTGGTAAACTGCGCTGCGATTTTGACCGGAAGCTTTATTGGCAGCAGACTGAAAAAGGGGATCAGGGAAGAACATCAGGAGATCATGATGCAGGCTATGGGCCTGGCAGCAACTGCACTGGGGATCAACGCCATAGTCAAATACATGCCTCAGAGTAAGTACCCGGTTCTGTTTATTGTGAGTCTAGCTATTGGCGGGCTTCTGGGAGAAAAGATACATCTGGAGGACAGGTTTAAGAAGTTTGTCACCGGGTTTTCCAACGGGAACCTGGCTCAGGGCTTATCCACGGCGATCCTGCTGTTTTGTGTGGGTACCCTGTCTATTCTGGGACCTATGGAGAGTGCCCTGAAGGGGGATCATACGTATCTGTTCACCAATGCCATGCTGGATTTTGTCACATCTTCTGTGCTGGCATCCACATTCGGATTCGGCATTGCACTTGCAGCCATTGTTTTATTTTTCTGGCAGGGATTTTTCTACTGCCTGGCACTGCTGCTGGCCGGGGTCATGAGTCCGGCGATCATGGCAGAAATCTCTATTATCGGAGGTATCCTGATCTTCAGCTCAGGACTCAGCATTCTGGGAATCAAGAATTTCAGAACTATGAACATGCTTCCTGCATTTCTGGTTCCAGCAGTGTTCTTTATCATCAGATCATTCTTATAAGAAAGAGAGTCCCTGACTACCGGGGACAGATGGGATACGACAGAAGAAAGGGGATCGACATCATGGTCAGAAAGACAAATGTAGTGGTACAGCAGAAGGTACGAGGCGGAGAGGGCACCGTGGAATTCCACCATATCCTGAAGGAGGAAGAGCTTTACGGACATGGCAAGCTATATGCTAAGGTGGTTATAAAGCCTCACAGCTCCATCGGTATGCATCAGCATGTGGGCAATACGGAGCCGTATTATGTGCTGAAGGGCACAGGGATTTTTGTGGACAATGACGGCAGCCGTACAGAAGTACATCCCGGCGATGTCTGTGTCATTGAACCGGGACAGAGTCACAGTATGGAGAATAACACGGACGAGGATTTTGAGATGATGGCGCTGATCTATAACGAAGCGGCAAAATAACGAAACCGATTTTAAGAAGAGGAAAATCCTCTGATAAAATACGACAAAAAGGACATTTTCGCAGGGCTGAAAATGTCCTTTTTTGTAAAATCCACTTGTGAAACATAATATATAATGTTAAAATTATCACATGAGCATATGCTTGTGTATGCTTCTGATGCATACGAAAATTTCAGGAAAATAGCGGAGGAATTCAAGATGAAGAAACTGAAAGTGACAAAAGGCGCAAAGTGTATGGCATGTCTGGAATGTGTAAGAGCCTGTTCAACAAGCTTTTATAAGGAGTTTGACCCAGACAAATCCTGTATCCAGATCATTGACAAAAAGGGCGATGCAAAACCAATGGTCTGTGTACAGTGCGGAAAATGCGCGGAGGCCTGTCCGGAGGGCGCGATCACACAGAATGCAAAAGGCGTTTACATGATCAGCAAGAAAAAATGTACCGGCTGCGGCAAATGTGTTGAGGCATGTCCTTTCCATGTAATGGTAAAGGCAGAGGACTCACCTACAAGCAGCAAATGTATCGCCTGCGGTATCTGTGCGAAAGCATGTCCAATGGATGTACTGGAAGTTGTAGAAGGCTAAGTATATGTAACAGGGCTGCCGCAGGGAGTGTGCGGCGGCCTTTTGCGTATAAAAATAATGGGAGATCTGCAGCAGGACCGGGTTCTGTTGCCTGAAAAGGGGGTTTTTATTATGGTACACGGCACAGCGGTATTGAAATCAGAATACGATGGATTGGGG